>NZ_CP069396.1:5188665-5497331 GCF_016887565.1 Archangium violaceum
CAGCCACATTGAGCAGACTCGTGCGTACCTCCGCCGGGAATTCGTCAAAGGGGCGCGTCCACGTTCCTTCGCGCCCTGAGCGATAGAATTTCCGGAGGAGCCTCTGGCGCCTCGCCTCTGCGCTGAGGTCGGTCATGGTAGCAGTTCCTTGACTAGCTCAATTGTATCGTTATTGATGCGCCGAAACGCGAACCCGTAACGCTGCGCGATCGCGGGGTTCAAGAAACCCTGATTAATCACAGCATGCCCCGTAATACTCAGGCGAGAGGCACCAGCAGCGCGCGCTTCAGCCTCGAAAGCCTCTATCAATTTTTTCAAGGATGAAGCTCCTTTGGTCTCGGCCTCGATCAAAAGAACATTACGCTGAAATGTTTGTCCAACAAGTCCCTTGTTCCCAAAGATTCGGAAGCCGTTGAGTCTCTCGGGTGGTAGTCGAGTTGCCTGCTGAAGAAGTTCCTCGGCTGCTGGGCGCATCTGTCCTTGGGATGACTCCGAGGCCCCACTATCTGCCCCACCTGCCTGCTGGATAATGACGGCCGCCCACGGCCCGCCTTTCAGCACTGTGGCCGCCTTGCCCACTGGCACCACGACGCGCTCCATCACCAGCAAGCCCTCGGCCGACAGCGAGAGCACCGGCACAGTGGCCTCCAGTCCTCCCACCGCCCGCGTCAGCGCGCCCGTCGTTCCACCAGCCGTGCCAAACGTGACGATGAGGTTGGTCAGCAGCTTGGAGACGGCCTTTACCTGCTCGCCGCGCGTCATGTACCGGAAGCGCTCGCGGTACTGGGGCGAGGAGGCAATGAGGGCCGCGACTCCCGCAGGCAGGTGCCGTAGCGCCGCGATGCTGTCCGACGGGTGGGAGAGAAACTGGCCCATGGCGTGGTACAACTCGACGAAGGCCTCTTCGGCCCCATCTAGCGAACGGCCGATGTAGTCGGCGTCGTCGTACACCTCGGCCAGCCCGGGTCCTTCCATGACGGGGCTCAGTTGGGCGTCCGCCTCCCGGAAGACCCACCCCTTGACGGTGTAGAAGCGGCCCAGCTCAAAGGGGCCCGCGCGGAAGGCTTCCTCCTTCCACTCCACGGAGCCCACCTTCTGCTGAGTACGTCCGTTGAGCGTCCACGCGAGGTAGCCATCCGGCCGCAGCACGGCCACCGTCTTGAATCGCTCCACACGGCGCAGCAACTCCTCGCGGGACACTTCCCCTCCCTCCAGCACCTCGCGCAACAGGTGGCAGGCGGCCATGCGCGGCGGAAAGGAGCCCAGCGTCACCGGCTTCTTCATCAGCACCGTCAGCACCCGGGCCGCCTCCTGGGGTGTGAGTGGCGCCCCTCGCGGGGGCTCGTCGTTGACGTTGTCCAGGCCCGCGAGCAGCAGCAGGTACTCGAAGGCATCCGCCTGCCTGGCCCCGCTGGCCACCGCGCGCACGGCCATCTCAGCCGGGCTCACCATGGCCACCTCCGTGCTCCGAGCGCGCTCACCCCGACGACGGTGGAGCCGCGCGGGCTCGCTCTGGCCCGTGGACGCGGTTGGGGAGTCGCCGCGCAGCTCGCCTGCCAATGTGGGGTCGTGCACACCTCGAGGGGTGTGCTTCAGGTGTGCACCGCCTCCCGCTGGAGGCGTCACCGTGGCGCAGCCCGTAGCCAGCAGGACGCCGCAAAACAGCAAAGCGGCCCGGTTGCGCGCCGTCTCAGCGGGCATGGTCCACCCCCAGGCCAGCGGAAGCGAAGGCGCCTGGGCGCAGCGTCCCGTCCGGCGCCGCAAACAGCAGCGTGCCGCCCTGGCCCACGGCGTACAGCCACCCGCCGAAGCGCCAGCGCACCTCGCCCGAGTACAGGAAGCGCGCCTGCGGCTTGCCCACTCCGGCGGCCAGAGCGTTGACGGCCACCTCCACGCGCCGCTCGGCGAGCTGCACCGCGAGCCGCCCGTCCACGTCCACGCGCCCCCAGGTAAACGCCTCCGCCCCCAGGGAGAGGTGCAGGTGGCGTTGCCGCAGCCCGCCTAGCCGCACCGCGTCCCACCCCACCACGGCCTCGCCATACACCGAGAAGCCATTGGGGAAGGGCGCCTCCACGACGGGCAACCCGGAAGGGCCCGCCGCGCGCAAGCGCGCCAGCTCGTAGTCGGGGCCGAAGAAGCCCTGGCGGAAGCCTCCGCGCTGCCCTCGCACCTCCAGCCGCAGCCGCGCATCCAGCGAGGGTGTCACCGCATCCGCGCCCACGCCAGCCACCGCGCCCCAGGCACCGCCCACGCCCGGACGCCCACCCCAACCCGCCAGCACGTGCAGCTCGTAGCCTGGGCGCACCAACACCACCGCCGTTCCATCCAGGTGTGCCAGCATCACCTGGGGCGAGTGGCCTCCGGCCCGCCCCCAGTCGTGTACCGCGGACAGCGCCAGTGTGTAGCGCCCAGGCTGCTCTTGTGGGCCCATGAAGAGGTGTGCCAGGTCGAGCGCTACCTCCGCGCCGATGAGGCGCGCGCCCAGCACGTCCGAGGAAAACGCCTCCGCGTAGACTGGCCCGAGCGTGCCGGTGAGAAAGGCTCCAGCCGGGTGGTAGTCCGGATTGGCGCGGTTGGAGTACCGCCGCACCAAGTGCCCGGAAAGGAGGCTGTAGCTGTCAAGAGCGCCAGCCCACAACCCCGCCGGGGAAGAGTCCGAGCCCAGCTTGAGGGCTCGTACCAACTGGCCCCAGTCCGAGAGGCTGTCCCAGTCCTCGCGACGCACCAACCCGGCCCCTGGAGTTCCTCCACCCACCCGCAGGCGTACCGGAGCGCCCAGGTTGACGCCGAGCTCCTCGCCTCCGTCCAGCACCAGCATGGGTGTCAGTTGGGCGTAGCTCTCCAGCCCTTCCGCCCCGCCGCTCGGCAACAGCGCCAGCCCGGAGGCCTCCACGCGCGTGAGGTAGTGCCATCCTCCCGCCAGGACCGCCGGGAGCGGTGGCTCCATGGCTCCAGCAGGCGCGTCATCAGGCCGTTCCGCCTGGGAGAGCAGCAGCAGCACCAGCAGTGTAGGCGTCATGAGGGCCTCCGGTGGAGACATCCCATGGTACCAGGAGCGTCCTCCTAAACCGGAGAGTCACGACAGAACAGTCAACAAATGACTTGAGGAGTCGGCGTGCCATGCCAACCTCATAGGCTAGGTGGGGCGGTCCGGCAACCGTCGTCAGACAGCTCCTGTGCGTCCTCCTGGCTTCTGCCTGGGCAACCGCGCCGTTCCGAGGCTTGGCGCTCCGAAAGGCTGCTGCACGGCGCTAGGCACGCTGGCGCTCCGGCTGTTGCCGTGCATGGGGGTTGCCGAGCAGGTTGGAGGAGGGGGACGTGGGCACGGATGGGCACCCAAGGTGATGGAGAGGCGCCCGGGCGGCACCTGGTGGTCGAACTCACCGGCCTTCCGCTTCAGAGCATGGGCCCCTGGAACGTATGGATGGGGGGCACTCCCGAGCATGCGGACCGCTTTGTCGCCTTCGGATTCCTACGTCGTTCTCCCCGTCCTTGGAGGCTGGGAGTACCCTGGCGAAGTGACTGACGCGCAGCCCACCATCACAGACGAGGTCGAGCGCTACCTCCGCACTGGCCACACCGACCCGCATCTCACCGCGTGGCCGGGAGGTTTCCTCGAGCGTGCCCGGCGAGCTCACGACGACCTGCGAGACGCGCTCGTCCGAGAGGTGAGGCGTCTCGCGGCTGGCCGCGCGCCTCGCCCGCTGCCGGAGACAGACACCGTCGCACTCACTCGCCGGAAGGTGGAGCCGATGGCCCGAGGCCTCTTTCCAAGAGTGGAGCAGGACGCCGTGCTGGCGATGCTCGAGAAGTCCGTCGTGTTCCTCACGAGCGATAACATCGAGAAACTGCTGCGCGAGAACGCCTACGACAGCTCGGCCTGGGACTTGGCGAACCTCTACCTCGCGAGCCTTGGCGTGGAGCTGTTAGGGGAGGATGCGCCGCTCATCGTCGGGCTGAGCGAGGCGACGAGCTGCTACGTGTCCGCGGAATACTTCACCGAGAACGCGCCCTTCGCTGACTTCATCGTCCACGAGGCCGCGCACATCTTCCACAACTGCAAGCGCCGCACGGTGGGCCTCCCCGAGACCCGCTGGCGGGAGTGGCTGCTCGACATCGAGTTCCGCAAGCGCGAGACGTTCGCGTACTCGTGCGAGGCGTACTCGCGCGTGCTCGAGCGAGCGTCGACGGCATCCGAGCGGCGGCATCTCGCTGCCGAGTTTGGCGCGACGGTGCGAATCTCCGACGAGCGCGTGGATGCGGCCGAGGTGGTGGAAATCGTCCGCGAAGCGGCGGCAGCCCGGAACGGCTGGAAGGTCATCCGCGGGCGGTGCGCTTCCAACCAGCGATCGATCTCAAGCCTCTCGCTGTTGAGCGCGACGCGATGAAGCAGGTGCACGATTCATCCGCAGGCCCTCCTGCTCTGCGTGCGTATTCCGGCGAAGTGGAACACTCGTTCCGGGCGAAGTGGAACACCCGTTCCGGCCATGTGGAACAGTCGGAGCGTCAGCGACGCTGGCCGGGGTTCACTTCGCCCCCTTCTTGGACCGGGTCAAATTCCTTTCCGGGTCGCGCACCGAGTCGCCCGAGAGCTTGAGCCGATGGGCGTTGTGCACCAGCCGGTCGAGGATGGCGTCGGCCAGGGTGGCCTCACCAATCACCGCGTGCCAGTCCTTGGGGTCGAGTTGGCTCGTCACCACGGTTGCGCCGGAGCCATACCTGTCCTCCAATACCTCCAGCAGCTCCTTGCGCTCGCTGGCCCCCAGGGGCTCCAGGCCGAAGTCGTCCAGAATCAGCACCTGGGCCTTGGCGAGCCTGCGCAGCAGGTGCGGGTAGGTGCCGTCGGCGCGAGCCTGCGCCAGCTCGTCGAAGAGACGCGAGGTGCGGCGGTACACCACGCCGTAGCCATCACGGCACGCCTTCTGTCCGAGCGCGCACGCCAGGAAGCTCTTGCCCACGCCGGTGGGGCCCGTCACCAGCACGTTCTGAGCCTGCGCCACCCAGCGCGAGGTGGATAGCTCCATTACCTGGGCCTTCGTCAGCCCGCGCGCCAGGCTGTAGTCGATGTCCTCCAGGCACGCCGTCTGGCGCAGCCGCGCGTTGCGCAGGCGCGAGGTGAGCTTCTTGTTCTCCCGGTGCACCCATTCGGCGTCCGCCAGCAAGCCTACCAGCTCCGTCGGGCCCATCTGTGTGTCCGCTGGCCGCTCCATCCAGGTGCGCAGGTAGTTGGCCATGCCGTACAGCTTCATCGCGTTGAGCTTCTCCAGCGTCTGCTCCGTCAGCTGCGCGCGTCGGCCCATCGTGATCACCAGGATCGGAGCATCGTGATCAGCGAGATCGGAGCATCGTGATCACCGGGATCGGCCATCGTGCTCAGCGGGCCAAGGTGCCCGAGGACTACGCTGGAGGTCAGGTGGTTCGCCCTACGGGGCCCGTCGGCTGGTAGCAACCGGACGCGGGAGGGCGGGCGAGCCGAGCGAGCACGCTGGACGGCATTCGTCGACGGCCCTCCGCGAGGAGGGCCGATGGCCACGGAGCGACTGTCCATGCGTCACATACGAGAAGTGCTACGGCAGAAGTGGGAGCAGAAGAGAAGCCACCGGGAGGTGGCCAGCAGCCTGGGAATCAGCGCGGGGGCGGTGGGGAGCGTGCTGGCGCGCGCTGCGGCGGCGAAGCTGAGCTGGGAGCAGGTGGAGCAGATGCGGGAGGAGGAGCTGGAGGAGCGGCTGTATGGCGCCGTGCCGAAGCCCACGGCCCAGAGGCCCCTGCCCGACCCGGTGTACATCCACACGGAGAGAAAGAAGCCCGGCGTCACGCTGGAGCTGTTGCACCTGGAGTACCTGGAGAAACACCCGGAGGGGTACCGCTACACGCAGTTCTGCGAGTACTACCGGCAGTGGTTGGCCAAACACCGGCTCACCATGAGGCAGGAGCACCGGGCGGGAGAAAAGCTCTTCGTCGACTACTCGGGAAACAAGCCGCACCTGGTGGACGAGACAACGGGCGAGCGCGTGGAGGTGGAGCTGTTCGTGGCGGTGCTGGGGGCCTCCAACTACACGTACGCGGAGGCCACGCGCACGCAGCGAGGGCCGGACTTCATCGCCAGTCACCAGCGCTGCTTCGTGTACCTCGGTGGCGTGCCGGGAGCGCTGGTGCCTGACCAGCTCAAGAGCGGGGTGACGCGCGCGTGCCGCTACGAGCCGGGAGTGCAGCGCACGTACGAGGAATTCGCGCGGCACTGCGGCACGGTGGTGCTGCCAGCGCGCCCGCGCTCGCCCCGGGACAAGGCGAAGGTGGAGGTGGGCGTGCTGGTGGTGCAGCGCTGGCTACTGGCGCGGCTGCGCCACCACACCTTCTTCTCGCTGGAGGCGCTCAACGAGCGCATTGGCGAGCTGCTGGAGGACCTCAATAACCGAAAAATGAGGCTGTACGACGCGAGCCGGAGAGAGCTCTTCGAGCGGCTGGACAAACCGGCGCTGCGGCCGCTACCGGCCGAGGCTTTCACCTACGGCGAGTGGAAGCAGGTGCGAGTCAACATCGACTACCACGTGCAGGTGCACCATCACTTCTACTCGGTGCCGTACGCGCTGGTGCACCAGGTGCTGGAGGCGCGAGTGACGGCCACCACGGTGGAGCTGTACCAGCGCGGCGAGCGCGTGGCGAGTCACGTGCGTAGCGACGAGCGGGGCCGGCACACCACGCAGCCGGAGCACATGCCCAAGGCGCACCAGAAGCACCTGGAGTGGACGCCCTCGCGGCTGGTGCACTGGGCGGGCACCATCGGCCCCAACACCCAGAAGCTGGTGGAGAGCATCCTGCGCGAGCGTCCTCACCCGGAGCTGGGTTACCGCTCCTGCCTGGGGATACTGCGGCTGGCCAGGCGCTACGGCAACGAGCGGCTGGAGGCGGCGTGCACGCGAGCCCTGGCCGTGAGCGCCCGCTCCTTCCGGCACGTGGACTCCATTCTCCAGAATGGGCTGGACCGGCTCGCCCCACCAACGGACGAAGCGCAACCGGAGCTCGCCGCGCAGACGCACGAGAACGTGCGCGGCAGCGACTACTACCACTGACCCTCACGCTACCCACGAGCCTCGTGCGTGAGGGGCGCGCCGTCGCACTGCGTGCGCCGGCGCGCGACGACGAAGCTCTCCAACACCGCGGCACCCAAGCAGGTGCCACACACCCGAGGACAAGCACATGCTGAACGAACCGACGATGCAGAAGCTGCACTCCCTGAAGCTCTCCGCCCTGGCGGCCGAGTGGGAACGGCAGCAGAAGGACCCCGAGCTGGCGAAGCTGTCCTTCGATGAGCGGCTGGGGATGTTGGTGGACGCCGAGTGGCTGCACCGGGAGAACGCGCGTACGGCGCGCTGCCTGCGCGAGGCGAAGCTGCGGCTGAGCAGCGCGAGCCTGGAGGACCTCGACTACGCGCCCAAGCGCGAGCTGGACAAGAGTCTGGTGCGCCAGCTGGGCTCGTGCCGCTGGGTGGCCGAGCACCAGAACGTGGTGATTACGGGAGCCACGGGGACCGGCAAGACGTACCTGGCCTGCGCACTGGCGGAGGCTGCGTGCCGCAAGGGCTACAAGGCGCTCTACCGCAGAGCGCCCCGGCTCTTCGACGAGCTGACGCTGGCACACGCGGATGGCTCGTACGCGCGGGTGCTGGCGCGTCTGGCCAAGGTGGACGTGCTGGTCATCGACGACTGGGGGCTGGCTCCACTCAAGGAGCAGGAGCGCCGGGACATGCTCGAGATTCTCGAGGACAGGTACGGCAACCGCAGCACCCTCATGACCAGCCAGCTGCCCACCACGAAGTGGCACGACCACCTGGGGGACCCGACGGTAGCCGACGCTATTTGCGACAGGGTGCTACATAACTCCCATCGGGTCGTGTTAAAGGGCCCCTCCCGCAGGAAGGAGGAGTCTGCGGAGAAGTAGGTCCCCGGTCAGCGTCGCTTCGCTCCGATCACGATGACCGATCCAGGTGATCACGATCGACCGATCTGGGTGATCACGATGGCCGGAATACGCAGTCAGCATCGTCTCGTCTCTTCGTTGGGGGTTGTCGGGTGTTGAGCCGCCGGAGCGCGCCCGAAGGGCGCGCGCAGGCGTCCTGCGTGGTTGCGGGCCGCGAGGGCCAGCACCGCGGAGGGTTGTCCGCGCACCGTGGCCGGGCGCGGGAGGCTTCAGTGGTAGTAGTCGGCGCCGCGCACGTTCTCGTGCTGGGGCAGCGCTCCCTTGTCCTCGTGCACCGCCTGCGCGTCCTCGAGGTGGTGCTGGAGGATGGCGGCCACGGACTTGTAGCTGTAGGCGCGGTGGCGCAGCGCCCGCGCGCACGCCTTCTCCACGCGCTGCTGTCCGCGGCGCTCAGCCAGGCGGATGACGCCCAGGGCGGAGCGGAAGCCCTGCTCGGGATGGGGCCGGCGCTTCATCAACTCCTCCACCAGCCTCGCCGTGCTGGGGCCCACCGTGGCGGCCCAGGAGAGGATTCGGCTCGGCGTCCACTGCGCATGCGCGCGGTGGCTGGCCGGCATGTGCTCGGCCAGTGTGGTGAAGCGTCCGCGTTCCTCACTGCGCACGTGGCTGGCCACGCGCCGGCCGCCCAGCAGCACCTCCACGCACGACTGCGTGTAGCGCACCTCCACCTGCTGCCCCACCAGCCCGTAGGGCACGCTGTAGCAGTGCCCCTCCAACTCCACGTGGTAGTCCACGTTGACGCGCGCCTTCTTCCAGTGCGCCAGCTCGTAGGGCTTGTCCGGCAGCGGTTTGAGCGCCGCCTTCTCCACCTCCTCGAAGAGTTGCCGGCGGCTCTTGCCCAGCTTGCGCATGGGCCGCGTGTTCAGCTTCTCCAGCAGCACCGCCACTGCCTCACGCACCTCGGACAGCGACGTGAAGCGCCGGTTGCGCAGCGTCGCCAGAATCCACCTCTCGGCCAGCAGCACCCCGTTCTCCACCTTCGCCTTGTCCCTCGGCTTGCGTGGCCGCGCCGGCACCACCGCGAAGCCGTAGTGCCTGGCCATGTCCGCGTAGCTGGGGTTGATGTCCGGCTCGTACCGGTTGGCTCGCGTGACTGCCGCCTTCAGGTTGTCGGGCACCGCCATCTCCGGCACTCCTCCGAAGTACGCGAACGCGCCCTGGTTGCACCCCACCCACGTGGCGATGTCCTCACTGAAGACGGGCTCCGCGTACGTGTAGTTGCTGGCCCCCAGCACCGCCAGGTACAGCTTCGCCATCCGCGCCTCTCCGCTCACCACGTCGTGGACTTGCAGCCCGTCTCCGCTGAAGTCCATGAAGCACTTCTCCCCGGCCCGGTGCTCCTGGCGCATGGTGACGCTCACGCTCTTCGCCCACCGCGCGTAGCGCTCGCAGAACTGGCTGTACTGGTAGCCCTCCGGGTTGCCCTCCCGGTACTCCTGCCACAACAGTAACTTGGTAACGCCCTTCCTCCTGAGCTCCGCGTGCACGTGCGCCCAGTCCGGCTCGGGCCGGCTCGCCACCACCTTGCCCTCCTCCGCGAACAGCAGCGCCGTGAGTGCCGCGTCGTCGTCCAGCTCCGGCGGCAGCGGCCAGCTCGTCAGCTTCGCCGCCTGCGCCCGGTACAGGTAGCGATTCACCGTGCCCACCCCGATTCCCAGGCTCCGGGCAATCTCCCGCACCGACAGCTTCAGCTCCAACCTCTGTCTCAACAACTCTCTCAGCTTGCGCATGGACAGCCTCTCTGCCGCCATCAAGTCCTCCTTGGGGGAGGTCAGAGGCGGCGGCTCGTCCAGCACCGTCAACGCTCCACTGTGTCGCCCATCCCGCTGCCTACCTTCCGGGTGTGTTCCACTTGCCCGGAATCGGTGTTCCACATGGCCGGAATGGGCGTTCCACATGCTCCGGAATCAGTGTTCCACTTGCTCCGGAATCGGTGTTCCACATGGTCCGGTGCACGCATCGGCGCCCTGGACGGCTGCCGGCGCGGTGCTCCGGGGACCGAAGGGCGAAGTGTTCAAGCCGGTGCTGCTCTGGCAACCGAGCCCCATTCTCCCCGCCGCGCCGGGAGAGGCGAGCAACCGAGGGCGCGTCGTGGTGGAGGTGCTGGCTATGGAGAGGGAGGCCCGGGGGACGTACACCCTCATCCTGTGGGATGCTGGGCGCCAACGCACCGTCACCCTCGGTAACGTGACGTTCCTGTAGGGGAGCAGAACCACAGCTCCCCTGGTCCTCGTTCACGCTGGCAGTTCGCGGAATAGAGCTGAGACACGGCTCTCGCGAATCGCCCTCATCGAAAGGCGCGAGCGAACGCCTCTAGGGCAGAGGTGAGATCTTCCAGAGCTGGATCACTGTGAGGGAGCATGTTCTCCGGCTGCTGAAAGAACGTTTCAGCGCCGGAGAGAACAGCCCGGCACAGGGTCGTGGCATTCACTTCGCCGAGAGGGCTCGCTCCGCATTGGATGGCGATACGTTCCCCCTTCGCCTTCCGGAAGCGCACGGAGAACGACGAGTCGGCTCCAACGAAGGTGTATTCGCTTCGCCTCTCCAGCAGGAACCGACGCAGTCCATCGAGAAGCTCCACGATGGCGATGGCGAGCATCATGGCTTGATCAGGTGTCCTGCCCCGCGAGCTACAGATGCCTTTTTCGCTCACGAACGTCATGTGCCCCAGGTCAAAGCCCGAGCGTGTGGAGGTCCTCGGTCCATCGGCCCACTCACATTTGAACTGGAACATCTATCCACCCCTGACTGGGAACATCGTAATGACACGGTTGGCGTCGTCCGAATCAACGATGACCCGCACCAAGTCTCTCACACCGTTGATCTTTACCTTCATCTGGAAGACCTGGATACGCCTGCCAGGTTCCGAGATGCGGTTTCCATTTTTGACGATGTCCTTCGCTGCTTCCAGGAGTTGTGCGCGAGAGGTTCCCGGTGCGAAGAAGTCGCCCGGCCCGGTTGGATGAGTGCCGGTGATGTGCCTTGCTTCGATATGCTGCCAGCCCTCCTGAGGGTTGCCATCCTCGATCCGAGGCTCCGCCCTGTTGGGTGACCTCGCGGGCCTGGAGGGGCCCGCACCAGTCGCGCTCTGTCCCTGGCTGGCCATGTGGAGGATGGCGATGGTGCCCACGCCCACCTCCAGCGTGGTCGTCACCGTGCCCGCCGACACCGCCACCGTCCTTACCGCCAGCAGGCCCTCGGCCGAGAGGGACAGCACCGGCATGGTGACCTCCAGCCCACCCAACGTCCGCGTCAGCGTGCTGGCCGTGCCCCCCGCCGTGCCCAAGGTGAGGATGAGGTTCGTCGCCAGTTTCGAGACCGCCTTCACCTGCTCGCCCCGAGTCATGTACCGGAAGCGCTCGAGGTACTCCGGCGAGGAGGCGATGAGGGCCGCGACTCCCGCCGGGAGGTGTCGCAGCGAAGCGATGCTGTCCGACGGGTGGGAGAGCAGCTGGCCCATGGCGTGGTACAGGTCGACGAAAGCTTCCTCCGCGCCATCCAGCGAGCGGCCAATGTAGTCGGCGTCGTCGTACACCTCAGCCAGTGGGGGCCCTTCCAGGAGGGGGCGCAGTTGCGCATCCGCCTGCCGGAAGACCCACCCGCTGACG
This sequence comes from Archangium violaceum, assembly GCF_016887565.1. Classification (NCBI taxonomy): domain Bacteria; kingdom Pseudomonadati; phylum Myxococcota; class Myxococcia; order Myxococcales; family Archangiaceae; genus Archangium; species Archangium violaceum. The sequence goes on from NZ_CP069396.1 coordinate 5,200,251, forward strand.
GTGTAGAAGCGGCCCAGTTCGAAGGAGCCAGCGCGAAAGGCTTCCTCCTTCCATTCCACCGGGCCCACCTTCTGCTGCGTGCGTCCGTTGAGCGTCCAGGCCAGGTAGCCATCCGGCCGCAGCACGGCCACGCTCTTGAAGCGCTCCACGCGGCGCAGCAACTCCTCGCGGGAGACATCCCCTCCCTCCAGCACCTCACGCAGCAGGTGGCAGACGGCCATTCGTGGCGGGAACGATCCCAACGTCACGGGCTTGTTCATCAGCACCGTCAGCACCCGGGCCGCCTCCTGGGGCGTGAGGGGAGCGCCTCGCGGGGGCAGGTCGTTGAAGTTGTCCAGACCCGCGAGTGCCAGTAGGTACTCGAAGGCGTCAACCTGCACGGCGCCACTGGCCACCGCGCGCACGGCCATCTCGGCTGGGCTCACCATGGCCACCTCCGTGCCCTGCACGCGCTCACCCCGTCGGCGGAGCAGCCGAGCGGGTGCATTCGAGCCCGTGGCCGCATACTGGGCGTCATCACGCACCGCGCCCGCCAACCCAGAGGAGGCACGCGGGTTGCGGTCCAGAAGCATGCCGCGTCCCGCTGGTGGCGTCACCGTGATGCAGCCGGTGGACAGCACGACAGCCCCGAGCACCAGGGCCACCCACTTCCGCGCCAGCTCAGCGGGCATGGTCCACCCCCAGGCCCAGGGACGCGAAGGCGCCCGGGCGCAGCGCTCCGCCCGGTGTCGGGAACAGCAACGTGCCGCCCTGGCCCACCGCGTACAGCCACCCGCCAAAGCGCCAACGCACCTCGCCCGAATACAGGTAGCGCGCCTCTGGCCTGCCCACTCCGGTGGCGAGCGCGCTGACGGCCACCTCCACGCGCCGCTCGGCCAGCTGCGCCGCGAGCCGCCCGTCCACGTCCACGCGTCCCCAGGTAAACGCCTCCACCGCCAGGGAGAGGTGCAGGTGTCGTTGCCGCAACCCGCCAAGTCGCACCGCATCCCACCCCACCACCGCCTCGCCGTACACCGAGAAGCCGTCGGGAAAGGGCGCCTCCACGACTGGCAATCCGGAAGGGCCCGCTGCGCGGAAGCGCGCCAGCTCGTAGTCCGGGCCGAAGAGGCCCTGGCGAAAGCCTCCGCGCTGCCCTCGCACCTCGAGCCGCAGCCGTGCGTCCAACGTGGGCGTCACCGCATCCGCACCCACGCCGGCCACCGCGCCCCAGGCCCCGCCCACACCCGGACGCCCACCCCAGCCGGCCAGCACGTGCAGCTCGTAGTCCGGGCGCACCACCACCACCGCCGTTCCATCCAGGTGCGCCAGCGTCACGTGGGGAGAGTGGCCTCCGGCCCGCCCCCAGTCGTGCACCGCGGACAACGCCAGCGTGTAGCGCCCCGGTTGCTCCTGCGGGCCCGTGAAGAGGTGTGCCAGGTCGAGCGCTACCTCCGCGCCCATGAGGCGCGCACCCAGCACGTCCGAGGAAAACGCCTCCGCGTACAAGGGCCCCAGCGTGCCGGTGAGAAAGGCTCCAGCCGGGTGGTAGTCCGGATTGTTGCGGTTCGAGTACCGCCGTACCAGGTGCCCGGAAAGGAGGCTGTAGCTGTCGAGGGCGCCCGCCCACAGCCCCACCGGGGAGGCGTCCGAGCCCAGCTTGAGCGCACGCACCAGCTGGCCCCAGTCCGAGAGGCTGTCCCAGTCCTCGCGGCGCACCAACCCGCCGCCCTGAACTCCGCCCCCCAGCCGCAGCCGCACCGGAGCGCCCAGGTTGACGCCGCGCTCCTCGCCGCCGTCCAGCACCAGCATGGGGGTCAGTTGGACATAGCGCTCCACGCCGCCCGTCCCGCCACCCGGCAGCAGCGCCAACCCGGTGGCCTCCAGGCGCGCCAGGTAGTGCAGGCGCCCAGCCGAAGAAGCCGATAGCAACAGGAGGCTGCCAGCGTCTTCGTCAAATTCCTCCTGAGCTCGGAGATCCAGCAGCGGGCCTACGATCATGGCTTCCGCCCGGCGCAACCCTCCGTGCGGCCCTCGCCGGAGCAAGCGGAACGGATGCAAGGTCTGGCGCGGATCGGCTTCAAGGAGAATCCCGCCTCCGCACCTTTGGTGGTGACGCCGGCTGTCGCGCGCGTCCTGCTGGATAACTGGGCGCTGGATTCCTCCACTGCGACAAACGCAGCCTCAGCCCCTCCCGTGGCATCCCAGCCCGGGCCCTGATGGGGCGCTTCGTCCCGGCACTGTTCGCCGTTGTCGACGAGCGCCAAGACGGCCGCAGCTGAGCCTGCCCCAGGTGGCCAAGGAGCTGGACTTGACCGAGTCAGCGTGAAGTTCGAGCTCATCGACGCGCAGAAGGCCCATTTCTCCGTGGACTTCATGTGCCAACAGCTGGGCGTGTCGCGCTCGGGCCACTACGCCTGGAAGGGGCGCACGGAGGCCGAGCGGCAAAGGCGGATCGCGAGCTGGCCCAGGTGGTGGCGGCGGTGGGCTTGCCCCGGTTACGTGGCTCTCCCGCACTTTGTGTGATCCGCGAGCGAGGAAGCAGGCAAGGACGGCAACAGGCAGGTGGGGCGAGTACGACTGGGGATGAAAGAGTCGTATTCGATTCCTGGTTGTCGGGTGGAGCGGGTGGTGCGAAGCGGCTCCACGCAAACCGTCCTCGTGGTGCGCACGGAGCGTCGAGGCGCTCCGTGCCCTTCCTGCAAGCAACATAGCGACGCGCAGCACAGCACCTACGTCCGTCGGCCAGCCGACGTGCCCTCCGCGGGGCGTGCGGTTCAGCTCGAGCTGCACGTGCGCCGTTTCTCCTGTCGCAATGCGAGGTGCGAGCGGCGCACGTTCGCCGAGCGCCTGCCCCGCCTTCTGGCCCCGAGTGCCCGGCGCACGCGCCGGCTCGCCCGTGCGCAGTGCGCCGTGGGCATGACGGCCGGGGCCGAGGGCGGAGCCAGGCTTCTCAAGCCCCTGGCCATGCCGACGAGTCCCGACACGCTCCTGCGGTTGATGCACCGCGCCCCGCTGCCCGCGCAGATACCGCCTCAGGCAGTGGGGGTGGATGATTGGGCCTCGCGCAAAGGGCGCACCTACGGCTCCATCCTGGTCGATTTGAAGAAGCACCGCGTTGTTGACTTGCTGCCCGATCGGTCGGCTTCCACTCTGGCCGCATGGCTGCGTCGGCACTCGGGTGTCGAAGTCATCGCCCGTGACCGCTCGAGCGAGTATGCACGCGCAGTCGCGGAAGGGGCTCCCCATGCTCAACAGGTCGCGGACCGCTGGCACCTGCTGCTCAACGGGCGGCAGATGGTGGAGCGTTGGCTGACGGGAGCGCATGCGCGTCTGCGTGCGCTGCCCGAAGTGCCGAGCGCGGATACCGCCCCCGTGCGCCGTCACGCCAGTTTCCCACGCACTCACAGCGAGGCGCGTGCTCGTGAGGAGAGCCGGGCACGACGTCTCGCCGTGTACCAGGCCGTGCGCCGCCGCCACATGGCCGGGGAGCCTCTGCTGAGAATCAGCAACACCCTGCGGCTGGCGCGGGGGACGGTGCGCAAGTACGCCTTGGCGACGAGCTTTCCAGAGCGCGCAGCGCGTGTGCCCGGTCCGAGCATTCTCGACCCTTACCTGGAGTATCTCGTCCAGCGGCACACCGCCGGTTGCGAGAACGCATTGGCCTTGTGGCGGGAGATTCGCGCCCGGGGCTTCAAGGGCACATCGCGGCAGGTCCATCGCTGGCTGCAGACGCGACGCACGACGGTGGCACATTCGACGCCTCGCATACGCCGCGGCAATGACTCGAGCCCGAATCTCTCGCCCCCTGGTGGCGCGCTCCCCTCGCCCAAGCAGCTGGCGTGGATGTGCGTTCAACCGAAGGACGCGCTCACACCCACTGAGGTGACCACGCTGGCGCGCATCGAGCAGGACACGGAGGCCGCGCGAGTCGTGACACTGGTGCATCGCTTCGGGGAAATCGTGCGCGAGCGGAGCGTCACACGAGGAGCCAAGCCCATCAACACCTGCAGCACCTTCGAGCAGTGGCTGGGTGAGGCGCGCACCTGCGGCGTGCGCGCGGTGGAGACCTTCGCGCAGGGACTCGAGCAGGACGGTGATGCCGTTCGGGCCGCGCTGACCACACCGTGGAGCAATGCCCAATCCGAGGGGCAGATAACGAAGCTCAAACTCCTCAAGCGCCAGATGTACGGTCGCGCCAGCTTCGACTTGCTGCGCCGTCGCGTGCTGCTCGCCGCGTGAGCGCGTCGATCACACAAACTGCGGGAGAGCCACAAAATCGGGGCAGGCTCAAGACCACGCTGACGCTCAACGTCACAGCGGAGTCGATGGCTGGTCCCGGATCTCCACCCTCCTGAACTGGCCAATGAGGGGGGTGATGCGGCGCGTCAGCGGTCTTGAACTGGGCGACCCCGCATGGCCGCGCTGTGCTTTGGGTCGTAGCGGGGTAACAGCGCCAGAACCACGCACGTCCAGCACCGCGGGCCAGCTTGGCTGCTCCAAATCGCCACATCCTGCCCCTCGCACGTCGTCGGCCCCGGTATCTTGGCAAGATGCACCGGCCTATTTCCTGGAAGCACAGGGCTCGTGCGGCAACTCCACTTCCCGGCACGCCCCTCTGAGGGACGTAAGAGGAGGGGATGCAACGACAGGGACGTAACAGGGACGTAATCAAACGGACGCCCCCGAACGCGGGCGAACACTTGAATCCGACGACTCACCAGCCGCAAGCGCCCGGTTTCAGAGGGAAAAAGGGTCGGTAGGACAGAGGAATCGAACCTCCCAGGGACATGTCTCCATGCCCCCCACCGGTTTTGAAGACCGGGCCGGCCACCAGGTCCGGAGGTCCTACCACTCGCGATTACTGCCGGGCCCCGCCTCCCGCGTCAACGTCGCGCTTCAGTCCAGCCCGCGCTCCCACAGGTCGTCCTCGTCGAGCCCCATCAGGTGACCCACCTCGTGCATCACCGTGATGCCGATCTGCTCGATGAGCTCCTCCCGCGTCTTCGCGAAGCGCTCCAGGTTCTTCTGGTACAGCACGATCGACGCCGGGTACGGATCGAATCCCCCCAGGATGCTGTTCCGCTCTCCCACCGGCGAGCCCCGGAACACCCCTAGGATGCACGGCGACAGCGGCGGCGACTCCCCCAGCAGATCCTCGTCCTTCGGAATCTCCTCCACCGCGATCGTCACGTTGTCCAGGTACTCCTTCACGTGCCCGGGCAGCGCCTTCACCGCGTCCTCCACCGCCTTGTCGAAGGCCTCCTCGCCCAGCTCCACCGGCGGGGGGAACTCCTCCGGCGCCAGCGTCTGCGCCTTCCCGAACCGCTTGCGCGCCTCCTTCCCCTCTCCCCGCCGCTCCGCCAGCAGCCCCAGGTAATGATGCGCCCACGGCTCGTCCGCCGCGTCCCGCAGCACCTCCTCGAACGCCGCCTGCGCCTCCGGGAACCGGCACAGCTCGAACAGCGCGATGGCCCGCTCCAGCCTCGCCTCCATTGACCTCGGCATGTGCCCCAGCGCCGCCTCCAGGCTCGCCAGCGCCTGCACACACTCGCCCACCTGGTTCAGCCCCGTGCCCTCCAGCAGGAGGAACTCGAAGAGCAGCTCCACGTCGCCCGCCCGCTGGGCCATCTTCCGGCCCCGGGCGCACAGGGAGAGGCCCTCCTCCACCGCCTCGCGCTCGTCTCCCGCCCGCCCCACCAGGCACTCGGCCGCCCCGAGCAGCAGCTCCAGATCGTCCGGCGACACCTTCAGGGCCCGCCCGTAGGCCTCCACGGCCTCCTCCAACTGCCCCAGCTCCACCAGGGCCGCCGCACGCCAGTGCAGGGCCTCCGGGAGCTCGGGCGCCTCGGCCAGCAGCGTCTCCGCCCCGGCCAGGGCCTCCTCGAAGGCTCCTTCCTCGAATGCCGCCGCCACCCCGTCGAGCCGTACCTCCACGTCCGACGGCGCCGCCTGTTTCGACGTACGCTTCCCCATGCGCGGCCACATACGAACCCCTTCCGCGCGTTGTCAACGTGCGGAGCGGCTGTTACGTTCCGCGCCCCCTGTCTCCCGCTCGTAAGGGTCCGTGAACATTCTGGTCGTGGACGATGACGTCGAGCTGTGCACGCTGCTCTCTCGGTTCCTGGAGAAGCACGGGTACACCGTCTATTCGGCGGCAGACGCCTTGCAGGCTCTCGACATCCTCGAGCGCCACGAGGTGGGCCTCGTCATCAGCGACTACCGGATGCCCCACATGGACGGCATCCAGTTCACCGCCATGCTCAAGGCCGACCCCCGTCACCAGAACACCTCCGTCATCCTCATGACGGGCAATGCCGACGGCAACGTCCAGGACAAGGGCCTGCGCAAGGGCGTGGCCATGACCCTCGAGAAGCCCCTGGACTTCAATCAGCTTCTCAACCTGGTGCGCTTCGCCGAGTAGTCCACCCGGCGTCCGGGCCGTCCGCTCCCCCACAGCCCCCGCCTTCCGTGTTGACAAGCCCGGCCCGGCTCTTATTTTGGCGCTCGCCTAGGCCGAGTGCTAACCCCGGCACCCCCGGCCTGCGTAGTTCATTCTTCAATCTTTTCAGGAGGTTACGATGGCAGCGAAGGAGATCTTCTTCCACCAGTCGGCCCGGGAGGCCATTCTGCGCGGTGTTCGCATTCTCTCGGACGCGGTGGCGGTGACCCTGGGCCCCAAGGGCCGCAACGTGGTCATCGAGAAGTCGTTCGGCTCGCCCACGGTGACCAAGGACGGTGTGACGGTCGCCAAGGAGATCGATCTCGAGAACAAGTTCGAGAACATGGGCGCCCAGATGGTCAAGGAGGTCGCCTCCAAGACCTCCGACAAGGCCGGCGACGGCACCACCACCGCCACCGTGCTCGCCCGCGCCATCTATGAGGAGGGTCTCAAGCTGGTGGCCGCCGGCCACAGCCCCATGGATCTCAAGCGCGGCATCGACAAGGCCGTGGAGACCGTGGTGGCCGAGCTGAAGAAGCTCTCCAAGCCCACCTCCGACAAGAAGGCCATCGCCCAGGTGGGCACCATCTCCGCCAACGGCGACGAGACGATCGGCAACATCATCGCCGACGCCATGGAGAAGGTGGGCAAGGAGGGTGTCATCACCGTCGAGGAGGCCAAGGGCCTCGAGACGACCCTGGACGTGGTCGAGGGCATGCAGTTCGACCGCGGCTACGTGTCCCCGTACTTCGTCACCAACCGCGAGCGCATGGAGGTCGTCCTCGACGACCCCTACATCCTCATCAGCGAGAAGAAGGTCTCCGCGATGCAGGACATGATCCCCATCCTCGAGCAGGTCGCCCGCTCCGGGAAGCCCCTGCTGATCATCGCCGAGGACATCGAGGGCGAGGCGCTGGCCACCCTGGTGGTGAACAAGATCCGCGGCGTGCTCAACGTGGCCGCCGTGAAGGCCCCGGGCTTCGGTGACCGCCGCAAGGAGATGCTCAAGGACATCGCCACCCTCACCGGCGGCACGGTGGTGAGCGAGGAGCTGGGCCACAAGTACGAGGCCCTCACGCTCAATGACCTCGGCCGCGCCAAGCGCATCACCATCGACAAGGACAACACCACCGTCGTCGATGGCGCCGGCAAGCGCGAGGACATCGAGGGTCGTATCAAGCTCATCCGCGGCCAGATGGAGACCACCACCAGCGACTACGACCGCGAGAAGCTCCAGGAGCGTCTGGCCAAGCTGGCCGGTGGCGTCGCCGTCATCCACGTGGGCGCCGCGACCGAGACCGAGATGAAGGAGAAGAAGGCTCGCGTCGAGGACGCCCTGCACGCCACCCGCGCGGCCGTCGAGGAGGGCATCGTCCCCGGCGGCGGCGTGGCCTACCTGCGCTGCCTGGGCGCCCTGGAGACGCTCAAGCTGGGCGGTGAGCTGGACTTCGGCGTGGAGATCATCCGCAAGGCCCTCCAGGAGCCCCTGCGCAAGATCGCCTCCAACGCCGGCCTCGAGGGCCCCGTCATCATCAACAAGGTCCGCGAGGGCAAGGGCGCCTACGGCTTCAACGCCCGCACCGAGGTCTTCGAGGACCTCGAGAAGGCCGGCGTCATCGACCCCACCAAGGTCGAGCGCACCGCCCTGCAGAACGCCGCCTCCGTCGCCTCCCTGCTCCTGACCACCGAGGCCATGGTCGCCGAGCGCCCCAAGAAGAAGGCCAAGGGCGCGGCCTCCGGTGGCGCCCCGGACTACGGTGGCGACGACCTGGAGTACTGAGCCGCTCTGAATCGTTGGGTTGATGCTTCGGCCCCGGGTGCCTTCCTCGTGGAGGTGCTCGGGGCCGTGGTGTTTTTAGGGGGTGGAACCCCAGGGAGGGGAGACCCTCACCCCGGCCCTCTCCCAGAGGGAGAGGGTGAGGGGGCGTGGCACAGGATTCGCGAGAGCTCGTGGCTGAGCTCGTGTGCCTCCAGCTCCCTCGCCAGGCACCCCGAGGCGCCCGCTCGCAGGGCCTCCAGCACTGTTTCCTGCGAGAGGTACTCGGCGAGCACCACGAAGGGCGCTCCCCGGGATTGCTTCCGGGCCAGCTCCAGCGCCTGCCTCCCGTAGGCGGTGCCCAGGTCCCAGCTCACCACCACCGCCGCCGGAGGTTCCGCCGTGGGCTCCTCGGAGGCCGTGGTCAGCACCCGCGCCTCCAATCCCAGCTGGGCGAGCGCCTCGGTCGCCCGCCTCGCCGAGGCGGGGCTGTCATCGAGCACGTCCACGCGGCTGCTCCCCGGGCGCAAGCCCTGCCGGGTGGGGGGCGCATGGGTGAGGGCCTCGCGCAGCTTCGTCCGCACCTCGCGGATGTCGTCGAAGGGCTTGAGCAGATAGTCCAGCAGTCCCAGCTCCAGCGCCTGCTGCGCCGTCACCAACGAGGGGTAGCCCGTCATCAGGATGACGCGCGAGTTGGGATCCAACCGCCGCGCCCGCTGCGCCAGCTCCAGTCCCGACAGGCCCGGCAGGTTCTTGTCCGTGACGATGAGATCCACCGGCTCGCGCTCGAGGTACGCCAGTGCCTCCTCGGCGTTGGCGGCCTCGAGCACCTCGCACTCCCGGCTCATCAAATCCTTGAAGACGCTGCGGATGATCTCCTCGTCGTCCACCACCAGCAGGCGGCGGCGTGAGGGGGCCGGAGTGGGGGAGGGGGAGACCGGCGCGCGGGCCACGGTGGCCGGGACGGCGTCCGGAGCGGGGAAGAGGACTCGGAAGACGGTGGTGGGCGGCGGCTGATCCGGCAGCACCGAGGCCGGGACGAGCTCCAGCTGCGCGTGGTGCTCCTGCGCGATGCGCTTGCACACCGCCAGCCCCAGTCCGGTGCCGCGCTTGCTGCCCGTCACGTAGGGCTCGAAGAGCCGGTGGCGCACGGCCTCGGGTATTCCCGGGCCCCAGTCCGCCACGTACATCACCGGCGAGCGCCCCTCGCGTCCCAGCACCACCTTCACCAGCCCCCGCCCCGTCGCCGCGTCGCGCGCGTTGTTGAGCAGGTTGAGCGTGAGCTGCTCCAACAGCCGGCCGTTGCCCTGCACCTCGAGCGGTGCATCGGGCGCCTCCAGCTGCAGCGAGATGCGCGACGAGTCCGGGTTGAGCGCGAAGGCGCGTGCCGCCGCCTGCACGTGCGTCACCAGCGGCACGCGCTGCTGCGGCGCGGGGCGCTCGCTGGCCAGCCGGGTGAAGTCGGAGATGATCTGCTCCATCCGCTCCACCTGCGCCAGCATCTGCCGCAGCGGGCCTCGGGTGCCGATCTCCTCGGTGAGCAGCTGGGTGTAGGCCTTCACGCCCAACAGCGGCTGGCGCAGCTCGTGGAGCACCTCGGCCGCGAGCTGGGTGGTGATGGCGCTGCTCCGTTGCAGCTCCGCGGCGGCTGCCTTCGCCGCCGGCAGGTCTCCCGCTTCCAAGGCCTGGAGCAGGAGCGCGAGCGGGGCCGGGATGTCCATGGTTCATCAGCATGGCCGAGCCACCCGCCCGGCCGCAACGCGAGCCGCTGGATTCCGTTGACCGATGACCCCGGGACACGGATGCTTCCGGGCTCCTACACGGTCCGCTCATACTGGCCGTACGTCCTCGGAGAGCTCTCCATGCCGCAGACCAATCCGTTCCACTCGGTGGTGCCCAGGAAGTTGACGGACTCGGAGCTGGCCCGTGCCATCCGTCTGGACATGGAGGCGGAGCTGGACGCCATCAACCTCTACGCCGCCCACATCGAGGCCACCGACAACGAGGCGGCCAAGGCCATCCTCCAGCACGTCATGGACGAGGAGCGCGAGCACGCCGCCCTCTTCTGGCAGCTCATCGCCTCGTTGGATCCCGCCCAGGCCGAGCACATCAAGGTCATGTCGGAGAAGTTCCGGCTCATCGTCTCCGGTGCCTCGCACGAGGCCGTGGAGGCGGCGGGCGAGGGGGGCGAGGGCCGCTCGTCGGCGGACTCCACCGGTCTGGACAAGCGGCTGACGGTGGGCTCGCTGCGGCGCTGAGCCCCGGCGCTCAGCCCCCGGTGGGCTGGCTGTGGCGGGCCTCGGGGGTGGCCTCCAGATCCCTCGCCGCCATGTAGACGACGTTCCGGGTGCCCTTCTTTCCCCGGTACATGGCCCGGTCGGCCAGGTCCAACAGCGTGGCCTTGTCCCGGGTGTGCTCGGGGAAGCTGGCCACGCCGATGCAGGTGGAGAGCGACATCGACTGTCCCTCGCGCGCCAGGAAGCGGTGGTTCTCCACCGTGCGCCGGATGCGCTCGGCCACCTTCAACGCGCCACCCGAGTCCGTGCCTCGCAGCAGCACCACGTACTCGTCCCCGCCGTAGCGCACCGCCACGTCGTGGTCTCGCACGCAGCCCTTGAGCACGCGCGCCATCTCCACCAGCACCTGCGAGCCCACCAGGTGCCCGTGCGTGTCGTTGATGGTCTTGAAGTAGTCCAGGTCCAGGAACAGGAGGCTGAAGACCCCCTGCGTCTGCTGGGCGCTCTTCAGCTCGCGATCCAGCACCAGGTGCAGGTAGCGGGTGTTGAAGAGGTGGGTGAGATCGTCCAGGTAGGCCAGGTCCTCCACCTCGGCGATGCGGCCCAGGTTGCGCAGGGCGAGCGCCAGACAGCGCGCGAGGAAGCTGGTGGCCTCGGCGATGCCCTCGGGCGGCGAGCCGGGGAAGAGGAGCACGGCGTGTCCGAGCAGCGCTTCCCCGTCCAGCGCGGGCACCACGAGGGCTCGCGGCCAGGGGCCCGGCACCTCCTCCAAAACTCGCGTCTCCCGGGACGTCCCGAGGTGCGGTGTCAGGAAGGGGACCAGGGACGCCCGGAGCGCGCCGGCCACGCCCTGATCGCCCAGCTGCCGCGGACGACCCCCGCTGTCGTGCTCGAACAGCATCACCGCGCCGGCCGAGCCCATGGCCAGGAACGACGCGCAGGCGGTGTCCGCCAACCGGCTCCGATCGAGCGTGGTGGAGATGCGCTGTCCTGTCTCCAACAGGGACACGTACCGGCGCAGCGCGGCGTTCTCCCGCAGCAGCTCGCGCGTGGCGAGCGCCCGCTGCACCGCGTGCTGGAGCACCTCCGGCGCCACCGGCTTGACGAGGTACTCGGCGGCCCCGCTCTTGATGGCGCGCACCGCCGGGTCCACCTTGTCCAGGCCGGTGATGACCACCACCTCGATGCCCGGGTGGTGCTCCTTCGTGTGGCGCAGCACTTCCATCCCGTCACCGTTGGGGAGGATGAGATCCGTCACCACGGTGTCGTAGCGGCCGTCGGCCAGCGCCGTCCTGGCCTCCTGGATGGTGGAGACGGCGGTGACCTCGTGCCCCACGGCGCGCAGGTAGTCGCCGTAGAGGGTCTGGGCCAGCTTCTCGTCATCCAACAGGAGGATGCGCGCCATCACGAAGGGCTTAGCACCAAGCTTCGGGGGCTGCTAGCCTGCCCCCGTGCCTCCCTATGAAAGCGGACGCCGGCTCTGTCTGCTGATGGAAGCGGGCGAGACGCGCTTCTCCGTCGAGGCCACCTCCATCATGGAGGTCGCCGCGCCGGGCCCCGATGAGACCAGCCTGCGTGGAGTGCTGGAGGTGAAGGATCTGTCCGTGCTGCTCGGCGGCGATCCGGAGCCGGGCCCGGGCATGGTCGTCGTGTTCGACGTGAGCCCCACACTGGCGGTGCGCGTGCGCTCCATCGTCGAGGTGGTGGACGCGGCCCAGGCTCCCCACTTCCTGTTGCCCTCGGGGCTGGGGGACACGCTGGCCGCGCTCAGCCGCAGCGCCGTGCTGCACAAGGAGAAGCTCTACCTGGAGCTCACCGCCGAGGCGCTGCCCCACGAGCCGGGCACCGTGCACCCCCCACCCGAGCACCCGGTGCACCTGGTCCGGGGCTCGCCCGACCGCTCGCTCGTCTTCGAATCACAGGGGCGGTTGTTCGGCCTCCCGCTGCCCCTGGTGTCCCAGGTGGTGGTGCGCGGGCCGTCCTTCAGCGCCCTGCCGGGCAAGGGAGGCGCGGTCGCGGGCGTCTACCCCCATGCGCAGGCGCTCTGGCCCATCTACTCCGCTCCGGCGCTGCTGGGCGCTCCGGCCACCCCGGAGGGCTTCCTCGTCCTCGTCGACCTGCCGGGCCGGACCCTCGGACTGTGCGCCTCGCGCGTGCTGGGCCTCCATCCCCGCTTCGAGCCCGCCGAGGAGCCGGGGGAGTTCCTCGCCCCGGGATTGCCAACTCCCGTGCTCTTTCTGGACCTGAAGCACATGTTTTCTTGAGCTTCCGCTTGTTTTCTTGAAGGCCCGGGTGGCGAACCGTAAGCTGCCCGGCCTGACACTGGGACCCAGGGTCCCGATTTCTCAACGAATTCCAGGGGGTTTGCAGCCCCCGAGGCCCGAAACCGATGCCCAAGAATCTGCTGGTCGCCGATGACTCGCTCACCATCCGCAAGGTGATCGGGATGATCTTCGCGACCGAGGACTTTCAGGTCACCGCGGTCGACAACGGGCTGGACGCCATCACGCGCTCCCGCGAGCTGCGCCCGGATGTGGTGCTCGCGGACGTGATGATGCCGGGCAAGAACGGCTACGAGGTCTGCGAGGCGCTCAAGAATGATCCGGCCACGCAGGGCATCCCCGTGCTGTTGCTCGCCGGCACCTTCGAGGCCTTCGACGAGGCTCGGGCGCGTGCGTCCAGGGCGGACGACCACATCACCAAGCCTTTCGAGAGCCAGGTGCTCCTGGACAAGGTGAAGGCGCTGGTGGGGCAGAAGTCCAACACCATGCCCGCCTCCGCCGCCACCCAGGTGACGGCTCCTTCCGCCGCTCCCGCCCAGCCGCAGCGTCCCGCGGGTCCTCCGGGGCCCGGCGCGCCCCGTCCGCCGGGGCCGGGTGTACCGCCGGGACCGGGCGCTCCGGGCATGGCGCGTCCGCCGGGGCCGGGAATGCCGCCGGGGCCGGGCGCTCCGGGCATGCGTCCGCCGGGGCCGGGAATGCCTCCGGGGCCGGGTGCTCCGGGCATGCGTCCACCGGGGCCGGGAATGCCTCCGGGACCGGGCGCTCCTCCGGGCATGGCGCGTCCGCCGGGGCCGGGAATGCCGCCGGGACCGGGTGCTCCGGGCATGCGTCCGCCGGGGCCGGGAATGCCTCCGGGGCCGGGTGCTCCGGGCATGCGTCCGCCGGGGCCGGGAATGCCTCCGGGACCGGGGGCTCCTCCGGGAATGGCGCGTCCGGGTATGCCGGGGCCGGGGATGCCGCCGGGGCCGGGTGCTCCGGGCATGGCGCGTCCGGGGATGCCGGGGCCGGGTGCTCCCGCTCCGGGTGGGCCGGGTGGCCTGCCTCGCCCGCCGGGTGCCACGCCGCTGCCCGGGACCGCGCCCGCCGTGTCGGCTCGGGGCAAGGATCCGTTCGGCCTCGGTGCTCCCGCGGCCCAGCCCGCTCCCGTCGAGGAGGTGACCCCCGAGGCGAACGGCCTCGAGGATCTCTCGCTCGATGAGCCCGTGGAGGAGGTCGCGCCGGCTCCGGTGCGCACTCCGGCCCCCGTTGCCGTGGAGGCCCGTCGTCCCGCCCCCGCCGCCGATGGGGGCGAGGCGCAGCTGCGCGAGGCCCTCTCGAAGGCCTCTCGCGAGGTCATCGAGAAGATCGCCTGGGAGGTCGTGCCCCAGCTGGCCGAGACGATCATCCGCGAGGAGCTGGAGCGGTTGATCAAGGACCGCGAGACGAAGCACTGAGCGCGAATCGTCGTCATCCGTCTTCTTCACCCCGACCGGCCCTCGTCGGGCCGGTCCTCCGCCACCGGCCCGCGTGGGCCGGTTCTCATTTCCAATGAGCGATACGACCGAACTTCCGAAGGCCTATGACCCCAAAGAGGTCGAGGCGCGCTGGTACTCCCACTGGCTGGAGCGCGACTACTTCCGCGCCGACGCCACCTCCGACAAGCCGGCCTTCAGCATCGTGTTGCCGCCGCCCAACGTCACGGGCAGCCTGCACCTGGGCCACGCGCTCACCGCCACCATCCAGGACATCCTCATCCGGTGGAAGCGCATGAGCGGCTTCAACGCCCTCTGGGTCCCGGGCACGGATCACGCCGGCATCGCCACGCAGATGGTGGTGGAGCGCGAACTCAAGGAGAAGGAGAAGAAGACGCGCCACGACCTGGGCCGCGAGAAGTTCCTCGAGCGCGTCTGGGAGTGGAAGAACAAGTACGGCAACCGCATCCGCGAGCAGCACAAGGTGCTCGGCGCCAGCCTGGACTGGAGCCGCGAGCGCTTCACCATGGATCCGGGCGTCTCCTCCGCCGTGCGCGAGGTCTTCGTGCGCCTGCACGAGGAGGGCCTCATCTACCGGGCCCAGAAGCTCATCAACTGGTGCCCCTCGTGCCACACCGCGCTCAGCGACCTGGAGGTCGAGCACGAGGAGAAGCAGGGCTCGCTCTGGCACATCCACTACCCGGTGAAGGGCAGCGACCGGAAGCTCACCGTCGCCACCACCCGTCCGGAGACGATGCTCGGCGACACCGCCGTGGCCATCCACCCCGACGACGAGCGCTACAAGGGGCTCGCCGGCCAGAGCGTGGTGCTGCCGCTCACCGGCCGCGAAATCCCCATCATCGCCGACGCGGAGCTGGTGGATCCGGCCTTCGGGACTGGCGTGGTGAAGGTGACGCCGGCCCATGACTTCAACGACTACCAGACGGGTCTGCGCCACCACCTGCCCATGCTCAGCGTCCTGGACGAGGCCGCGCGCGTGAACAAGGAGGGTGGGGCGTACGCGGGCATGGACCGGTTCGCCGCGCGCAAGCAGATCCTCGAGGACCTCACGGCCCAGGGCCTGCTGGAGAAGGAGGAGCCGCACAAGCTGTCCGTCGGCGGCTGCCAGCGCTGCACCACCGTGGTGGAGCCGCGCCTGTCTCCGCAGTGGTTCGTGAAGATCGAGCCCCTGGCCCGTCCCGCCATCGAGGCGGTGGAGCAGGGCCGCACGAAGTTCGTCCCGGAGAGCTGGACGAACACGTACTTCCACTGGATGCGCAACATCCACGACTGGACCATCAGCCGCCAGCTGTGGTGGGGCCACCAGATTCCCGCCTGGTACTGCGCCGACTGCAGCCCGCGCCTGGAGGCCACCGGCGGCATCGACTACTCGCGCGCCGAGCCCATCGTCGCGCGCACCGCGCCGGCCCAGTGCCCCAAGTGCCAGGGCTCGCGCCTGGAGCAGGACCCGGACGTGCTCGACACGTGGTTCTCCTCGGGTCTGTGGCCCTTCAGCACCCTGGGCTTCCCCGAGCAGACGGGCGAGCTGAAGACCTTCTACCCGAACTCCGTCATGGAGACGGGCCACGACATCCTCTTCTTCTGGGTCGCCCGGATGATGATGATGGGCCTGCACTTCATGAAGGACGTGCCCTTCCGCACCGTCTACCTGCACGCGATGGTGCGCGACGAGAAGGGCGAGAAGATGTCCAAGACGAAGGGGAACGTGATCGATCCCCTCGACATCATCCAGGGCGCCCCGGCCGACCAGCTCGCCAAGAACCTGCGCAACAAGTTCCCCCAGGGCATGCCCGCCCACGGCGCGGACGCGCTGCGCTTCACCCTGGCCGCCCTCACCCAGCAGGGCCGCGACATCAAGCTCTCGCTGGACCGCGTGGCCGGCTACAAGGCCTTCGCCAACAAGCTGTGGAACGCCAGTCGCTTCGCCCTGATGAACATGGGCGACTTCCAGCTCGGCACGGGCTCCATCAAGGACCGCGAGCTCACCCTGGCGGACCGGTGGATCCTCTCGCGGCTGCAGCGCGCCACCGTGGAGACCCGCAAGGCGCTGGAGGGCTACAACTTCGGCGAGGCCGCCTCCACGCTCTACCAGTTCCTCTGGGCCGAGTTCTGCGACTGGTACATCGAGCTGGCCAAGGGCGCGCTCTACGGTGAGGACCCGAAGGCCAAGGACAACACCCGCGCGGTGCTCGTGTTCTGCCTGGACCGCATCCTGCGGCTGCTCCACCCGTTCATGCCCTTCATCACCGAGGAGATCTGGCAGAAGCTGCCCATGTCGCGGCCGGCCGAGTCCATCATGATCTCCCCGTTCCCCGAGCCGGATGCGGCGCTCGAGGACGCCGCCGCCGAGGCGGAGATGGGGCCGGTCATCGCGGCCATCGAGGGTCTGCGCAACATCCGTGGCGAGAGCAACCTGCCGCCCTCGGCCCGCATCACCGCGTACGTGCAGAGCCCGGACGCGCGCACCCGCGAGCTGCTCGAGCGGTGGCGTGGCTACCTGATGCCGCTGGCCGGCCTGGGCGAGCTGCGCGTCACGGCCCCCGGACCCAAGCCGGCCCAGTCCGCGGCCTTCGTGGGACCGCAGATGGAGGTCTTCGTCCCGCTGGCGGGCCTCATCGACGTGGACGCCGAGCGCGAGCGCCTGCGCAAGGAGATCACCCGCTCCGAGCAGGAAGTGGGCGGCATCAAGCGCAAGCTGGACAACCCCAACTTCGTGGCCAAGGCGCCCCCGGACGTGGTGGAGAAGGACCGGGCCCGCGTCGAGGAGCTGGAGGCGCGCATCTCCAAGCTGCAGGACAGCCTGACCCGGCTCGCTCCGGAGAGCGCCACGCCCGAGGCCCGGCCCGAGGAGACGCCGGTCGCGGACGGGGAGCCTGCCCCGGCCGCCAGGCCCAGGGCCAACAAGGCGGACGCCGATGGCGAGGTCGTCAAGGCCGAGTCGGGTACCACCGACGGCGAGATCGTCGAGTCCAACGTCGTCGAGATCGAGGAAGACGACGAGGACGAGGATGCCGACGAGGACGTCCACGAGGTCGGGTCCGGTGAGATCGAGGAAGACGACGAGGACGAGGATGCCGACGAGGACGTCCACGAGGTCGGGTCCAGCGAGAGCGAGGAGGAGCAGGCTCCGGCGAAGCCCGTGCGGAAGGGCGGCATCGCCAGGAACGCGGTGAAGGCCCAGGCGGCACCCGAGGTCAAGGCCACGACCCGCGAGGCCACCGCGAAGAAGGCGGCTCCGGTCGCCAAGGCGGCTCCGGTCGTGAAGGCCGCGGCCACGAAGGCGGCTCCAGCCAAGAAGGCAGCGGCGGCCAAGAAGGCTCCCGCGAAGAAGGCGGCTCCAGCCAAGAAGGCTCCCGCGAAGAAGGCGGCTCCGGCCAAGAAGGCTCCCGCGAAGAAGGCCCCCGTGAAGAAGGCGGCGGCGAAGAAGGCTCCCGCGAAGAAGGCGGCGAAGAAGGCCCCCGCGAAGAAGGCTCCGGCCAGGAAGACCGTGGCCAAGGCCAAGGTGCCTGCTCGGGGCTCGGCCAAGGCCAAGGGGAAGCCAGCGGCTCGCGAGCCCTCCGCCCGGAAGAAGTCGGCGGCGTCTCGTGTAGCCAAGGCCCGGCGCTGACCTCACTCGGAGACGCGACTCACATGGACGCCTTCCTGGATCGCCTCATCTCGCTCGCCCTCGAGGAAGACCTCGGGGCAGCGGGCGATGTCACCACCGAATCCCTCGTCCCCGTGGACGCCCAGGGCACCGCCGAGCTGCTCGTCAAGGAGCGGCTCGTCCTCGCCGGGTTGGACGCCTTCGTCCGCGTCTTCCTGCGCGTGGATCCGGACGTCCATGTGGAGCTCCTCGCTCGCGACGGGCAGGAGCTTCAGCCCAAGACGGTGGTGGCCCGGGTGCGCGGCCGCATGCGCGCGCTCCTCACCGCCGAGCGCACCGCCCTCAACATCATCCAGCGCACCTCGGGCATGGCCACCCTGTCCCATCAGGTCATGTCCGCGGTGCGCGGTACCAAGCTGCGCATCCTCGACACGCGGAAGACCGCCCCCGGCATGCGCTCCCTGTCCAAGCAGGCCGTGAAGGCCGGTGGAGCCTTCAACCACCGCTTCGGCCTCTTCGATGGCGTCCTCATCAAGGACAACCACATCGCGGCCGTCGGCGGCTCCGTCCGCGAGGCGCTCCGCCGCGCTCGCACCAACGCGCCCCAGCTCGTGAAGATCGAGATCGAGGTCACCAACCTCGATCAGCTCGCCGAGGCGCTCGAGGAGGGCGCCGACGTGGTGATGCTCGACAACATGGACGACGAGCAGATCCGCCGCGCCGTGGAGCTGACCGCCGGCCGCATCCCCCTCGAGGTCTCCGGCGGCATCACCCTGGAGCGCCTGCCCCGCCTGGCGAAGCTCGGCGTGGACTTCGTGTCCATGGGCGCGCTCACGCACTCGGCGCGCGCCATGGACCTGTCCCTGGAGATCGTCCAGGCGAAGTAGCCCGGCCGCTCAGCGGCTGGGGGCGAGGGCCTCGTAACGGGGTTTGCCCTCGGCGGAGGCGGGGAGGTTCATCTCCAGCACCGCCGCCACCGTGGGCGCCACGTCCGTGGTGCTGATCTCCTGCGGATACGTGCCCGGCTTCACCCCCCTGCCCGCCAGGACGAGGGGCACCAGCTGGTCGTACGCGTACGGCGTCCCGTGGTTGGTGCCGACGGTGTCGGCGCTGATGACGTGGAAGGGCTTCACCACGAAGAGCACGTCACCGCTGCGCCCCGCGTAGTAGCCGCGCCGCAGCGGCTCCATCAGCCCCGCCACGTCCGGTGCCGTGTACAGGTCGTCCCTCGCCACCGCCAGGGAGATGGCCGGCTGCTTCGCCAGCCAGGCCGCCGCGGCCCGCCGCACCGCCGCTCCGTCCACCTTGCCGCCTTCCAGGGTCTTGCCCCCCAGGTACGCGTCCAGCTCCTCGATGGTGGCGGTGACGTCCCCGCCGAACTGCGCCCGCAGCGCCTCGGTCAGCCCCTTGGAGAGGGCCTTCGGGTCCACTCGTTCCGAGCCCACTCCCTGAGCGGCCCAGTGCTCGGGTACCGCCGCGCCACCGTGGTCGGCCGAGAGCACCACGAGGAGATTGGCCCGGCCTCCCGCTGCCTTCTCGGCCAGGGCCACCAGGTCGCCCACCGCCTTGTCCAGCCGGTACATCGTGTCCTGCATCTCCCACGAGTTGGGGCCGTACTGGTGGAAGACGCGATCCGTGGCGCTGAAGCTCACCGCGAGCAGGTCCGGCACCTCGTCCTTGCCCAGGCCCTCGCCGTCGATGGCGGCCCGCGCGGCCTTCACCACCAGGTCCAATGACAGGGGGGAGATGGCGAAGGCGGTGTATGCCTCGGGTCCGGAGGAGGTGAGGCCTCCTTTGAGCGGATGCGGGAAGGTGCGCCCCAGCCCGTAGTACTCGCCCTCGTAGGGGCGATCATCCTCGCCCACGTACTCGGTGCGGGGCAGCAGCGGCTCCCACGTCTTGCCGAAGAAGGCCTCGGGCGGGTTGGCCGCGTTGAAGGTCTTGAGCCAGCCGGGCAGCTCCTTGGTGTACCAGGTGCCCGTGACGAACTTCCCCACCGTCTCGTCGTACCAGTAGGCCTGACCGAGCCTGCCGGCCAGGGGGATCGCCGAGCGCGCCTTTCCCGAGATCGCGAGGGCCTTGCCCTGCTCCTGGGTGGTCAGCCGCAGCCTGTCCGCGAGCGTCTCCGCCATGAGGTTGGCCGGGCTCACGTCTTCCAGGGAGAGGGGGGCCTCCAGCACCGGATGCGCGGCGTCCGGGAAGACGCGCTCGGGCTTGCCCGTGGCCCGGTCGATGATCCGGTTGTCCACGATGCCGTGGCGCCAGGGGTTGGCGCCGGTGGACAACGTGGCGTGGCCCGGCGCGGTGCGCGGCTTGGCGTACTGGTAGCGCGCATAAGGATAGAACGCACCCGAGTCGATGAGCTGCCGCAGTCCGCCCTTGAGGCGCGGCTTGGTGCGCAGCAACAGGTCCGAGCCCATCGCGTCCACGGTGATGAAGAGCGTCAGCCGGGGCGGCTTCGCCAGGGCGGGGAGGGCGGTGAGCAGCAACAGGAGGGTGAGGGCGCGGAGCATGGGCGCGATCCTCTACGGCTCGTGCTCAGAAGCAACCAACTCCCTCGCACCATGCTTTCCGGTCGGACACTCCCCTGTTACGGTCGAAACGACCCATGGTCGAGGCACGACTTCGAGTGATCTACGGCGACACGGACCAGATGGGTGTCGTGTATTACGCCAATTATTTCCGCTACTTCGAGTTCGCCCGGAGCGAGTACTTCCGTTCGCGCGGGGGCAGCTACCGCGAGTTGGAGCGCGAGGGACTGATGCTGCCCGTGGTAGAGGCCACCGCGTCCTACAAGTCGCCCGCCCGCTACGAGGACGTGCTGCTCGTGCGCACCCGCGTGAGCGAGCTCAAGCGGGTGTCGCTTACCTTTTCCTACGAGATCTTCCGTGAGGGAGGCTCGGACACCCCCCTGTGCACCGGGCGCACCGTGCACGCCTGCGTGAGCCGCGAAGGCCGGCCCACCCGACTGCCGGAAGCGGTCGTCCGCCTGTTGCACGAAGCGCCCTGAGTTCCCACTTCTTCATTTTGTTCCAAGGAGAAACCCGACAATGGATCGCAACCTGGCAATGGAGGCCGTGCGCGTCACCGAGATGGCGGCCATCGCCTCCGCCCGGCTCATGGGCCGCGGCAACAAGAACGAGTCGGATCAGGCCGCCGTGGATGCCATGCGCAAGGCCTTCGACGCGCTGCAGATCAACGGCACGGTGGTCATCGGCGAGGGCGAGCGCGACGAGGCCCCCATGCTCTACATCGGCGAGAAGGTGGGCCGGCGCAACGAGGGCGATCCCGAGGTGGACATCGCGTTGGATCCCCTCGAGGGCACCAACCTGTGCGCCTACGGCCGCCCGGGCAGCATCGCCGTGGTCGCCATGGCCGAGAAGGGCAAGCTGCTCAACGCCCCGGACACCTACATGGAGAAGATCGCCGTGGGGCCCCGCGCCAAGGGCGCCATCGACCTGCGCCGCTCTCCCACCGAGAACCTCCACGCCATCGCGGAGAAGATGAAGGTCTACGTCTCGGATCTCACGGTCATCATCCTTGACCGCGAGCGGCACGCGGACCTCATCAAGGAGGTGCGGGCCGCGGGCGCGCGCATCCGCCTCATCGATGACGGGGACGTGGCCGGCGGCATCGCCACCTGCTTCGAGGACACCGGCGTGGACGTGCTGATGGGCGTCGGCGGTGCCCCCGAGGGCGTCATCGCCGCCGCGGCCATCCGCTCGGTGGGCGGTGACATGCAGGGCCGCCTGGTGCCGCGCAACAACGAGGAGATCGAGCGCGCCAAACGCATGGGCATCTCCGACATCTCGAAGATCTACACGGCCGAGGAGCTGGCCGGCGGCGAGGTGATGTTCGCCGCCTCCGGCGTCACCAGCGGCGACTTCCTGCGCGGCGTGCGCTTCTTCGGCACCGGCTGCGAGACGCACTCGGTGGTGATGCGCAGCAAGACCGGCACGGTGCGTTTCATCCAATCCCGTCACAAGTTCGACAAGAAACCGGGTTACAACTTCTAGTCACACCCCTTCGCGGAGACACGCACCATGGCTGGCGCTACTCGCTCCATCATCATCAACGCCCCCCCGGAGAAGCTCTTCGACATCATCGCCAACTATGACCGCTACGGGGAGTTCCTCCCCGAGGTGAAGAAGATCTGGACCTCGGACCGCCAGGGCAACCAGGTGAAGGTCCACTACGAGGTCAACGTGGTGAAGACGATCCGCTACACCCTCCTCGTCAAGGAGGAGCGGCCCACGCGCATGTCCTGGTCCTTCGTCGAAGGTGAGGTGATGAAGGACAACAAGGGCAGCTGGGTGCTCGAGCCCGACGGCGAGGGCCGCACCAAGGCCACCTACACGGTGGAGATGGCCCTGGGGCCGCTGGTGCCCAAGGCCATCATCAACGGCCTGGTGGATCAGTCGCTGCCCAAGATGCTGGAGGCCTTCAAGCGCCGGGCCGAGGGGACCTGAGCTCCACGGCGCACCGCGTCGTCACGACTCGTCCCCCGGGCGGACCGGGGGGCAGGCGGGAGAGCGAGCCACGGCCTGTCCCACCCATCACTCCGGATGCCCCGGAAGCTCCATCCAGTTGGACCGCTTGCGGGGAACCGTGGCTCGATTACAATCCAGTCAACGTTCTCGGCGTCTGGTGGTTCGAGGCCATTTGATTTACTGGACATTTCCGCCAGGTCCAGCTGTCGGGTGGCGGACGGGCAAGCATGCGGGGGTGCTGGCACGTACTCATCAGGAAACCGAGGCCCTTACTTTGCATCTTAGGTACTCAGATGCCGACGGGGTCGCGGGAAACCAGGAGCGGGATGGCGGGCGTACATCGGGGTACGTAGGCTGACGGAGAAACCGAACCCATGCTCGACGCCTTCATCATCGAGGAAATCAAGCGCCGGGAAAGGAACCGGGAGGAGCGGGAGCGCCCCGCGCTCGAGATCCCCCTTCCGGTTCCAGAGGAGCGCCCCAGGCGCCGCACGGACGCGGACGACGACGAGAAGCCCCAGCGAGGGGTCATCATCATCGATCTTCTCGGCTGAGCGGCCGCATTGCCTCCGAGGCCCGCGGTGGACGTCCCGGTGACTCCGGACGCGCCACGCGGGCCTTGCCATGTCCGCGGTTCCGGCGAGCCCTCAGTCCGGCGCCAGCAACAACAGGTGTCGTGGGTGGTAGAGGGTCCACAGGGGCCCCGAGCCCCACGGGCCCAGCGCCTCCAGCACGCCCTGCCGCCACCCCGACGGGATGGCCTCCTCGCCGTGGAATGCGCCCAGGAGCGCTCCGGTGACGGCTCCGTTCACATCCGCGTCCCCGCCCCGGTTGATGACGTCCACCACGCCCGCCTCGAAGCCGGGCGCGTGCAACAGCTCCCAGTAGGCCAGCCGGAAGGCCACCCGGACCCGGTCCGGGTGCAGGTGCAGGTGCAGGTCCGGACCGTACAGCAGGGGGTCGTCCCGCTGCGCCGCCGCCAGGTCCTCCCGGAGCGCGGCCGTGGCGCGCGACACCTCCTGGACGTAGTCGGCGGCCGAGCGGCCCAGGGACGCACTGGCCACGGACAGCCCGCTGATGGCGGCCGTGATGAGATCCTCCGTCTTCAGCTTCTCGCCCGCGCCAAGGGCGTGCGCGATGGAGCCGTTGAGGGCGGCGCAGGCCAGCTGGCAGCACGGGTCGAAGTGCGTGAGCGCGGAGTCGGCGAGCGAGGCCTGCACTCGCGCCTGGGCGTCCTTGTGGAAGAAGACGCCGATGGGGGCGGTACGCGCGAGGCTGCCGTTGCCCGCGGGGCGCCGGAGGCCGCGCAGCCACACGCGCCGCGCGGCCGTGGCCCTGGGCAGGCCGGACTCGAGGAGCTCCGTCATCACCTCGCGCGTGGACTCGCTCATGCCCACGGCATGCCCCTGCCAGGCGAGGTAACGGCGCAGCATGTCATCCGGGTCGTAGCTCTTGAGCTCGCGCAGACCGGCGCCCAGACAGCTGGCCATCTGCCCGCTCTCGCCCACCTGGCCCCGCCGCAGCTCGAAGGGGCCCCCGCCCTTGAGCTCCCGGAAGAGTCCGTCCGCGAGCTGGGGGAAGGGTGGGGCGGGCAGACGCCGTGTCTTCAAGGGGGCGCCGAGCGCGTCACCGACGGCGAGGCCCAGGAGGGCGCCTCGGCCGCGCAGGCGCGGGTGCGGGTCGGAAACGGGGGCGGCGGGTCGGCGCGGAGGCATGGGGCGGCGGGAGGGGCTTCGGGGGGCCGACAGTGTAGCAGTCCTCCTGTCGAGCAAGCTTGCTCGGGGCGGGGGTGTCCTCTAGAACCCCGCGCCATGACCGAGATCGCTCAAATCGTGGCGCGTGAAGTGCTCGACTCCCGCGGTAACCCCACCGTGGAGGCCGAGGTTTTCCTGGCGGGCGGAGCCAAGGGCCGTGCGGCGGTACCGTCCGGTGCCTCCACCGGTGAGCATGAGGCCCTGGAGCTGCGGGACGGGGAGAAGAACCGCTACCTGGGCAAGGGCGTGCGCAAGGCCGTCTCCAACATCATGGAGACGATCGCCCCCGAGCTGGTGGGCATGGATGCCGCGGACCAGTACGCGGTGGACATGCAGATGCTGGAGATGGACGGCACGCCCACCAAGAGCAAGCTGGGCGCCAACGCCATCCTGGCGGTGTCCATGGCCACGGCGCGCGCGGCGTCGGATGCTTTCGGCGTTCCCTTCTACCGCTACGTGGGCGGCGCGCAGGCGCGCACCCTGCCGTTGCCGCTGATGAACATCCTCAACGGTGGCGCGCACGCCGACACCCGCGTGGACGTGCAGGAGTTCATGGTGGTGCCCGCGGGCGCTCCCTCCTTCTCCGAGGGCCTGCGCTGGGGCGCCGAGGTGTTCCACGCGCTGAAGAAGATCCTCAAGGGCCGCAAGCTGGCCACCGGTGTGGGCGACGAGGGCGGCTATGCCCCGGACCTGCCGGCCAACGAGGAGGCGCTCAAGCTCATCATGGAGGCCATCTCCTCGGCGGGCTTCAAGGCCGGCGAGCAGATGTTCCTGGCCATGGACGTGGCCGCCAGCGAGTTCTTCGACAAGGGCAGCAAGAAGTACCGCCTCAAGGGCGAGGGCAAGGAGTTCGATGCGGCCGGCATGCTGGACTACTACCAGCAGCTCGTGTCGCGCTACCCCATCGTCTCCATCGAGGACGGCATGGCCGAGGACGACTGGGACGGCTGGAAGCGCCTCACGGACGCGCTGGGCAACAAGATCCAGCTGGTGGGTGACGATCTCTTCGTCACCAACGTGGAGCGCCTGGGCCGCGGCATCCAGGGCGGCGTGGCCAACTCCATCCTGGTGAAGGTGAACCAGATCGGCAGCCTCACGGAGACCTTCGACGCGGTGCGCATGGCCCACAAGGCCGGCTACACCTCGGTGATGAGCCACCGCTCGGGCGAGACCGAGGACACCACCATCGCCGACCTGGCCGTGGCGCTCGACTGCGGACAGATCAAGACGGGTTCGGCGTCGCGCTCGGACCGCATCGCCAAGTACAACCAGCTGCTGCGCATCGAGCAGGAGCTGGGCGCGGGCGCTCGCTACGCGGGCATGCACGCCATCAAGGGACTGAAGTCGAAGTAACGAGAGGAACGGAGAGAGAGCCGTGGCCGACAAGAAACCCCGCATCCTGGTCTCCAACGACGACGGCTACTTCTCCGAGGGCCTGCGCAACCTGGTGGAAGCGGTGACCCCGTTGGGGGAGGTGTGGGTGGTGGCGCCGGACCGCGAGCAGAGCGCGGCCTCGCACGCCATCTCCCTGCACCGCCCCCTGCGCATCACCGAGGTGCGTGAGCGCTGGTTCGCCGTGGATGGAACCCCGGCGGACAGCGCTTATCTGGCGATCCATCACCTCATGAAGGATGATCGCCCGCGGATCATGGTGTCCGGCATCAACCACGGGGCCAACCTGGCCGACGACGTCAA
Organism: Archangium violaceum; assembly: GCF_016887565.1. NCBI lineage: Bacteria > Pseudomonadati > Myxococcota > Myxococcia > Myxococcales > Archangiaceae > Archangium > Archangium violaceum. The sequence continues at coordinate 5,225,941 of NZ_CP069396.1, forward strand.
CTACTCGGGCACGGTGGCCGCCGCCCGCGAGGCCGCGCTGCTGGGCATTCCGTCCATTGCCTTCAGCCTGGTGTCTCGCGCGCCGTTCGACTTCCAGCACGCGGCGCGCTTTGCCCGCTCGCTGGTGGCGGCGGCGCTCGCCCAGCCCCAGCTGCCGCCCCGGATGCTGCTCAGCGTCAACGTCCCCCGGGGCGAGCCCACGGGGTACGCCATCACCCGGCTGGGCCGGCACTCGTACGGGTACGACGTGGTGGAGAAGGAGGATCCGCGCGGTCGCAAGTACTACTGGATCGGTGGCAGCTCCTACGCGCACGAGGACGTCCCCGGCAGTGACTGCAACGCGGTGCACCTGGAGCGCCGCATCTCGGTGACGCCGCTCAACTTCGAGCTCACCGACACGCAAGCCATGACGGCGCTGGCGGGTTGGAACCTCGAGGGCTTCCCGCGCTCCGACGTGGGCAGGGGAGGCGACTGAGGTTGGCGGTGGCGGACGCCAGGTGGGTGCGGCCGGCGCTGTTCGCGCTGCTCGCGCTCCTCGGCACCACCGGCTGCTCGCTGGTGTCGAAGTCCGTCACCCCTTCACCCTCCGCGTCCGTCTCCGAGCAGTCCCCGTTGGGCCTCGGCGAGCTGCGCGAGCCCCACCCGGAGCTGGAGCTCATCCCCGTCTCCGTCTCCGTCCAGCGGACGGTGGCCGTCCGGCACACGGTGGCCCCGGGCGAGACGATGTACCGGATCTCCAGGAACTACGGCGTCTCCGTGGAGGAGCTGTCCAGGGCGAACGGCATCAATGACCCGCGCACCTTGTCCGTGGGGCAGGAGCTGGTCATTCCCGGAATCGAGAAGCTGGTGCCGGTGGCCACCGAGTCCTCTCCCACTCCGGAGCCGGGCAGGGGCAACGAGCGCCCGGTGCCGGGGAAGAAGTCTCCCGTGGTGGTGACGGCTCCGGGATCGCGTTCGGAGCCCCGGCCCGTGTCCCGTCCCGCGCCGGCCCGCCCGGTGCCGGAGACGAAGGGGATGCTGGATTGGCCCCTGCGCGGGGTGCTGTACGCCCGTTTCGGGAAGAAGGGGCGCGAGCCGCACGATGGGATTGATCTCGCCGTGCCCGTGGGTACACCGGTGAAGACGGCCCAGGAGGGCGAGGTGCTGTACGCGGGCGAGCAGCGCGGCTACGGGCTCATCGTCATCGTCCAGCACTCGGAGCGCCTCATCACGCTCTACGCGCACAACCGCGACCTGCGCGTGAAGAGCGGCCAGAAGGTGCGGCGCGGTCAGGTCATCGCCACCGTGGGCGAGTCCGGCAAGACGAGTGGTCCGCAGCTGCACTTCGAGGTGCGCGTCGACGGCAAGCCGGCGGATCCGCTCGATTACCTGGGGCCGCTGCCGTCGTCGTAGAATGCGGGTCCTGGCGGCTTGTTGCCCGGGGGGCCTGTATGCGTGCGAGGCGTGTACTTGAAGTCGCGTTGCTGATGCTGGTCCTTGGAACCGGGTGCCCGGAGTTCCACAAGAAGGGCGGCTTCATCGACCGGGCCGCGGCGAAGGACATCGCCGAGAATACAGGGGTCGCCAGACCGCCCTTGTGTGCCGACGGCAGTCAGGCTGAGTGGAGCTGTGACGAATCCTCCGAGGATTCCGAGGAGGATTGCGGTTGGAGATGTCCGTGAAGTCGCGGGTGATGATCGGCGCTGCCGCCGGTCTGCTCCTGTTGCTTCCGCTCGCCCTCCTCTCGAGTGTCCGTCTGTACTCGCAGCGCTGGAGCCAAGGGGTCGATGGGGTGGAATTCAGTCCCGTGCTCTCCCAGGAACGACGCGTTGGGTTGAGTACCTTCGAGCGGCGTTGCGGGAAGCGCGAGGACTGCGAGCCACCCCTGGAATGCCTGGCCTTCTTCACGGGCTTCGAGAGCTACTGCCTCGATAGTGACTGTCTGACGGATCGGCATTGCAAGGAGGGCTTTACCTGTCGGGCCCTGAAGCCCCTGGGGGGAGGCGCTCTGGTTCGACGCTGCACCCCGGCGGGTTCTCTCGGGGAGGGGGAGCCTTGCATGGCAAGCTCCCAGGAGAAGTCGGTGGTTTGTGAGCGAGGGCTGATCTGCAACGGGTATTGCGGTCGTCCGTGCCAGATGGATGAACCCGAGAACTGCCCGGAAGGATTCTTCTGCGCCAGAGGCAAGAACGGTACATCCTGCCTCCCCACCTGTGAGGGGAAGGCGTGCCCGGAAGGCAAGCAGTGCGTCCGATACGACTCGGGCATGTCCGTATGCGCCCACGTCCGCGGCGAGAATTGCCAGGACATGCCGTGTCCTCGGGGCCAGCGATGCAACAAGAGCTACTCTCCCAACCACAAGGACTGGGTCTCCATGGAGTGCGTCACCCCTTGTGGTGAGGAGGCTCCTTCTTGCCCGGATGGATTCTTCTGTCAGCGAGGCGAGTGCCGTCGGCCGTGTGAGCCCGATGCGGCGGACACGTGTGGCCCTCGCGAGCGGTGTTCCTTCGACCCGGTGCGAAGAGCCGGGTTCTGCCAACTGAGATTTCAGTGAGCCGTGCTGCCCGGTCGTGGACCGGGCGAGCGGCTTTCCCGTCCCTTCCCCCGGCTGTCTCCGATCCACGGCTGGCCGTCTGGTACTAGAGTGTCGGCCCCGTGAGTCGCCTCCTGCCGCTACTCCTCGCCCTCTCGCTCGTTCCGGCCGCCCGGGCGCAGTCGTCTTCCGAGGCCCCGGAGGGCGTGACGCCCGCGGCGGAGACACCCGCTCCGCTCATCGTCGTCGCCATCCTCCCCCTGCAGGCCAATGAAGACGCCCGCGACGAGGCCCCGGGCCTGACCGCGCTCCTCGTGAGCCGGCTCTCCGAGTCTTCTCGCCTCGCCGTGTCCTCCGCGTCGGATCGGGAGGCCGTGCGCACCGCCGGAACCTGCTCCGTGAGCCCGTGTCCGGAGGCCGCCCCAGGCTCCCCCGGCTCCAGCAAGGCGCGCTACGTCATCACCGGCCGGATCGATGGCTTCGGTTCCCGCTACCTCCTCACCACCAGCCTCGTGGACTCGGAGAGCGGGCGCGCGCTGAGCCGGCCCCGCGTCGAGGTGGCCGCCCGGGATGCCTTGCCCCGCGCCGCTGTGTCGATCGCGGATCAGCTCCTCGCCACACTCGTTCCGGAGGCCTCGCAACGGTCTGACCCGATGGTTGCCTCCGCCTCGAAGGTTCCCGGGACGGGCTCGTTCCTCCTCGGCCTGCGCTTCAACAACAGCCTCATCTCCGACTTCTCCACCTTCAATCCCGGCGGCGACGTGGAGATCGGCTTCCAGTTCCATCCCGAGTGGATCGTCTTCGGCCAGGTGGGCTTCTCCTACGTTCGTTCCGAGCAGGAGGGCCTCAAGGGCGGCCTCAACGTCCTCCCCAGCGTGCTCGGCATGCGCCACTACCACAACGTCGAGCGCTCCTTCCGCCCGTACTGGGGCTTCGGCCTCGGCATCCAGCTCTCCTTCGGCGAGTACGGCATCTTCCAGCAGACCGGGCCGCTCCCCACCGTCATCGGCTTCGCCGGCTTCGAGTACCTCATCGCCGGCCACCTCGGCCTTCAGCTCGAGGCCTCCACCAACATCGCCCAGGCCACCCTCGGTCTCACCGATGGCGGCCTCGGCAGTGGTCTCAACCTCGACCTCAACGCCGGCATCGCCTGGCACTTCTGAGCCTGGAGTCTCCGCACATGAACCCGCGCTGGCGTGTCCTGCCCCTCCTCGTCCTCCTCGCCGCCGGTTGTGAGGACCGCCCCTCGCCTCCCGGGCCCAAAGAGCAGGCCGAGGGCTATTACATCAAGGGCACCTCCGAGTACCTCCAGGGTCAGTTCGACGCGGCCATCCTCTCCTTCAACACCATGAAGGAGCTCTCCCCGGAGGATCCCCGCCTGCCCGCCGCCTACGGCGAGGTCTACCTCTCCATGGGCCGCTTCAACGACGCCGCCGCCCAGTTCGAGCTCGCCCTCAAGCGCGACCCCAAGCGCTCCACCAACTGGAGCCGCATGGGCTTCATCCACGCCCAGCTCGGCCGCCTCGACGAGGCCGAGAGCGCCCTGCGCAAGGCCCTCGCCCTCTATCCCCGCGACTACAACGCCCTCGAGCAGCTCGCGGAGATCCACCTCAAGCGCGGCGACAAGGACTCCGCCGTGAGGCACTTCGCCCTCGCCGCCGAGCACTGCCCCGAGGCCAGCAAGGCTCCCCTCGTGCTGCGCGCCGTCGAGGTCCTCACCAACGACGGGCGTCACTCCGATGCCCTCGCCGTGCTCGGGGACTGGGTGGGCAAGGGCGTGCGTTCTCCCGAGCTGCTCTCCGCGCTCGGTGATGAGCAGGTCCGCGCCGGTCAGCTCGTCCCCGCCGCGGCCTCCTATCGCGAGGCCGCCAGCAACTCGCCCAAGGATCCCACCCTGTGGGAGCTCGTCGGGGAGATCTACACGAAGCTCGACAAGCCCGCCGATGCCCTCGCCGCCTACCGCGAGTCCCTCCGCGTGAAGGACCGCGCCATCGTCCATGTGGCCATCGCTCGTCTTCAGCTGGCTCGCAACGAGCGCCAGGCCGCCGAGGAGGAGCTGGGCAAGGCCCTCGAGGCTGTCTCGGGCTCCGATGTCCGTGAGCTCACCGAGCTGTCCGACCTGCTCTCCACCTTCGGGCGCAAGCCGGATGCGCTGCGCATCCTCATCAACCTCAGCGCCGAGCCGGACCACTCCAAGGACCTGAACCTGCAGCTGCGCACCGCGGGACTAGCCCGCGAGCTCAAGGACGAGGCCACTGTCCGCACGGTGTGTGACCGCATCGCGAACAGCGGGGTGAAGCTCAAGAAGTGCCCTTGAAAGCAGGGGGCCACGGGGTTTGACCCCCGGAGGCCCCTATACCCTCACCCCGGCCCTCTCCCAGAGGGAGAGGGGGTCAGATCTTCCCGCCGGGCAGCTTGCGGTACACGCCTACCACCTGGCCCAGGATCATCGTCGAGCGGAACTCCGCCTTGCTCACGTAGATGGGCTGCATCGTGGCGTTCGCCGGCTGGAACCGGATTCGCTCTCCCTCCGGGTAGTAGCGCTTCACCGTGGCCTCGTCCTCGATGAGCGCCACCACGATGTCTCCGGCCTGCGCCTGCGGCGTCTTCCGCACGAAGAGGTAGTCCCCGTCGAAGATGCCGTCGTCGATCATCGAGTTGCCCTTCACCCGGAGTGCGAAGACCTCGCGCCCCTGGCCGCCCAGCAGGAAGCTGTCGATGCGGACCGAGTCCTCCACGTTCTCCTGAGCCAGCAGGGGAGCGCCCGCCGCTACCTTGCCCAGCAGCGGTACCTCCACCATCCCCGACTCCTTCCTCACCCCCAGACCCAGCAGCAGCCTCGCCCGCTTGGTCGGCACCAGCGAGCGGCTCTGCTGCTCGCCCCGGTTGAGGTACCCCTTGCGCTCGAGTGCCTTGAGGTGATCGTTCACCCCGTTGGTCGAGCGGATATCCATCTCCTCGCCAATCTCCCGGATCGTCGGAGGGAAGCCCCTCGACTCCGTCTCCTTGACGATGAAGGCCAGGATTTCCCGCTGGCGTTCCGTCAGCTCTTCCATGCCTCGCTCCCTCGTCTGGTGGGCAACCCACCGGCGCAACAGGCTTTCAGTACCGTCATGCTCCCTGAACATACGTATAGAGTCAATTCGTTCAAGGCTGAGCACGCACAATCCGTGTGGGTCCGCCGTGGCCCAACAGACCCTGGGGTCTCCTCCCGTCTGCGCGTAGACTTCCGGACATCTTGTCCGAGCACCGACACACCCTCTTGTTGGTCGACGACGAACCCGACGTCATCGACCTCCTCGTGCGCATGTTCCAGCGGCGCTACCACGTGCTCTCGGCCGGCTCAGGCCCCGAGGCGCTGGCCCTGCTGCGGCAGCACCCGGTGGATGTGCTGATCACCGATCAGCGCATGCCAGAGATGACGGGCATCGAGCTGGTCACCGCCGCTCGCGCCGAGGGTATCGATGTCACCGCGCTGCTGCTCACCGGGTACACGGACCCCGAGGACATCATCGCCGCCATCAACCGCGGCCAGGTGTACCGCTACATCACCAAGCCGTGGGACCTGAACGACCTGCTCATCACCGTGAAGAACGCGGTGGAGTACACGCAGTTGCGCCGCGACAAGGAGCGGCTGCTGCGCCAGCTCCACCAGCGCGTCGAGGCGCTCGGCGTGCTCTACGAGGTGAGCCGGGCCAGCGCCGGCGAGCCGCTCGGCTATGACGCCATCATCGATCGCGTCCTCACCGCGGTGTCGCGCGTGCTGCCCTATGACTGTGGCGCCGCCCTCATCGCCGTGGGGTGGGATCGCACCGCCACGCTGCGTCTGCGCTGCCAGGGCACCGTCGTCGGTGAGAAGGCCCTGCTGGGTGTGAAGGAGTCCATGCTGGCCGCGTGGAGTCAGCGCTCGGGGCTGGTGCTGCCCGAGGATCGCGTCATCACCCACGTCACCGGCACCACCACCCAGGACGCCGCCGCCCCGGCCACCTGGGTCAGCCAGCTCACCGTCGCCCTCACCGCCGGGGGCCGCCCCGTGGGAGTGCTGTCCCTCTTCTCCCAGCGTCCCTGCGTCTACTCCGAGGAGGACGGCGCGCTGCTCGACACGCTCGCCAACCAGACGGCGGACGCCATCCAGTCCCTGCGCACCTCCGAGGAGGCCTCGCGCCAGCGCATGGAGCGCATGGTCGAGTCCATGGCCGACGGGGTCATCCTCACCGACGAGAAGAACGAGATCGTCGTGCTCAACCCCGTCGCGCGCGGCCTGCTGGCGCTGGGCGAGGGCCCCGCTCCGGATGCCGGCAAGCGGCTGAGCGAGAAGCTCGGGTTCGATCCCTTCGAGCTGGTGCGCGGCTGGGAGTACGGCGGCGCCCAGGTGCTGCGCGAGGAGCTGAAGCTCGACGAGCGCACCATCCACACCACCGTCACTCCGGTGAACGACGCGCGCGGGGTGCTGCGTGGCGTGTGCGTGGTGCTGCGCGACGTCACCGAGCAGAAGCAGCTCGAGGAGCGCAAGGACGAGTTCGTCCACATGGTGAGCCATGAGCTGCGCACGCCGCTCACCTCCATCTCCGGCTCGTTGGACCTGGTGCTCAACTTCCTGTCCAACGACATGAACGAGAAGCAGCGCCGCTACCTCATGCTGGCGCGCGACTCGACGGAGAAGCTCAACGCCATCGTGGACGACCTGCTGGACCTGGCCAAGTTCGCCAAGGGCCGGCTGCGGATGAACTTCGAGTGGGCCTACGTGGACGACCTGGTGCGCCGCGCGGTGGAGAAGTACGGCCCCGCCTTCATGGAGAGGCGCGTCAAGGTGTCCGCCGGCCTGCCGCAGCACGGATTGAGGATGCTGGCGGATCCCAACCGCCTCACCCAGGTCCTCAACAACCTGCTCACCAACGCCGCCAAGTTCACCCCCGAGAATGGCGAGGTGCGGCTGGAGCTCAAGGCCACCTCGGCGGTGCCCGGCTACGTGGCCCTCACGTGTTGGAACAGCGGCGAGCCCATCTCCGAGGAGAACCTGGAGCGCATCTTCGACCGCTTCGAGCAGGCGCGCACCAAGGCCAACCGCACCGTGCGGGGGACCGGGCTCGGCCTGGCCATCTGCCGCAACATCGTGGAGGCCCACGCCGGCCACATCTGGTGCGAGCCCTGCCATGACGGTGTGCGCTTCGTGGTGGTGCTCCCCGTGGAGCCTCCCGCCGAGTACCTGCGGCCGGATGGGCTGGACTTCAACCAGAAGCGCAAGCCCGAGCGGCGGGGTGGGCTGGTGCTCGTCGAGTCCGAGCCGGACATCGGCTACATCACCAAGGCCCTGCTGCGCGCTCGCGGCTACGAGGTGCGTCTCGCCACCAGCTCCGAGGAGGGGCTCACCCAGGCGCGCACCCTCCGTCCGGATGCCCTGCTGGTGGATGCCCGGATGCCCATCATCGACGGCCTGCGGCTGGCGGAGATCCTCCGGCATGATCCGGACACGCGCCAGTCGCCGCTGCTCCTCTTCTCCGCCTTCGACGAGCGCCAGCGCGCCTTCCGGGCCGGGGCGGACGCCTTCCTGTCCATGCCGCTGCAGGGGGATCGGCTGCTGGCCACCGTGGACTCGCTGGTGCGCGGACGCGCCGGCCAGCACCACGGCCGCGTGCTGGTGGTGGACGACGACGAGAAGGTGGTCGCCATCTGCCGCGAGGTGCTGGTGAGCCTCGGCTACGAGGTGCAGGTGGCCTCCACCCTGGAGGAGGCCCACCGCTCCCTGCGCGAGCGCCGCCCGGACGTGCTGCTGCTCGACGTGCAGCTGCCCGACGGCGATGGCTACCTCTTCCTCGAGGAGCTCAAGTCCGAGCGCGCCAGTGGCTACATCTCCGTCATCTTCATCTCCGCCCGCACCGAGACGGGCGCCAAGGTGCGCGCTCTCAAGCTCGGCGCCGACGACTACCTCACCAAGCCCTTCGACGCGCTGGAGCTGGGCGCTCGCGTGGAGACCGTCCTGCGCCGCAAGGAGCAGGAGCTGGGCGCCTCGCCCACCACGCAGCTCCCCGGCTCGGGCGCCATCGAGCGCGAGGTGCAGCGCCGGCTCGCCGAGCGCCAGCCCTTCGCCTTCTGCTACCTCGATCTGGACAACCTCAAGGCCTACAACGACTACTACGGCTTCGCGAAGGCCGACGGCGTCATCCGCCAGACGGGAGATCTGCTGCGCGAGGTGTTCGGCCAGGAAGGCCTGCCCGGCGACTTCCTCGGGCACGTGGCGGGCGACGACTTCGTCTTCGTCACCTCTCCCGAGAGCGTGGATCGCATCTGCCAGCGCGCCATCGAGTCCTTCGACGGCATCATCCCGCTCTACTACGACAAGCAGGACCGGGAGCGCGGCTACATCGAGACGGATGACCGCTACGGGGAGAAGCGCAAGTTCCCCATCATGAGCGTGTCCGTGGTGGCGGTGCTGAGCGATGGCCTGGCCCCGGATCATGCCGAGCTGGCGCGGCGGGCCGCGGACATGAAGAAGCGCGCCAAGGCCATCCAGGGCTCCGTCTACCTGCGCAGCGATCGTGAGCTGGCGATGAGCCGGACGGCCGCTGGATGAAGCTCTACCAGCAGCTCGTCCTCTTCATGTTCGCCGCCACGGTGCTCCCCCTGGCGGCGATGGGCTTCCTGCTGCTGTCGCGCGCGGAGTCAGAGCTGGCCGGGCGCATCGTCTCCGAGCAGCGCATCATCGCCGTCACCACCGCGGAGAGCGTGTCCGCTGAGCTGGTGAAGACGGTGGATGTGATCGCCCGCTCGGCGGAGGCCATCCCCTGGGAGCACGCCACCCCCGAGGAGTTCCGCGGCGCCCTGTCGCTCCTCTACGAGCAGTCTCCCGCCGTCAGCGCGGTGCTGCACCTGGACTCGGAGGGCCTGCCGCAGGGGCCTCCCATCTTCCGGGCCGCCGGTGAGAGCGAGCATCCGGGGTTCGAGCCCTCCGGTGCACCGGCGCTCGCCCAGGCGGTGCCAGTGCAGACGCTGCGCCGTGGCAACAAGGGACAGGCCGCCCTGGGCCGCGTCTACGCGCACGCCCCCAGCGGTCGCGCGGCGGTGGCGGTGGCGGTGAAGCTGGGCAACGGGGAGGCCGCCCCCTACGCCATCCTGGAGATCGTTCTCTCGGATCTGGAGGAGATGCTGGTGCGGCATGCCGGGGACTCGCCGGGCTACATCGACCTGGTGGACGCCTCCTCCGCGCGCGTCCTCGCCAGCTCCCTGCCGGAGCGGCGCCTGCGGCCCTTGGACTCCGCGCTGGCCGCCTGGCTCTCCTCGGGAGGCGAGCAGGTGCGCGGCTTCCGCATGGGGGACCCCGTTCAGCGGGTAAGCACCGCGCGAGTGCCCCGCGTCCCCGGCTTCGACGTGGTGGTGGCGGTGGACGAGGCCGTCGCCCTGGCGCCGGTGCGCGCCATGCGCCGCACGGTGCTGCTGTCCCTCTTCGCGGCCTTCGTGGTGTTGCTCGCCCTGGGAGGGCTCTACACCCGCCGGGTCAACCGCCGCCTGTCCGAGGTGGTGGCCGGGGTCGACGCCTTCGGCCGTGGCGAGCTGGACCGCCGTGTCCGGCTGGAGGGCGATGACGAGCTCACCGACCTGGCCTACGCCTTCAACCGCATGGGCGGCGAGCTGGAGGCCGCCCGCGCGAAGCTGATGCGCTGGAACGATGACCTCAAGGCCCGGGTGGACGAGGCCACCGCCGAGCTGCGCGATGCCCAGTCCCAGCTGCTCGAGGCCCAGAAGCTCGCCGCGGTGGGCCAGCTCGGCGCCGGCGTGGCCCATGAAATCAACAACCCCCTGGCCGGCATCCTCGGCAACACCCAGCTGCTGATGCTCGAGCGCGACGAGAAGGATCCCGACTTCGACGCACTGCGAAAGATCGAGCTGAGCGCCAAGCGCTGCAGGGAGATCACCCAGAACCTGCTGCGCTTCTCCCAGCAGCGCGCCAGGCCCGAGCTGCGCTCGGTGGATCTCAACACCATCATCCGCGACGCGCTCTCGCTCTCGGAGAATCAGATCCGCGGGGAGGGAATCTCCCTGCTCACCGAGCTGGTCTCCCCACCCGTCAGGGTGAAGGCGGACCCGGGGCACCTGTCCCAGGTGGTGCTGGCCATGCTGTCCAACGCGCGCACCGCGATGATGAAGAGCGAGACGAAGCGGCTCGTGCTGCGCACCGGCGAGCGGGGCGGGCGCGGCTTCCTCGAGGTGGAGGACACGGGCAAGGGCATCGCCCCCGAGCACCGCTCGCGCATCTTCGAGCCCTTCTTCACCACCAAGGACGTCTGGACCAACGTGGGCCTGGGCCTGTCGGTGGCCTGGCGGGCCGTCAGCGAGGCGGGCGGCACCATCGACGTGCGCACGGAAGTGGGGCAGGGCACCTGCTTCACCGTGTGGTTGCCGGTGGCTGCCGAAGGTGTGAGTCCCGGCACGCGTCTGAGGTAGTTTCCAGGCCCCATGGACGCCCCCCGCTCCCCCCGGCGCACCGTTCGCTTCCTGATCGCGCTCGCCGCCATCCTGGCGGCGCTGCCCCTGGGCTATTTCCTCTTCCTCCACGAGCCTCCTCCGGCCGCCGCTCCTCCGCCCGCGCCCGTCGTGGAGCGGGAGGCTCCGCCGCCCCAACAGCGGCCCCCGGAGGCGCAGCGCGTGCTGAAGCTGGAGGAGATCCACGGCACGGTGGAGGTGCGCCGCGGCAATGGGGAGTGGCACGCGGTCCGCCCCGGCGAGTCCCTGCACCCCTCGGACGCGGTGCGCACCCTAGAGGGCTCCTACGCGGTGCTCGTCAACGGCGAGACGGTGGAGGTCCGCATGGAGGCCGGCACCGAGGTGTCCATCGAGGCGCTCACCGACACCCTCTCCCGCCTCATGCTCGCCAACGGTATGACGACGACCCGCGTCAAGCCCGGCACCCGGCAGACCTTCGAGGTGCGGGCCGCCGGCAGTGACGCCGTGGCCCGGACCGAGGGCGGTCGCTTCACCATGAGCAACAACGGCGCGGGCACCGTCGCCGTGGGCACCCAGGAGGGCGAGGTCGCCTTCATCGGCCAGGGCAAGGTCGTCATCGTCCGCGCCGGTCAGCAGTCCATCGTCCGCCCCGGCCGCGGGCCCTCGGATCCCACCCCCATCCCCACCAGCCTCCTGCTCAAGATGAACTGGCCCGCCCGCCCCACGCTCACCAGGCGCCAGATGGTCGTCTCCGGGCAGACCGAGCCCGGCAGCCATGTGGACGTCGAGGGACGCATCATCCCCACGGACGAAGAGGGTCGCTTCTCCCAGACCGTCCCCCTCGGGGAGGGTCGCAACACCGTGCGGGTCCACGCCCGCTCCGTGGGGGGCCTGCGCCAGGAGCTGAAACACGAGCTGAACGTGGATACGACCCCTCCCAGCCGGGTCACCGTCGACCCGGGGATGTGGAATGACCCACGTCCGGACAGCCAATGATAGCAGGCTGACAGACGAGCGGCGGGGCAACGGGTGGCCGGGCCCGCGAATTGCACGGTCTCAGGTGCTGAGAGTCGTCCTTGTACAAGGGCAATCCCGGGCGAAAGCCCAGGTGCGCAAAGCCGTGGGGCCCGAGGGATGGCCGGCCATGGCTGCCGTGGGAGGTGGCGCGGGTTGGCGCCTGGGGGGCTGAGCTCGGGAAAACCCTTTGTCGTGAGGATGGGTCTTCCCGCCCGAAGTACCACCGGAGGTCAGCCACGATGCTGCGGACGCCCATCCTGCTTGTGTGCCTGCTGCCCGCGCTGGCCCTTGGCCAGACCGTCGGGGCGCCGTTGCACGGCAAATCGCTGGTCATCGACAACGGACCTGGAGACCAGACGGACCCCCACGTGAGCGGTCCGGTGGTGGCCTACACGCAGCGGCTGAGCATCAGCAGCAGTGAGATCCGCTACCGCGACGTCCTCACGGGCCAGGCTGGGGTGATCCCCAACGAGGGAGGATTCGACTCCAGCGCCGACGTCAGCGGAGACACGGTGGTCTTCACCCGCACCACCGGCGGCAACCGCGTCTACCGCTTCAATGTTCGCAAGGGGGAGACGGCGGAGGAGCTCGCCCCCCGCACGGGAGCGGACCGGCGCGCCGTCGCCATCGGCAAGCAGACGGTGGCGTGGCAGGAGCTGGGCTACACCGCTGGCTCCAGGCCGGCGGAGATCTTCGCCTACCGCATGGACTCGCCGGCGGCGCTCACCCTGCTGACGGATGACCTGCGCCTGGACAGGACGCCCGCCGTCAGCGCGGATGGGTCGGCGGTGGTCTGGGTGAAGTGCGCCACCAGCAGCGACGGGTGCGACGTCTGGTCGGCTCGCGCGGTCGAGGGGGGCTACGAGGTCACTCAGCTCACGGGGACGGAGGGCGAGGAGTCCACGCCCGACAGCAACGGCGAGGTGGCGGTGTACGCCATCTCGCGCACCGTCAATGGTGTGTTGGAGTCGGACATCGCCTGGCAGCCGGTGGGGGGCGGCCAGGCCCGGGTCCTCCCGCTGCCGGGAACGGACTCCAACCCCAACATCAGCGGCCCGCTGATCGCCTTCGAGCAGAAGGATTCCTCCGGCACGACCTCCAATGTCGACGTCATGCTGTACGACCTGCGCACGCAGACGTACTACCGCCTCACCGACACGCCGGAGAGCGAGACGCTCAGCGACATCAGCGTGGAGCCGGGGGGTCTGGTGCGCGTGGTGTGGGCGGTGCGGCAGGACGGCGAGCTCAACGTCTACGCCTACGTATTCCGCCTGCCGACGGACTGCGCGTCGACACCGACCATCGAGAATCCGGCCGCCGTGTGCTCCCTGCCCGGGGCCCGGCCGCTGCTGGGCACCCTTCAGGTGACCCGACCCTCGGGGGCCTCGGAAGTGGTCTCCCTCCAGCTCGAGGCCCGGGGCACCGGCGTGCTGTGCGTGGACAACGGCTACAAGGGGACGCCGGCCACCGCGGGCTGGGTGTGGCTCGGCCCGGGGCTGCACGTGGGACCCGAGTCCTTCGGGCTCGAGGTGCCGGGCGTGGCCAAGGCGGTGCCGCTGCAGGGCGGCTTCAAGCTGTCCGCCCGGGCCGATGGCGTGACCGGCAGTGCCTTCCAGGTGCGCGTCTACGGTGAGCCGTCGTGCGATGTCGGGCTGGGGGACGATTCGACCAAGGAGGGGGGGGAGCTGCGCTACGGCCAGCTCGTGCCCTCCGTGCCCCTGGGCTCCGGTGGGGCGAAGGGACGTCTGCCGCGCACCTTCGTGCCGAGCGGGTACGAGGGGCTGGCGAAGGCGTCGGGCAGTGGCTCCGGCACGGGCGGCTCGGGGCTGGTGGAGGGCGGCGAGGCTCCGCTGAAGCCGTTCCCGGGCTGTGGCGTGGGGGGCGGCCCGGTGTCCCTGCTGGGCGTGTGGCTGCTGGCCGCGGTGTCGTTCCGTGACAGGACCGCCCGGACTCGGGCCCGTGCCACCGGGCGTCGATAGAATTTCGGGCACGGCATGCTCGCTGGTAATTTACCGACCCTCTGAACCTCCTATTGCCAGCGCTGCTGCTGGTCGCCACCGCGGCCTCGGCGGACACGCTTGACATCCTGGGCCCCTCCGCGGCCGTGCCACCCGAGGGCTTCTCCATCGCCCTGGTGCGCCGGGATGCCACCGGTGTGCCCGTGTCCGCGGAGGGGCTCTCCGTGTCCGCGAGCGGGGCTCGGCTCACCCCCGGGCCCGAGCAGCCGCCGTTGCGCACGTTCCTGGTCATCCCCGAGCCGGGCGCGCGGGAGGTGCGGGTCAGCGCCGCGGGAGCGGGGCTCGGGGCCGAGGCCCGGTACGTGCTGGGGCCGCCGGTCACCCAGGTGTCGCTCGAGTTGGATCCTCCCGCGCCGGTGAAGGGGCGGGACAAGGAGGCTCGGCTCACGGTGCGGATGCTCGGCGCGGACGGCTCGCCGGAAGACTCCGGGGCGCCCCCCGTGTTGCGGGCCAACGTGGGCCGGGTGGAGGGGCTCGCGCGTACCGGGCCCGGTACCTGGCGGGCCCGCTATGTGCTGCCGGACACGCGCTACCCGGAGGTGGCCATCCTGGTGGCCCTCTCGGCGTGGCCCCACCCGCAGTCCATCCATGGGGCCTACGGCAAGGTGCTGGTGCCGCTGGCCACCTCGGTGGAATTGCCGGGCCGTACCGAGCCGAACGCGCAGCTCTCCGTCACCATCGCCGGCGCGACCTTCGGGCCGGTGAAGGCGGCACCGGACGGGCGTTTCCGGGTTCCCGTCATCGTTCCCCCCGGCCACCGCTTCGGCCAGGCGCGCGCGGTGGACGCGGCGGGCAACGTGCGGCGCTCGCGGATGGATCTGGCGCTGCCTGCCACCGACGGGCTGGCGTGCGTGCTCAACCCGCAGCGGCTCCCGGCGGATGGTGTCTCCCGGGCTCGCATGCTGTGCGCCACCAGTGATGCCTTCGGCCAGCCGGTGCTGGATGCGCGGGTGTCGGCCACGGCCCGTCATGGTGCTTTGCGCGGCCCCACGCGCGCCGAGGGCGGTCTGTTCGAGTGGATCTACACCGCTCCGAAGATGCAGCCCTCGGAGCCGGATCGCTTGGTGGCCCAGTGGCCGGAGCGCGGGGCCAGCTCGCGCGAGGAGCTGTCGCTGCAACTCGTGCAGGGGCCCGTGGCGAGCGTCTCCCTGTCCCTGCCCGAGCCGATGGTGCACCTGGGCTCGACGGTGGCCGTCACCCTCACCGCGCGGGACGCCCTGGGCCAGCCGAGGCCCGGGGCCCTGGCGGAGGTGGAGTCGTCGGTGGGCACGTTCGGCCCGGTGCGCGAGGAGGCTCCGGGGGTCCTCACCAGCACCTGGACACTGCCGCCCGAGGGCCCGTCGGGTGAGACGGTGGTGAGAGCGGGGGCGTATGGCCCCGCCGGCACGGAACCGGCGCGCTTGAGCATCTGGGTGCAGCGGAGCGAGCTGTACGTGGGCGTGACGGACCTGGTGGGCCTGCCGGTACCGGCGCAAACCTTGCGCGTGGGCGACGAGGAGTGGGTGACGGGGGCGGGAGGCGCGGTGGCGATCGGTTCCTTTCGCCCGGGCCGGGTGGAGGTGGTGCATGGCCAGTGGCCCGGCCTGCGGCAGACGGTCTACGTGGTGGCCGAGGGCGGGCCGGTGTTCCCGCTGGGGCGGGCGCTCGCACCGGCCACGGCGGAGCGGGCGGTGCGACTGGCGCCCTCCGTGCCGGTGAACGTGCGGCTGAAGGTGGAGGGCTCGCGCGTCACGTTCTGGGTGGAGGACGCCTCGGGCCGGCTGCTGGAGGGGCGGAAGGTCCACATCGCGCTGTCCGCGGGCGAGCGGAGTGAGGTGGCGGAGAAGGAGGGCCGCGGCAGCTTCGTCGTGAAGCATGAGGGGCCGGTGAGCGTGTCCGTGGCGGACGTGGCCACCGGCGTCACCGCGCTCGCCGAGGTGCGGCCGTGAAGGCGGCCGGGTGGGGGGTGTGCCTGCTGCTGCTGCTGCTCCCGGACATCGCGCGGGCGCAGCTGGCGCGGGTGGAGCCACCGGAGCTGGGCGCGGCCATCGTCGGACGCGTGTGCCGGGACCTGGACGGGGATGGGCGCTGCGCTCCCGAGGAGCCGGGGCTGCCCGACGTCCGGTTGGTGCTGGCCACCGGCCGCGAGGTGCGCACGGACGCCCGGGGCCGCTACCACTTCGCGGAGGTGGACGCGCGCGGTCCCGACGTGACGGGCGGCGTGCACCTGCGGCCGGGCCGGCAACGGCTGCGGTTGGATGCGCGGACGCTGCCTCCGGACAGCGAGGCCGCTCCCGAGGCCGTCACGGTGGAGGTGCCCTGGGCCGCCATGGTGCTCCAGGACTTCGCGGTGCGCACGAAGGCCGAGCCCACCACTCCGCTGTCACGCTCCTATGAGGTGTCGCCCCCCTCGGCGGCGGTGGTCCCGGGCGGAGTGGACTTCCTCGTGGCCGGGAAGGCCTCGCCGGGGGACGTGGTGACGGTGGGGAGCATTCCGGCGGAGGTGGACGCGGAGGGTTCCTGGCGCGTGCGCGTCCGGCTCGAGCCCGGGGAGAACGTGCTGCCCATCTCCGCCCTCGGGACCGGGAACACCCTGCGCCTCTTCCGCCAGCGCATCGACGTGGTGTCGCGCGAAGGGAGCCTGCTCGTCATCCCCCGCGAGCCCGAGCCCGTGGGAGCGTTCCGGTTGCCGGGCGAGCGTGGGAAGCCCGTGGCCAGCGGCACCTCCTCGCTGCTCGCCGAGTTCCCCGCGGGCACGCGCATCCGCGCGCCCCGGGGCGAGGTGACGGTGGGGCCGGAGGGGACCGCGCTGGTGCCGCTGGTGCTCGTGCCGATCCACAACCCGGTGGACCTGGTGGTGCTGCGTCCCGGCGAGCCGGCGCGGACGGTGATGCTGACGTTGCTGGCGGAGCCGCGGCCTTTCGCGGTGGGCCTGCTGGACGTGGAGGCCACGCTGTCGCCCGTCACCGGGGACTTCCGGCTGCGAGGGCGGGGCGCTGCCCATGGCGAGGCACGCCTGGGCCCCTTCTCCCTGACCGGCGAGCTGGACTTGCGAGACACCGACGTGGACACCCTGCGCGAGCGGCCGCTGGCGGACTGGCTGCGTGTCCGCCTTCCCCGGTTGGATCGGGCGCCGGATCCGGATCTGGCCATTCCCGAGTGGGGGGACACGTCCGTGGGCCTCACGCCGAACCCCGCCGAGAGCCGCCTGCGGCTGGAGGTGCGCCATGAGAAGTTCGGCCGGGTGGGTCTGGGGACGTACCGGGCGCTGGAGGCGGAAGGGGAGGTGGGCCGCTACCACCGGCCGTTGTTCGGTCCCTTCGCGGAGCTGGCCGCGAATCTGGGGCAGCTGCGCGCGGGAGTGAATGCCTTCGCCGGAGGGCTGGCGGATCCCACGCGGTCGCTCTCCGCCGTGCCCGCGTACGAGGAGCTGCGCACCACGGGCGGCAGCCTCTACTACCTGGGCTCGGGGTCGGTGGCGGAGGGCTCGGAGCTGCTGCGCGTGGAGCTGCGCGACGGCGTCACCGGCCTGCCGTTCGCCGAGCGGCACCTGGTGCGAGGCAGGGACTACGACATCGACTACACGGCGGGCCGCATCCTGCTCGCGCGCCCGCTGTCCCTCATCGCCGGACAGGCGCTGCTGCGCACGGATCCCCTGACGGCGGCACCGGAGCCCGTCCTCTGCGCGCAGTACGCCGTGCTGACGGTGGCCTCCCCGACCGACACCGCCGGAGGCGAGGCCTGGGCGGAGTGGGGGCGCAACCGGGTGTCCCTGTCCGCCGTGCGCGAGCAGCGCGAGGGGCGCCCCTACGTGCTCCTCTCCGGGCACGCGTTCGCCAGGCTGGGCGGCTATTCGCTGTGGGCCGAGGTGGCCCGGAGCCAGGGCTCGGCGGTGCTGCCGGAGCTGTTCGGGGTGTCGGACGACGGAGGCCTCACCTGGCTCCGGCCGGACGAGGAGTGGGCACCGCAGGGAGGAGATGCCCTGGGGCTGCGCCTGCGCGGGCCGGGACTCTTCGGCAGGGGCGGCGTGGACGCGGCCTTCCGCCGGCGCACGGCGGGCTACTCCGATGGAACGCACACGGACACCCGGTCCTTCCGTCAGCTCTCCCTGCGCGCGGTGCAGCCGCTGGGCGCCTTGCACCTGAAGCTGCTGGCGGATGACCGGCTCTCGGCGGATCCGCGGTGGCCCTTCGCGGATGTGTCGCTGGGGGCGCGCACGCTGGGCGTGGGTGTGGACTACGAGAGGGGGGAGTGGGGCGTGGGCGTGGAGCTGCGTGACGCCAGCCTGCGGGCCCGCGACGCGACCGGCGAGGGTCCATTGCTCGAGGGAGGAAGGACGTCGGCGGGGATCCACGGGCACTACTCGGTGAACGAGTGGCTGCGCGTGTCGGCCGGCCACCGGCAGGCGCTGGTGCTGCGCGGCGAGGGCCCGGGCCGGGTGGATGACTCCTTCACCTCGGCGGGCGTGGACGTGGGGGTGCGTAACGATGCCATGGTGGGCGTGCGCGGCGGCTGGGGACCCGAGCTGGGACCGCTGGCCTGGGTGCAGGGCACGTGGCGCCGGGGCGAGGACGTCTACTACGGCAGCTACTCGGTGGACGTGGATGGGCCGGACTTCGGCGCCGGCCGCGCGGTGAGCGGGGCGCACACGGACCTGTCGCACGGGACGAGCCTCTTCGTGGAGGATGTTGCCGCGCATGACGCCACCGCGGTGCGTCTGGCGAGGGCGGTGGGCTTTCGGCAGACCCTCTTCGGCGCGCTGAACGTGAGCGCGCGCTACGAGCGGGGTGTGCGCTCTCCCCTGGACGTGCCGGACCCGCTGCGGCGCGACGTGGCGAGCCTCTCCGGGCAGCTCGTCCTGGAGCGCTTCCGGGCCGACGGGCGCGTGGAGCTGGGCTTCGCGCGGGGCGTGCCGGTGCGCGGCTCGACGGAGCCGATGGATCGCATCCAGGCGGTGATGGTGCTCGCGGCGGAGGCGGTGCTGCGCGAGGACCTGACGATCTCCGGGCGGATGAACTACAGCCGCTCGTATCAGCGGGAGACGCGGCAGGCGGAGGCACGGCTGCTCGAGGGCTATGCGGCACTGGCCTGGAGGCCGGGGCCGTTCCTGCTGGTGGCGCGCTACGGGCTGACGCGCGAGCTGCTGCCCGGCGAGCGCGCCGCCTTCGGGGAGCGAGCCCAGCAGATCATTTCACTGCTACCGGCGGTGCGTCTGGGGGATCGCTTCGCGCTGGCGGCGGGGCTGCATGTGGGGCGGAGCAACCGGGGCGATGTTGCGATATGGGTAGTGACCAGCTCGCTGCGTCCTTCGGTGCGAGTGGTGGACGGGGTGGAGGTGGCGGTGGAGGCGGCGCTGCGTTCGGTGGCGCCCGAGGGCGACGATGCGTTGGGTTCTCTACGTGGCGAGGTGGCGTACCGGGTGAACGAGCGGTTGCGTGTGGCCGCTGGCTATACGCTGCTGGGGTTCACCGGGACGGGCTTGACGGAGGAGGCACGCGATGGTTCCGACAGGCTCTATCTTCGGGCGGAGCTGGCGTACTAGCGGCGGGTGGGGCGCGCGCCTGCGGCTCCTGGCCGCGGGGTGGGTGGCCTGCCTGGTGGTGCTGGTCTCCGCGAGGGCGCATGCCGAGTGGCACGCGGGCCCCTCGCTGAGCGGGACACCCAACCACGTGTTGGACGTGTGGGGGCCCGGGAAGTTCTCGGTGGGCTATGGACTGGGCGCGTACCTGTTCCTGGACGAGCAGCCCCCGCGCCAGCTCACGTTGAACGTGAGCTCCCCATCGGTGGGCACCTACTACCAGGAGTTCACGGGCTGCCTCGTCACGTTCTTCAGCGATTCGCGAGGCGAGCGTCGAAGCATCCGATGGGACGACACGTACGGGTGCGCGGTGGGGCGTGATACGGCCTTGCTGCCGGGGACCGCACCGCTCGTCCTCCGGGTGAAACACACGGAAGGGGTCGCCGTCGCGGTCGCCTATGACGATTCCGCGAACGGCGGCGTCTTCATGTCGGACTCCAGCATCTACGACAACAAGCCGCTCACCCTGATGCACGGAGTGCAGGACTACCTCGTCGGCTCTCTCGGAGTGGTGCGGGTGGGCGGCAGGACCTACGCGCTCGTGAGCTCCAACAGCAACCAGGCACAGGTCTACTGGGTCGACAGCGACAAGCGCAGCACGAATCAGCTCCAGAACGTGTTGCCCACGGTGGGGATCGCGCAGGCCATCGAGCTGTTCGCCGCCGGCAGCCCGGAGCTTCCCCATGCCGTGGTCGGCACGCAGTCCGCGATCCTTCAGGGTCCGCTCCGGAACATCGACACCCCTCTGCCCACCAGTGACATCCGGCCGGTGTGGAGGTTCGACGCGGGGGGCCTGGGGGTGACCGGCGTGTCCATGAACGTGGATGCGGCGAACACGGACGCCTACGGTCATGGGTTCGGGATGGCCGTGGTGGGGCTGCCGGGGGGTCGCTACGCGGTGGCGAGCCCGGTGCCCATGCCCGATGCCACGCGGGCGGGCACCCGCTGGATGTTCAGGGAAGACATTCCAGAAGGCATGAAGCTGGCCCCCTTGAGTCAGGTCGCCTGTACGGGCGCGAACTACTGCGTCGTCACCGCCTCCAAGGCCAACACGGGCAATCTCTTCATCTACACCAATGCCGCGCGCCCCCAGTTCCCGGCGGGCGCCATCGTGGAACTCGACGAGGGCCAGAGCGGCCAGTTCTCCTTCGCGGCGACCGACCCGGATGGAGATCCGGTGCTGACGCTGGCCGCCACGCCGACCCAGGGTGGGGCGCAGTGGTCCGCGCGGCAGGTGGACGTGGGAGCCGCTGGTGGCGCCTGGGTGCCGGGGGATCCCGTCGTGATGAACGTCACCGCGGGCAACGTCTGCGATTATGAGCAGGTGGGCTCCCTGGAGCTCCGCGCCTCGGATGGCTGGGCGGAGCATGACGTCACCCGGGGCATCCCGGTGTTCGTGAGGCACACGCGGCCTCCGGACGCGCCCGAGGTGAGCTTCTCCAAGACGGAGCTGCGCGCGGGTGAGCAGGAGCCCCTCGTTGTCCGGGTCCGCGAGCCATACGCGGGCTGCCCGCTCTCCGGATTCCACTGGAGCGCGCGGCCGATGCCCTCGGGGCTGGTGGGCCCCTCGTTGACGCAGGATGGGAGCAGCGCCGCCACGCTCACCGCTCCGCCCACGCTCTGCTCGGCGGATGGCGCGGACTTTCCCTTCCAGCTGATGGTCGAGGACAACAAGGGGCTGACCAGCTCCGTCCCGAGGGTGTTCCAGGTGCACGTGGCGCCCTGGGGCAAGCCGAACGCGGTCTTCGGGGCGAGCGATGGGGGCGTCATCATCGCCGGTCAGTCGCGGGAGCTCTCGCCTGGCGGGAAGACGCACGAATGTCTGGGCACGAGCGGCTTCCCGGGCGTGGAGACCACCTGGCGCGTGACGTCCGACAGGGAGCTCTCCGAGGGGGGCATCTCGCTGCAGGACGCCGACGGCAACCCGGTGGCGCTGGGGGCCGAGGTGCGATCGCCCAGGCTGACGGCGAAGACGACGGATTGCGTCGATACGACCCACCTCACGTTCACGGCCGTCAACCACCTGAAGGGGACGAGTGACATCACCGGGCCGGCCTCGGAGCAGCGCGTGACGGTCGAGACCTCGCTGGCACCGTTCGACTCGGGCAAGCTCGAGCTCGGGGTCCACGAGGTGTCGGAACCCTCGGGCGATCTGCGGGTGGATGTGGGCTCGAACCTCAACTGCCCCGCGCGCCGGGGCCTGCGCGCCGACCTCCAGGTCTCCCAACCGGGCGCGGGTGGGCGCTCGGTATCCGGACAGGTGCCCATCCAGGGCTCGTGGACGGTCTCCCTGGGAGAGCAGTGCCTGGGTGGACGCCTGCAATTGAAGGCCTCGATGGCGGACGACGCGGGCAGCCGCTCCCCCGAGACGGTGACGGAGCTGGTGGCTCCCCCGGTACGTGCGGGAGTGGAGCCCCTGCCAGCGGGCACGGCCCTGGTGGCCGCGTGCGGCCAGCAGGCGAGCACCACGCTGACGCCCACCTTCCCCAAGGGCTTCTGCCAGTCGCCGGCCCTCACCTGGCGTCAGGTGTCTGGCCCCGAGTCCACGCAGAGCACGAATCCCGATGGCACCGTGTCGGTGTCCACGAAGGAGACCGGGTTCGACACGCTGGTGGGCAGGCCCGTGGTGATGGAGGTGACGGCGAGCGCGGGCCCGGAGAGCCAGACCACGGTCCAGCACACGCTGCCCATCACCGTGGAGCCCTTCGTGAAGGTGCAGCGCCGCGCCGAGGTACCAGCCGCCTCGGACACGGGGCTCGTCGGTGTCTCCGTCGATCTCACCAACACCACCGGGTGCGACGTGAATGACGTGAGCTACGAGGAGCGTCTGGAGGGGCTGACGTACGTGGAGGGGAGCGCGCAGGTCCAGGGCCAGGACGCGGGGATGGAGGTCTCCTGGAACGAGGGGGTGCTCTCCGTGAAGGGCCTGTCGCTCGCGGGAAATGGCACCCGGAGGCTCACCTACGTGGCGCGCCCGCACCTGGTGGGCTCGCGCCGCATGGAGGGTGTGGCCCGGTTGCGCGACGTGCCCATCTCCATCAGCGACAAGCCCGGACCGCGGGTGGACGTCTCCGGCTGTGGCTGCACCAGCTCGGGTTCCGGCCCGGTGGTGTTGGTGCTCGGGGCCCTGGTGGCGGCCATGCGGCGCCGCCGCCGGTGAGGCCCGGGGTGTCTACAGGCCGAAGGTGATGCGGCGGCTGTTGCTCGGCTCCTCGCGCCGCTCCTCCAGCACGCCGATCAACTCCAGCCCCCGCAGCGTGGCGAGCACGTCGCGCTCGGGAAGCTCGGTGATGGTGAGCAGATCCTCCACCGTCTTGGTGCCGTCGGCGTAGGCCAGCAGCAGGGCCTGCTGTCCCTTGAGCTTCAGCTCGTGGAGGCCGTAGGCCGGGGCCGCGGAGGGGAAGAGCCGGCGCGAGCGAGGCATCTGCTGGCGCAGCGTCACCAGGGGCTCCGAGCGGAGGATTCCCTCCAGGATGAGGTCCCCGGGGAACACCGACAGCTTCACCAGCCCCGCGCGAGGGGGCTGCAGCGGGCTGAAACCGTAGGCGCCCTCGGTCCAGGAGAAGGTGGACCAGAGGATCTCCTTCACCTGCTCCTCGATGAGCTGCTGGCGCTTCTTCGCGTCCAGCAGGCCCAGGCGGCTCATCGCCTCGCTGGAGCGGAGGTTCTGCTCGCGGGCGAGGGTGGCCACCTCCGCGAGCCTCTCCTCTGGAATCACGCCCCGGCGCGCGCAGAAGCGGAGGAAGCGCTCGTGGGCGAGGTTGGACGCCGCGTACACCGGGCGGCCCGCGCCGAAGTAGATGACCTTGAGCAGGGAGCCCTGCCGGAGCTTGAGCTCTCCGCTGTGGCGGGCCTCGTAGTAGGCGTTGAGCAGCCGGGGAACGCTGGTGTTCTTCAGGTCCCCCGAGAGCGACCACTCGGGCAGGGGACGGCGGCGGGTGCCGGGCGTGGAGGAGGGCTTGTTCCACACCTTCTCGCGCTCGCCGAAGGGCAGGGCGATCCCAGGCTCGGGCTCCGAGTCGTCGCGGGTCGTCTCCCCGCTGTTCGTGGCCTCGGGCGTGGGAGCCTCCTCGACGGGGGAGAGCGCGTCGAGCGCCTGGGTTTCCTCGGAGGTGATGGCGGGTGCTGGCGTCTCCTCGGCCGCCGCGAGTGCATCCAGCGCCCGGAGCTCCTCGGGGGTGATCTCCGAGACCGGGGTCGCGTCGACGGGCCGGAGCGAGTCGAGGGCCGCGAGCTCCTCGGGGTCAGTCGCGGGAGCCGGCGGGGCTTCTTCGACGGGCCGGAGCGAGTCGAGGGCCGCGAGCTCCTCGGGGTCAGTCGCGGGAGCCGGCGGGGCTTCTTCGACGGGCTGGAGCTCCTCGGGGGCTGGCGCCGGCTCCTCGTCGGAGGACGCGAGCTCCTCCATGGCCCCGATCTCATCGAGATCCTCCGTCTTGAGGGTGACGGGCGTGGCGTTCTCGGCGGCGGCGGGCTCCTGCTCGGGCGGGACAGGCTCCTGAGGGGGCGCCTCGAATTCGATGGGCGCCGTCTCGATGGGGACCTGCACCACGAGGGCTGGCGGCGGGGCCGCGCGCCGCGGTGGCTCCCTCACCTCCTCGATGAGCCCCTGCACCACGGGAGCCTGCTGCTCGGGAGGGAGGGCGAAGACGGGCTCGTCCTCGCTGGAGTCGTCGGAGGTGAAGCCGGGCTCGTCCTCGGCGGAGTCGAAGAGGGGCTCGTCGTCCAGGAGCGAAGCATCCTCGAAGACCACGACCTCGTCGTCGTCCTCGGCCGGGGGCGGAGCCAGCGGGCGGGTGAGACCGCACAGCTGCTCGACGGACTCCAGGAGCTGGAGGAGCTCGAAGGGCTTCTCGAAGAAGGCGCGGGCGCCGTGGACCTCGATGGCCTCGCGGGCGAAGCGGTCCCCCTTGAAGACGCCGCTGACGGCGACGGCGGGGATGGCGTGGTCCCGGAGCGCGGAGAGCACGGCGCTGCCGCGCATGTCGGGCAGCAGCAGGTCCACCACCGCGGCGTGGAAGGCGGCTGGGCGCAGGAGGGCCAGCGCGGCTTCGCCGGTATGAACGGCCGTGGCCTCATGACCGCGGCTTTCGGCCGCGGCAACCATGAGGGAGGCCAGTTCGGGGTGGTCCTCGACGATCAGCAGTCGCGCCATGGGGGCCGGACACCATACCATTCCATTCCATGGACGTTCATGGCTTCCACCATCTGGCCATCCAGGTTCGGGACGTAGAGAGAGTCACCGCTTTCTACCGGGATGTGCTGGGCTTCTCTGAGCTCAAACGGCACCACCGAGCGGACGGCTCGTTACGCAGTGTGTGGGTCGGGGTACCGGGCGGGGGCTTCCTCGCCCTGGAAGAGGTCTCGGGCGAGCCCGAGCCAGGTCCCTTCCAGAACGAGCGGCCGGGCCTCTTCCTGTTGGCCTTCCGCATCCCCAAGGAGGAGCGGGCGCGGGCGGTGGAGGGCTTCGCCCGGGCGGGGGTGCCCCTGGAGAAGGAGACGAAGTGGTCGGTGTATGTCCGGGATCCCGAGGGAAACCGGGTGGCGCTCAGCCACCATCCCGAGGATTGACCGGGCGAGGGCAGGGGGCGCAGGGGCGCCTTGCGGAAGGCGGCGGGGGGCGGCTACAAGCCGTGCCGTCATGCGACTGGGCGAATTGCTCCTTCAAGAAAAGCTCATCACTCCCCAGGCGCTGGAGGAGGCGCTCGAGTCGCAGGTCGTCCATGGAGGGCGGCTCGGGACGAACCTCGTGGAGCTGGGGCTGGTGTCCGAGCAGGACCTGGCCCGGGTGCTGGGCAAGCAGCACAACGTGGCGTTCGCCTCGGGGGAGATGATTCCGGACCCCCGTGCGCTGGAGCTGGTGGACCTGAGCCAGGCGGACGAGCGGGACTTCATGCCGATGCGCGTGGACTCCACGCGGATGAGCGTGGCGGTCATCAACCCCCAGGACATCCAGACGTTGGACGCGCTGGCGTTCAAGACGGGCAAGCGCGTGGTGCCGGTGGTCATCCCCGAGTTCCGGATGAACCAGCTGCAGCGGCGCTACGCGAAGGCGTTCCGGGCGATGCGGGCCATCGACATGAACGCCGTGCGGCCCACGCGCGAGCAGCAGGAGGCGGAGAAGGCGGCCTCGAAGGTCGAGGACCTGATCAGCGAGGAGGAGTTCCAATCGCTCTACGCCCAGGCGCTCACCGGAGGGGCCAGGCCCCTGGGGGAGGAGCCGGTCCTGGAGCTCGTCGAGATGGTGGCGGAGGAGGAGGAGGTTCCCGCCCCCATCCTCACGGAGTACCAGCCCGAGGCGCCGGCGCCCGCGATGGAGGAGGAGCCGGAGCTGCTGCTCGAGCAGGTCGTCGAGCCGGTCCCGGAACCGGTCATCGAGCCGCCCGTGGCCCAGCCCCTCGAGCCCCTCCCGGAGCTGCTCCTCCCCGAGACGCCGCTGCCGGAGCCGGTCGCGCCCCCGGTGCCGCCGAGCATTCCTCCGGTCACGCTGCCGCCGCCCAAGGCCGCGCCGGTGCGGCCCCGGGCGAAGGCGCCGGTGGTGCGCGAGCCGCTGCCCACGCCGCTCACCTTCGCCGAGGCCCAGGCGGAGCTGTCGCGCAGCTCGGACCGCGAGCAGGTGGCGACGACGGTGCTGCGCTTCGCGTTGGGCAAGTGGAAGCGCAGCCTGCTGCTGAGCGTGCACGGCAGCCTGGTGACGGGCTGGCGGGGGATGGGCAAGGGGGTGCGCGAGGCCGCGGTGAAGCGCATCGGTATCGGCCTGCAGGGGCCGAGCACCTTCCGACTGGTGCGCGACACGCGCGCGCACTACGTGGGGCCGGTGAAGCGGGACGCGGCGTCGGGCTTCTTCTACAAGCTGCTGGGAGGGGACTACCCGACGACGGCCGTCATCCTCCCGCTGCTGGTGCGCGGCAAGCTGGTGCACATGCTGTACGTGGACAACGGACCCGGCCAGCTCACCCCGCCGGACGTGGGTGAGCTGCTCATCCTCTCGCAGAGCGTGGGCCGCTCGTACGAGGCGATGATCCGCCGCCGCAAGAGTGCCTGAGCCGGAGCCCGTGGGGGCCCGGCTCGGGGGGACTCAGCGCTTGCGAGGCGCCGTGGGCTTCTTCTTGGGCTCGGACTTCTTCTTCGTCGGCCTGTCGTCGTCGTCGTCGGGCAGGGCCGGACCCGAGGCCAGGTCGAACTCGTAGGTTCCGCCGAGCAGCAGGCGGAACTGGTAGATGTCCGAGAGGTCCGGCGTCACCGAGATGCCGGCCACCGCCTCCAGCACCAGGCCCGGGAACACCTCGCGGCGCACCACGGGGATGATCTCCACCTGGTTGGCGTTGTTCGTCCACGCCGGGGTGATGACGGGCTCGAAGTAGCGGCGGCCGATGACCTCCAGGCCCACCAGGGTGGCGTTGTTGATGTTGTAGGTACCGGCCACGCCCAGCTGCACGGCGTCGGGGACGTCGAAGTCCGGCAGGTTGCCGCGATCCCTCGTCCCATGGTGGAGGTAGCTCGCGTTGAGCATGAAGCGCAGGTCCCTGCTCACCCGCAGCTCGCCGATGAGCGTGCCCTCGAAGTCCCACGTCCCGTCGGACAGGCTCGGGGGGATGGCGTCCTGGTCGCTCGGCCCGGTGGGGAAGGTGACGCGCCCGTAGGCACCGAGGGAGAAGGGACTGGTCTCCAGGAACGTCCACTGCACGCCGAGCGGGATGTCACCGAAGGCCAGCTGGAAGCCGTTCTCGCCGGGGTTGCCGAGCCCGAGAACCTCGAAATAGACGTTGGCCTCCACGTTGTCGAGGATGCCCCAGCGGATGCTGGGGGAGACCTGGTGGTAGGGCAGGGACTTGTCGGAGTCGAGGGCGAAGAAGCCCTGGTAGCGCAGGCCGAGCTCCATGTTGCCGCTCCGCGTGGTCGATGCGGTGCGGGTCACCATGGCGCGGTAGGGCTTGGCCCACGTGGTGGGTGACAGGAGGCATACAACGACGGCGAGAGCGAAGGTCGAATGCCGAGCGTTCATGCGGCGGGACCTTATCTCGCCTACCCGGCTCCTTATTTGGGGAAAATCCTGCTCCCCGCGCACAATCCCCCCCGGACGAGTCGCGAGCCCCATCCTCGCGACTGTCTCCACACTCGGCCATGGCGAAATTTCCATCTTTCGAGACATCTCCGTCCACCCTCAACCCGCCCGAGAATCGTCGACAGGACTCCATGTCCCATGTGGGCCGTCACTGGCTGCTGGAGCGATTGGACTCCATGCTCTCGGAGCCCCTGCGGAATTCAGCGCCCACGGACCTCATCCGTCACCGGATCATGGTGGGTGCTGCCTGCTTCCTGACGCTGATCAACGTGGTGTTCGTGCTGCGTTCCATCTCCACGAACGCCCTCCCGCTCGGGAGCATCATCGCCGGCCTGGGCTACCTGGGGACGCTGTTGCTGGCACGCGGGGCTCGCACTCCCTCCCTACCGGCCATGGTGCTGTTGGTGACCCTGGGTATCGGGCACGTGTCCTCCGTCTTCGTGAACCCGAATCCCGCCGGTGGCGCGCATGCCATCGGCATGTTGCTGCCCGCCCTCGCCGTGTATCTGGCGGGGCCTCGGCTGGGGCTGTCCATCACCCTCTTGTTGTTCGCGGCCCTGGGAGTGGCCCATCCGTACTACCGTGAGCAGATCGGCATCGACGTCAGTGCCATCACCGCCAGCACCATCTGGTTCGGCCACGTCTTCGCGGGCCTCTGCTTCGTGGGCAGTTGGGGACTGGGCTCTCTGCACAGCACCGCGCGCAGCGCGGCGCAGGCCTCGCTCGAGCGGACGCTCAAGGAGCTGAGGGAGAGCGAGAGCAAGCTCAACAGCGTCATCGAGAGCACCGACGATCTCGTGGTCTCGCTGGACCGCGAGGGGCGCCTGCTCACGGCGAACTCGGCCGCGAGGGATATCTATCTGCGGCGCGCTGGCATCGTGCTCGAGCCGGGACAGCTGCTCTTCCAGCATGACACTCCCGAGGCGCGCAAGCTCTGGGAGGCACGCTTCGCCCAGGTGATTCAGGGCCAGCGCCTGCGCCTGGAGCAAACCTACGAGGAGGGGGGCGCCCGTCTGGTGATCGACATCAGCATGCACCCCATTGCCGGCGCGGATGGCCGGGTGGTGGGGGCGACGCTCTTTGGCCGCGACGTCACCGCCCGCCGGGAGGCGGAGACCCGGCTGGGGGAGATGCACCGCACCCTGGTGGACGTCTCACGCCAGGCGGGCATGGCCGAGGTCGCCACCGGTGTGCTCCACAACGTGGGCAACACCCTCAACAGCGTCAACATCTCCACCAGCCTCGTCACCGACCGGCTCCGTCAGTCGCGTGTCTCGGGACTGGCCAAGGCCGCCAACCTCCTGCGCGAGCATGTCTCGGACATCTGCTCCTTCCTCGCGCACGATGCCCAGGGACAGAAGCTCCCGGCCTATCTCATCGCCGTGTCGGACCAGCTCCTGGATGAGCGGGACGCCCTGCTCCAGGAGATGCGCTCGCTGGGGGAGAGCGTCGAGCACATCAAGTCCATCGTGAGCATGCAGCAGAAGCACGCGAGGGCCGCGGGGGCCGTGGAGCAGGTGGTGGTGCCTCAGCTCATCGACGAGGCGTTGCGCCTGCACGCCGTCTCCTTCGAGCGCCTGGGCATCCGTGTCGAGCGCCACTACGCCGAGGTGCCCGCCATCTACCTCGACCGGCACAAGCTGTTGCAGATCCTCATCAACCTGCTGAGCAACGCGAGGCACGCGTTGATGGACAGCGCGAAACAGGACAAGCGCCTGGGAATCCAGGTGCGGCATGAGCCCGACACGGGTCATCTGCTCATCGAGGTGGAGGACAACGGCATCGGCATCGCGCCGGAGAACCTGGCGCGCATGTTCACCCAGGGGTTCACGACCAAGAAGACGGGGCACGGCTTCGGTCTGCACATCAGTGCCCTGGCGGCCGCCGAGATGGATGGACGGCTGGCCTGCTCCAGCCAGGGTCCCGAGCAGGGCGCCACCTTCACGCTGGAGCTGCCGATCAATCGCGAGGAGCAGTAGCCGGTCGCCGTACGCTCCCCGTAGTCTGTCCTGGCCACCCGAGGAGGGCCCGATGTTCCAAGTCGACGGAAGTGCCGTGGTGCAGCTCGGAGCGCAAGACGTGGAGGCCCTGCGCGCGCTGGTCGAGCGCTGCCACGCCTTCATGACGCTGGTCTACGGGGCGCTGGAGCCCGATGCCGCGGAGGCGATCCTCGAGAGCCTCCCTCCGGGGAAGACGCTGGAGGACAAGTTCGCCTTCGGGCTGTACGCGGAGGGGAAGAAGGAACTGCTCGGAGTGCTCGATGCCGTGCGTGGCTTTCCCGAGCAGGACGAGTGGATCATCGGTCTGTTGATGATCGACCCGGACCACCGCCGCGCCGGGCTCGGGGCCCGCTTCGTCGGTGCGTTCGAGCAGTGGGTGCGCGGCCAGGGCGCGGCGGGCATCCGGCTTGTCGTGCAGGAGCAGAATCCGGATGCGCTCCGCTTCTGGCAGCGGCAGGGCTACGAAGTCACCGGGATGACGCTCCAGAAGACGCCCCGGCGGCAGAACCTCATCCAACTGCTGCACAAGCCGCTGGCGCCCTGAAGGCCCGGCACGGACAGACCTTCGGACGCGGACGTGGACCGCTCACCGTGGCTCCACCGGTTCCCCTGGCTCAACGCTCGGCTCCCACCACCGAGGCGTGGCTCGAGCGCCGCACGGGAAGGACCCACAACGCGTCGCCCTCACCCTCTCGGAAGGCGATGAAGAAGACGCAGTCACCCACGCGGGTGAATGCATGCGGGAACGAGGACGCGAGCCCTGGGTTGATGTCCCGCAGACGCCGTGTGCCCTTCACCGTCCCGTCGCTCACCCACAGCTCCGTGTCTGTCTCGTCCGCCTCGTTATTGGCGGGGAAGAGGAGGAGGTCACCCACGGGGAAGAGCTCCGTCGTGAACTCATCCGAGAGGCTCAGGGGCCGGTGCAGCAGCTTCGTCCCGGACTTCGTGCCGTCGGTCACCCAGAGCTGGTGGTCGATCGGGGCGGGGCCGGGGCCGAAGAAGGCGACGGAGAAGAAGAGCTCCCTGCCCGTGGTGGCGAAGGCGGTGATGAAGGAGGTGACCTCCGGGTTGCCGGCGAAGGGATTGGGCAGCGTGGTGACGAGCTTCGGGTCGCAACGGCTGTCGCCACCCACCTTCACCTTGAACAGGCGCATCACCGTCCCGGTCTGGTCGCGGGTCGTGAAGAACAGCTGATCGCGAGCCACGTCCAGGAGTTGCAGGGTGGTGCTGGCGGGACCGGGCGTGAGGTCCTCGACGAGCTCCGTGCCGGCCACGGTGCCGTCCGTCCTCCACAGCTCGTTGCCGTGGGTCGAATCTTCGGCGATGAAGTAGACGAGACGTCCCGCGATTCGAAGAGAGCTCGGCGGGGAGCCCAGGGGCGCCGGGTCGAAGGTCCTCAACCGCATCGTGCCCGCCCCGGAGCCATCCGACTTCCACAGCTCGTGCGTACCATCCGGGTTCGCGAGGAAGAAGAAGAGCGTATCGCCCCGGGCGATCACCCTGTCGGATCTCGCGCTGGTTCCCGGCCCGAAGTCACGTACCCGCACCGTCCCTTCCGCGGTGCCGTCGGACGTCCACAGCTCGGTCCGCCCAGGCGAGGAGGGATCCCCTCCAAGGGTGCGGAAGAAGAACAGGGTCTTTCCCACCGCCACGAGGGTGTGCGGTGCCGAGCCCTCGGTCCCTGGCGTGAGGTCCTCCACCAGCCTCGTCCCCTCGCGCGTCCCGTCGCTGACCCACAACTCATTGCCATGGGCCTCGTCCCCGACCGTGAAGAAGAGCTGACACCCCACGGGGGTCAGATTGGACAGGAAGTCGAAAAAACCCGCGGGACGGCTCAGCGGTGGAAACTCCACCACCACGACGGTGCCGGCTCTGGTGCCGTTGCTCTTCCACAACTCCCTCCGCCCATCCTGGTGGTTGGCGGCGAAGGAGAGCTTCCCGCGGAAGCTCACCAGGTTCTGTGGTTCGGCCCCCCTGAAAGCCGCTTCCGGGAAGATGTCCTTGACGAATCGTGCCCGCCCCAGGGTCGGGGTGTCGTTCGTCCACATGGCCGCGACTTCATCCCCCGGCATCTGTTCGTCGGACGGCGGTTCCACTTCCGGAAGCGGTCCGCCACACCCCGCGATCAACGCACAGGACAAGGCAACAGCTCTCCAGGTCTGCATTCCCCACCTCCCGGATTGACTGCAGGACAAGATGGGGCGCAACAGACCTTCGGCCCATTGCCTCCTGGGGTTGGGAAATCTCTTAGACACGCGACCCACGTCGCCCCCGAGGAACCGGGCAACCTCCTGGTGTGGTCCTCTGGCCTCCAGTGATTTCGGGCGTTTGGCGGGACTCCAGGAAAAATCGCCCGCTGTGTCGATCTTGCGGATCGTCATTCGTCGTGACGATAGATCCCGGTTTTCGACCCTGAAGGAGACACGACATGAAGGCCACCCTGGGAACGGACACGACGCTCGCGGCGACTGCCGCCGAAGGCAAGACCCCGAAGTCGATCGCTCGCCATCTTCCGACCGCCGGACGGCTCTTGATGGGGCTGATGTTCTTCGTCTTCGGGCTGAACGGCTTCCTGAACTTCCTGCCTCAACCCACGACGCCCATTCCCGAAGGCGCCCTCGCGTTCGCCGGCGCGCTCGGGAAGACGGGCTACATGTTTCCGCTGATCAAGGGCACCGAGGTGCTCGCGGGGGTGCTGCTGCTGTCCAACCGCTTCGTGCCGCTGGCGCTGGCCCTCCTCGCGCCAGTCATCGTCAACATCGTCGCGTACCACGCCTTCCTCGCTCCGGAAGGCACGGGGATGACCGTCTTCATCCTGGCGCTGGAGGTCTACCTGGCCTGGTCGTACCGGGGTGTGTACCGCCCCATGCTCGCCATGCGCGCGACCCCGGGCTCGAAGTGAGCGTCATTCCGGCCGTACCGCCCCCGACTCGAGGCCCGGCCGGTCATCGAACAGCTGGACCCAGCGCCCGTCGAACCCACCGTTCTGGGTGAGGTACCACGCGCCCGGGAGCCAGAAGCCCTGCTCCACGCCCTCCGTCGAGTCCACGGTGCCGGAGTGCACGAAGTAGTCGTGCTGCCACCAGAAGGAGCCGGGTGACGTGGTGTAGCCGCTCGCGCTCGCCCGCGTCTGGCCCCGGGAGTCCACCCCGGTGCTGGCCCATGCGTTGTCATGGAAGGCACCGGAGCCCCCACCGCCCGTGTCCGACGCGCTGGCGTTCAGCTCGAAGGTGCCGAGGAGCCACTTCTTCGCGGGGTAGCCCTCGCGCTCGTCCTCGTTCTCGATGTCGCGCGTCTGGGGGAAGAAGCGCTGCATGCCCGCGCTCACCTCGGCCTGCCCGGCCTCGTTGACGACGGGACTCTCCAGATAGAAGTCGATGGGCGAGGTGCTCAGCCAGTGCGTCTGGTAGCCGCCGTATTGCCAATGCGTGGGCAGGATGTCCGCGAGATCCTGCAACTCATAGGTGATGCGCTTGACGTTGGGCCAGGTGATCGTCTTGCCATTGTCGTAGCGGCTCGCGAGCAGGTCCGCGGTGGCGTAGCTCAGCGGCCGTGCGCCAAATGCCGTCACCGCGCTCGCGGACGCCTCGGGCACGAACACGTAGTGCACGTTCTTGCGGCCATCGTCGTTGTTCACCCCGGCCTCCGCGTTCCCCGCGGTCGACATCCGGCCGGCGAAGAAGGAGTAGGGGTCGGTGACGAAGCGCAGCTCCTGTCCGTGCGCGGCCAGGAGCTTGTCCGACCACTCCGCCTGCCAGATGAGCAGGTGCTTGCCGGTGGCGGACTGCATGAAGTTGAGGTCGACGTGGCCCTGCTGCCGGATGACGTTGCGCTTGTGCTGGGTGACGATGGCATGCGCGACGGACTCACCGCTGCCCGGAGCACCCACCACGTTCTTGACGAGCAGCTCCACGCGCTCCCAGTCATGCAACTGGTAGTCGCCCGCCGCGTTCTTATCGAGCGCGTGATAGATGTGATAGACGAGGACGAGGTTCTTCCCCCCATCCATGAACTCGATGAGCGAGGAGTAGAGCGTCGGGCGGATGCGCCACCGGTCGAACGCGCTGGGGCCGGTGCGGGAGGCATCGACGTACTGGTTGATCGTCTTCCAGTGGAGCTTGTTGTTGGAGAAGTCGCCGTCCTGGTCGAAGTCGAACTGGGTGATCCAATCGTAGCCATGACGGCCGTCATTGCCGTTGGCGCGCTTGAGGACGATGGGGGCGTAATACTGGAGGAAGGCCTTGCGTTGGGCGGTCGTCAGGGACCAGGTCTGCGCGTGGGCCTCCGCGGGCCAGCACAGGCCCGCCAGGGTGAGTGCGAGCACGGCCAACAGCCCGAGCCCTTGGGACGACGGAGCATGTCTGGTCTGGCAGGAGAGCATGGGGCCGAGGAAACCACGGTCCGATTCACTCTGTCACTCAACTCCGCGTACCAGGTGAGGCGTGCTCCCGGGCCTGGGAAAGCACCCGGGAGCACCTTCTTCTCATGGGCTCACGGCGCGGGAGCCGGGAGCAGATCCGTCACCCGCAGCGCCCACAGATCCCTCGCGCCGGTCTGATCATACGCACTGAAGAAGACCAGGCCCTGGGAGCGGACGAAGCCGGAGGGCCTGGACGGAACGGCACCGGGAACGATGTCCTGGAGCCGCACCGTGCCGGCGGTGGTGCCGTCGCTCATCCACAGCTCGCCGCCCGAGTCCGCATCGGCCGCGGTGAACAGCAACAACCCCTCTGGCTCCAGGAGGAGGGGCGCCTGCGTGCCGACGAGTCCACCGCTCCCCCCCGGCAGCATGTCCTTGACCAGCGCCGTGCCGGCGGTCGTCCCATCCGTCTTCCACAGCTCGGTCCCCGAGGCGCTGTCGGTGGCCGTGAAATAGAGCTGGTTGTTGATGCGGCTGAACCCCGAGGGCCGCGACTCCTTCGCCCCGGTGAAGATGTCCTTCACCAGCACGGTGCCCGTGGCCGTCCCATCGCTCTTCCACAGCTCCGTCCCCGTCACACCGTCCGTGGCGGAGAAGTAGAGGGCGCCATTGAACAGGGTGAGCCTGGAGGGGAAGCTGGAGTTGGTCCCGGGGTAGATGTCCTTGACCAGCACCGTGCCGGCGGTCGTCCCATCCGTCTTCCACAGCTCGGAGCCCGAAACACTGTCCGCGGCGCAGAAGTAGAGCACCCCGCCCAGCTCCTGGAAGTACGGCAGGTTCACCAGCGAGGAGTTGGTTCCGGGGTAGATGTCCTTGACCAGGACCGTGCCGGCCGTCGTCCCGTCCGTCTTCCACAGCTCGACACCCGTCGTGCTGGTGTTGGCGGAGAAGTAGAGGCTGCCGTTGAACTCGGCGAACGTGGTGTTGTTGCTGAGCGAGTTGACGGTGCCCGGGTTGATGTCCTTGACCCGGTATGTCCCGGCCGCCGTTCCATCGCTGCGCCACAGCTCCAGTCCCGAGGTGCCGTCGTTGGCGGTGAAGTAGAGCAGTCCCTGGGCCTTGGTGAACACGGAGGTGGAGGAGAGCGAGGAGCTCGCCCCGGGGTAGATGTCCTTGACCAGCACCGTGCCGGCGGCCGTTCCGTCCGTCTTCCACAGCTCGTAGCCCAGGC
Source organism: Archangium violaceum (assembly GCF_016887565.1). NCBI lineage: Bacteria > Pseudomonadati > Myxococcota > Myxococcia > Myxococcales > Archangiaceae > Archangium > Archangium violaceum. Next base: position 5,261,137 of record NZ_CP069396.1, read on the forward strand.
CGGACGCGCTCGCCGCGAAGAAGGCCGTGCCGTTGACCCAGGTGAGCTTGGAGGGAGACGACGGCGTGGTGGTGATGATGCTCGTGCCCGCCTCCGTCCCATCGCTCTTCCAGAGGACCTGGAAGCCACTGGCCGGATTCTTCGCGACGAAGATCAGCGTGCCATCGGCGTCAATCAGCTCGACCGGATTGCCGTCGGGCAGTGGCGCGTAGACATCCCGCAGCACCGCCGTGCCGGCGGCCGTCCCGTCGCTCTGCCACAGCTCCTTGCCCAGGGTGCCATTGTTGGCGGCGAAGAGGAGCTTCCCATTCAGCGCGATGAAGTTGTCCAGGCCCGAGGAGCTGAAGCCCGCCAGGATGTCCTTGACCAGCACCGTGCCGGTGGCCGTCCCATCGCTCTTCCACAGCTCGACCCCGGCGACACCATCGGTGGCCGTGAAGAAGAGCGTGCTCCCCGCCGCCGTGAGCAGGGAGGGGCTCGAGGAGCTGGTGCCCGCGCGGAGGTCCGTCACCAGCACCGTGCCGGCGGCCGTCCCGTCCGTCTTCCACAGCTCCCGGCTGGCGGTGGGATCCTGCGCGCCGAAGAAGAGCGTCGTGCCTACCACGGCGAAGGTGTTGGGATACGAGCCGGAAGAGCCGGGCCAGATGTCCTTCACCAGGACGGTCCCCGCGGCGGTGCCATCCGTCTTCCACAGCTCGAGGCCGGAGACGCCATCGTTCGCCGAGAAGTACACCGCGCCGTTGAAGAGGGCGAAGTAATAGGGGGAGGAGGAGCTGGGGCCCGCCTGGATGTCCTTCACCAGGACCGTGCCGGCGGTCGTCCCATCCGTCCTCCACAGCTCGTTGCCGGAGGTGGCGTCCTGCGCGGAGAAGTAGACGTAGGAGCCCAGGGCGATGAACCCCATGGGGTAGGAGCCAGACGTCCCGCTAGAGATGTCCTTCACGCGCACGGTACCCGCGGACGTGCCATCCGTCTTCCACAGCTCGACGCCCGCGGCGGAGCTGGTGGCCGAGAAGAAGAGCGTGTTGTTGAAGGTGAAGAAGTCGCTCGGCCGGGTGGCGAGCTCCGTCACGGTGCCCTGCTGGACGGGGACGGTGCCCGCGGCCGTTCCATCGCTCTGGTAGAGCCGGTCCTCGACGCCGTCATAGGCCCGGAAGAAGACCTTGCCGTTCAACGCGCCGAAGGTGCCGACGATGAAGCTGTCAGGGCCCGGGGTGAGGTCCTTCACCAGGACGGTACCCGCGGCCGTGCCATCGCTCTTCCACAGCTCCGCTCCCGTCACGCCGTCATTGGCCGTGAAGAACAGGGTGCCGTTGACGTTGATGAGGTTGGTCGGGGACGAGCTGTTCGGGGTGCCGACCGAGTTCACCCCCGGGTGGATGTCCTTGACCAGCACCGTCCCGGCGGCGGTGCCGTCCGACTTCCACAGCTCGGTGCCCGTGCCCTCGTCCGTCGCCACGAAGAACACCGTCGTGCCCACGCGGGTGAAGGAGCCTGGGTTCGATGCGGAGCTGGTGGTGTAGGGTTGCGATACGAAGTCCTTCACGAGGAACGCGGGGTTGGTCACCACCCCCGCGCGAGCCGTGTCCCAAGAGGACAGCCCCTCCGTCATTCCGGGTTCCCCGCCGCACCCCGCGGACAGAGTCCCCACGACGAGCAACGAGCCCAACGTTCTCGACCAACGCTTCACGGTACGACCCCCTCTGCTCCAGCAAACGCCCGACAGGGCGTGGAGCACACTGGTTCAAGTGATGGGGACGACCATAAGGCCCTACTCTGACTTTGCGCTCCGAGCGTGAAAACGGCACGGGCTCGGAGCGTGTGCGGGCCCGCCGCAGGAGGTGTCCCTCGAGGTGGGAGCGGCGCGATGCGCCCGTTCCGGTGGTGGCCATCATCAGCCTGGAGAACGTGCCCTCCCTCCGCGTGGCGGAGCGGCTCGGGATGCGACGCGACCGGATCATCGACTACCAGGGCCTCCCCAGTGCCGTGTCTCTGGGTGGGGCTCTCTGAGCGGGTCAGCGAGCCCCAGGCCGGGTTGGAGTCCCTCGAACTTCGACTACTGGACCGTGATGACGGCGATGTTGTGCGCGTCGTTGGGCGTCGCCTCGGACGTCCACCAGCTCGTGTCACACGAGAAGGCCTGGGCGTAGCGGAAGCGGAGGTAGTAGACGCCGGGCGTCGTCGGCGCCGTGATGCCCAGGAAGCCGGTTCCCGAGGTGCCGGAGCCGCTCGGAATCCCGTCGAAGACGCATCCCAGCGGTCCGGTCTGGAGACCGATCAAGATCTGGTCGATGCACGAGGGGCATGTGCTGATCTGGGTGATGGTGTAATCGACGGCAACCTGGATCATCTGGCCTCGCGACGCGCCGACCAGCGTGTTGCTCCCACCGTTGAGCCGCACGTCTCGGATCGTGATGGGGACCGGAGCCGCCGCCTTGACCGTGTTCGAGTTCGGCAGGAGCGGTGCCTCGAACCATTGCTGTGCCTTCGTCCCGTTGCACTGGTAGATCTGCACGTTCGTCCCATCCGCCGTCCCCGCGTTCGCGACATCGAGGCAGATGTTCGAGCCCAGGGCGCTGCGCAACTCCCCGGCGGCGGTGCGGGTCCATTTCTGCGCGTTGGTCCCGTTGCACTGGTAGATCTGCACGTTCGTCCCGTCCGTCGTCCCGGCGTTCGAGACATCGAGGCACATGCCCGAGGCGACGGCGCTGCGAAGCTCTCCGGCCGACGTCAACATCCACCGCTGAGCGTTGGTCCCATTGCACTGGTAGAGCTGGACGTTGGTCCCATTCGCGGTGCCCGCGCCCGAGACGTCGAGGCATCGATTCGCGGCGACGCCACTCTGGATGACGCTCTGGACGCCGCCGCTCGGGCTCGGCGTGTTGTTCATGAAGTTATCGAGGACGGCCTTTCGCTGCGGCAGGAACACATTCGTGAGGGCGTTCGAGATGATGAACCGCTCGCCATCCTGCCCGGGCTCCGTCTGCTCGGAGACGTGGGTGAACCCGAGCGAGGCTGGCCAGGTGAGCCCGCCGCCGAGCGGTTGATTGTTCGAGAGCGCGTGGCAGCCCGCGCAGGACAGCGCCTTGGCGCGCGCGACGATCTGCGCCGGCGTGAGGGTCGAGTTGATCTGCGTGAGCTTCGCCTGGATATTGCTGGCGAACGTGCCTGTCGTGCTGAACTGCTTGTCATAATCGTCCGTGCCGAAAGACTCCACCGCGCTCTCGCCCGTGTTGAACTTGTCCGGCACGGCGTAGTTGAACGCATTGAGGTCGTTCACTGCGAGGGCCGCCACCTGGGATGGGAAGAACGTGTTCTGGAACTCGGCGGCGAGCGGCTCCGTCGAGCCCGACGTGAAGAGCTTGCCGAAGGGGTTGGTCTTGTCCGTGATCGGCTGGAAGACCATGGAGCAGCTCGTGCCGCACGTCTTCTTCAGCTTGAACTCGCGCAAGAGCCAGGGCATCTGGAGGAACTGGTTGGTCCGGACCTGCCCCGTCGTCGAGCGTCCCGCGCCGAGGACGCCGTAGTTCTCCACGTGCACGACGGGCATGAACCCGCTGAGCCCATTGAAGTAGAAGCTCACGAGCGCGTTCTTGCGTGACGTCACGTCGGTGTTCGTGGAGAGATCCGACCAGAACTTCGCGATGGGGCGGCAGCCCTCCAGCCCGAGATCGGGGCGCGGGTTGGCGAGCACCGCCTCGAAGATGATGAAGTTGCGCGCGCCGCTGGGGGCGCGTGCGAAGACCATCCGGTACTCACCGCAATCCGCACCGTTGGCCGGAGCCAGATCGAAGCGGTTGAACAGGCCAATCGCCGAATAGCTGTCCATTTCGGCATCGGGGTTCTGCGCCTGGGCACCGTCGGCCGTGCGGCAGCGATAGGGGAAGCCGTTCACCGAGGGGACGTCATTGCAATGCGGTCCAACCGTCAGGCCCGGGCTCGGGTTCTGCGTGTCCCAGAGCTGCTTGAAGAGCTGGCTCCCCGTGAGTCCCGAGACGCCGCTCTGGGAGGCCAGTCTGTCGAGCACCGCGCGCAACGTGAAGCCGTTCACGAGGGCCTTCTCCGTCACGGCCAGGGAGCGCCGTGCGTCGACGGAGACCGGGCCCGTGACGAGGGGTTGCCGGGCAACGCCAATGCCCATCCGCTCGGATTGTCCGGTCTCCTCGTTGGTGAAAGGCGTGTCGGGGCCTCCGCACGCTCCCAGGGAGAGAACGGCGGCGGAGAGGGTGCTCAAGGCAAACAGCTTGCGGTTCATGACAATCTTTCGTGCGGATCCGTTCACGGTATCCGTTCACCAGGAGCCACCGTGGCTTCCATGGACACGCATTCTGGGGAAGGCACGGCGGGAGCGCTGTGACGGGCCGCACAAGCCCGCTGTGAAGCCCGTCACCTCGAAGGGCTCTCCGGAAGATCCAGCCCATCCCTGTCGCTGCTCGCCTGGACGCCCTGCGTGCAGTCCGCGCGGCTCAATCTGTATGTTGATTTGTGCCAACCACGTTGGACAGAGATGAGAGTCGCAGGATGTGTGGGTGGAGCCGACATGGGGCCCGCGCCGCGATTGCAACCCCATGACGGATGCTTCGTATGTTACAGACGCACCGCGAGGCGGGGCCGCCATGTTCAAACGCGCCGGACGCTTCCATGGAGACACCTGTGTCGAAACTTTCGCTGGTCGCCGCACTTGCTCTGGGTGCCTTGCTCGGCTGCGGTGTTCAGAGCTCTCCGTCCGCCCCGGACTCCGATGGAAGCACCGAAGCGGCGGCTGACGCTGGCGGCGATGCGGGGGGAGCCGGCGATGCGGGAGCACCCCTGAACGATGCCGGAACTCCGACGAGTTGGTGGCGCCCCACTCCCGCGCAGCCCATTCACTGGCACTGGCAGCTCTCCCAGGACTTTTCCTACCCGCGCGACGTGCTGCCCAACAAGACGGTTTATGACCTCGACGGCGAGCTGACGTCGGCCGACACGGTGGCGAAGCTTCACGCCCTCGGACCGGACATCGTGGTGATCTGCTACTTCGACGCGGGCGTCTACGAGGACTACCGGTCGGACAAGGCGCGCTTCCCGGCGTCCGTGATTGGCAACGAGGATGAGGGCTGGGACGGCTCGTACTGGCTCGACATCCGCCAGCTGGACATCCTCCTTCCGATCATGAGGGACCGGATGATCAACTGGTGCAAGAACAAGGGCTTCGATGCCATCGAGCCGGATGAGACGGAGGTCTGGAGCAACGACTCCGGATTCCCCATCACCAAGGCCCAGAACAATGCCTACAACAAGGCGATCGCGGACCTCGCCCACTCGCTCGGAATGTCGGTGGGGCTCAAGGGCAACAACACCGAAGCGCCGGAACTGGTGAACTACTTCGATTGGGCCCTGACGGAGCAGTGCTGGGAGTATGACGAGTGCGAGCTCTTCAAGAACAGCTTCATCGCGCAGGGCAAGGCGGTCTTCAACGTGGAGTACAACACCAACCCGAACTGCACCCGCGCGAATCAGTGGCACATCAACTCGAGCCGCCGCGACCTCGACCTCGTGGGACCGACCGCGAGCGGCTACCTCTACCAGCCCTGCGTCCCCGACACCCAGGCAACCTGGTGAGGTGGAGCTCCCATGACGCGTGCCGCCTCCGCCCTCCGTTCCGCCGAGCCCCCCTCCTGGCTCAATGCCTACCGGGACCTGTCTCGGACCCATGGCTTCGAGCCGATGCGCGTGGAGGGCCGACTGCCTGAGGAGCTGAACGGGACCCTGGTGCGCGTGGGGCCGGTGGCATTCGGCGTGGGGGGGCAGCGCTACGGCCATTTGTTCGACGGGGATGGCGGCGTGCTGGCGGTGCGCTTCGCGGGCGGCCAGGCCCAGGGGGCGGCGCGCACCATCGACACACCGAGTATCCGCGCCGAGCGCGAGGCGGGCCAGGTGCTCTACGCCAACTATGGCACCCGTGCGCCCTCGCTGTGGCGGCGGCTGTTCGGCGGGGTGAAGAACGCGGCCAACACCTCACCCTTCGTGTGGAACGGACGGCTCTTCGCCCTGGTGGAGTCCACCCTGCCCACGGAGCTGTCCCTGGAGGACCTGAGCACCCTGGGGGAGACGGACCTCGGAGGCAGGGTGGGACCGACCTTCTCCGCCCACCCGCATGCCGTGGTGTCGCGGCGGGCGTCCTACAACTTCGGGGTACGCTACGGGCGTGTCACCCAGCTCGAGCTGTACGAGCTGCCCGACGCCGGAGCCGTGCGCCGCCTGGGCAGCGTGCCCCTGCCCGGCCCGACCGTGGTCCACGACTTCATCGCCACCCACCACCACCTGGTCTTCTTCGTGTCGCCGGTGCGCCTGCACCTCTTCCGGGTGCTGCTCGGCCAGGGCAGCGTGTCGGACAATCTCGAGTGGCGTCCGGAGCTGGGGACGGAAGTCCTCGTCATCCCCATTGATGCGCCCGCCCAGGTGGCGCGCTTTCCGGCCGAGCCCTTCCATACGTGGCACTTCGGCAATGCGTTCGAGGACGCCGGACGCCTCCATGTGGACTACGTGCGCTATCCAGACTTCGGCACCAACCGGTGGCTGGCCGAGCTGCTCCACGGCTGGACCCGCACGGACGCCCAGGGCCGGCTGCACCGGGCGACGTTGGACGTGGATGCTGGCATGTTGCACTCCGAGCAGGTCTCGGACCGGCGCTGCGAGTTTCCCAGTGCCACGCCGCTGCGGGCCGGGGCGCGCCACCGCTACACGTACGTGGCGGCGCACTCGGGCCCCGACGCCTGGCGAGGACCCCATGACGTGCTGGTGAAGGTGGATATGGAGACGGGCGCGGAGACGGTGGTGACGCTGGGCGACGGGCACCATCCCTCCGAGCCCATCTTCGTCCCGCGGGCCGGAGGCTCGGCCGAGGACGACGGCTGGCTGCTGGTGCAGACCTACGATGCCACGAGCAACCGGACGTATGTGGCGGTGCTGGACGCGAAGGTACCTGACGCAGGACCGGTAGCCCGGGCCTGGTTGGACCACGCCTTCCCCTTCACCTTCCATGGCACCTGGGTGACAGCGCGCTGACGCCGGGCACCGCCGTGGACCACGGCTGCATAAAAGACTCGTTGCCCGGATTTTCCCCTCGCGGGTCCAAGGAGACAAGACACGAGGGAACAGATGGCCAGAAGCCTTTCCGAGCTGAAGTCATTCGTCGGCCCCCTGTTTCATTCGCAGGCCGCGTCGGCCGATATCTCCGTCACCTGTTCCGTCGACGGGGCGCCGCCGATGCAGACCGTGGAACCGGTGACCCTTCGCCCCCGCGCCGAGGGTGGCGAGGTGCTCTCCTTCATCCAGGAGGGGGTGACCCGCTATGCCTGCCTCAACCTGCCCGCGCAGGCCGCCCAGCCGGGCAATGCCGGACGGAAGTGGCCGCTCCTCATCCACCTGCACGGCTCACGCGCCACGCCCGCGAGCCTCTATTCGCTCGGCGAGTCGCTGTTCGCGCTCCACGACACCGCCGCGCTGTCGAGCGATCCGGAGACCCGCGGCTTCCTGGTGCTCTCCCCCATGGGTCGGCGCGCCCGTCCCGCCGGCGCCCTCAGCGGCACCGGCTTCCATTGGGACGAGTGGTATCGCAACCCCACCGCCAATCTCGACGCGCTCGCCATCGATCATTTCCTCGACGAGGTGGTGGCCCGAGGCATGGTGGACACCCGCCGCATCTACGTGTTCGGCTGGAGCAATGGCGCCTACATGGCGGCGCTCTACGGCATGTGGCGGGCGAATCGGATCGCCGCCATCGCCCAGTACGCGGGCGCCAATCCCTGGACGCGCCTTCCGTGTCCCGTGCCGATGACCTGGACCCGCAAGGTGCCCATCGCCTTGATGCGCAACCTCTGTGATGCGCTGGTCCCCTATGCCACCACGCAGGAGTGGATCGACACCCTCCAGGCTCAGGCCTGGCCGTTCGAGTACCAGAGCCTCGATCTCCACGGAGCCACGACCGCCCCCGACGCCACTCCTCCTCGTCGCAGCGGCAAGCTCCGCGGCCTCTATGAGCACGTCCGCTGGCCGGACCAGGCCGTCTTCGAGAAGGCGCTCGCGTTCCTCGGCCGCCATCCGCTCCCGCCCTCCGTCTCTCACCAGGGCCATCCGGACAAGGCCACGCCCTACCCGGAGAGCTCGAGGATGGGGGTCGCTACACGGAAGGGGTGAGACCTAAGCGACCAGCACGGCCATGCCGTGGAGCAGGCTCAGGGCCTGCTCACGCGAGGGCAGACCCGCCTCGCGCACGAGCTGCTCGGGAGGAATCTGGCTGCGCACCTCGTGCTCCAGCGTGCGCAGTGCCTCGCGGCGGGCCTGGAGGACGCGGTCCCTCTTGGAGGGCGTGAGGCACTCGGAGGCCCAGGCATCGATGGCCCAGGCCAGCTCGGCGTGGCGCAGCTCGTCGCGCGAGATGGGACCCAATGCGCGGCGCACCTCGGCGTCACCGGCGGTGCGGGCCTGCCAGGCCGTCACCAGGGCCCCGAAGGTCTCGCGCACACACCCCTCGATGGCATTCTCGGTGAGCATGGCCTCCAGGGAGCGGGGCTGGAAGGGATGGATGTCCACCTCGGGCATGCGCGCTCCGTGGCGCCGGGCGAGCGACTGCATGGCGCGGGTGTGGCGGACCTCGTCCGCGGCCGAGCGCCGTGCGGCCTTCACCAGGACCTCCGGAGCACCATGGGCGGAGAGCTCGTCGGCGAGCCGGAGGAAGGCCGGGACGGAGGCCGCCTCCAGCCAGGCCACATGGGCATGAAGGGCGCCGAGCAGGGAGTCCGCCTCCCCCAGGAGGGGCTCCTGGAGTCCCTCCGGCCGCCGGCCATCGTTGTTACAGGTGAAGTAGGTGCAGACGACCTTCACGCCCCCATCGCTCGTGGATTCACCGCAGGTTGTCAGGCGCGCGCCATGTGGGTGCTCGGGGCAGTTGGCGCACGAGAGACTTCCGTCCGGATTGCGCTGGATGCCCTCGGCGGTCAGGGTATCGGGGCCGCTCACGCAGTCCTCGCTGGACCCGGGGCATGCCATCAGTGGGAGTACGGGCGCGGCGAGCAGCAGCCGGTAGAGGGTGCGCCTCAGCACGCGATTCTTCGGGAGCGACTCGTTCTTTCGATGGGACATCGGACCCCCTTTGTCTTTCGGGGATGGGTCCAACCTCCGGCCTGGTTGAACGGGCGGCGCCAGGATACAGCATCCCGAGACGACGTGGCCCCCCGGCCCCTGTGTCACGAGGCCGCACGGTGACACGTCGTCGCGGATCCTGGGTTTCCTGAGCGCCCCGCGGTCAATCGGCCGTGGGGCGCTCGTGCCAGGTTGCCGCGTTGGTCAGTCCACGACCGCGGTGGCTTCGATCTCGACGAGGACGCCTGGCTCGAAGAGCACGGAGACCCCGATCAGCGATGCCGGCGCTGGCACGATCTGCAACTCCTTGGCGACCTGTTCGATGCCGGCAAGGAAGTCGGACATCATCTCGCGCTTCCAGTCGACCACATAGAACGTCAGTCGGACGACGTCGCTGAACGTCGCCCCGGCGGCCGCAAGGGCGATGGCGACGTTGCGGTAGGCCTGCGCCACCTGTCCAGCCAGGTCACCCGGCGCGACGAGCTGACCCTTCGCGTCATACGCGACCTGCCCCGCGATGTGCACCTGCCGGGTGCCGGTGGCAATCGCCACCTGTCGGTATCGGTACGCGTCGGTCTTCGGGATTCCGTCGGGGTTGATCAGGGTTACGGGCATGGGTGATCTCCAGTTGGCGGTGTCGGGTGAAGAGCTCCGGGAACGTCGCTCGTATACCGAGTCCATTGACGAACGGCGTTCCCCTCTCCGGCGACGCGGGAGCTACAGTGGAAAGCCATCAATGAAACGCGCCCATCTGGATGAGATCTTCGCCTTCATGTCCGTCGTGGACGCGGGCAGCTTCGTGGGCGGCGGCCAGGCCCTCGGCCTGACGCGCTCGGCGGCTGGCAAGGCGTTGGCCCGGCTGGAATCCCGCCTCGGGGTGCGCCTGCTCAATCGCACGACGCGCCACCTGAGTCTCACCGACGATGGCCGTGTCTTCCATGAGCATTGCCTGCAAGTCCTGGCGGCCCTGGACGAAGCGGAAGCCAGCGTCGGTCAGCGCACGGGCACTCCCCGGGGGGTTTTGCGGCTCACCCTGCCCGACGCATTCGGCAGACTGCATGTCCTTCCCTTGCTGCGGGACTATCTGCGGACCTGGCCCGAGGTGCAGGCGGAGGTGAGCTTCACCGATCGCGTCGCGGATATCATCGAGGAAGGTTACGACCTGGCCGTGCGCATCAATGCGTCCAGCACCGATACGCGCCTGGTTTCCCGGCTCGTGGCTCAACACCGGGCGGTCGTCTGCGCCGCGCCCTCCTACCTCGAGGCGCGTGGCAAACCCGAGACGCTGGAGGAGCTCGCGGCGCATGATTGTCTGATATTCAGTAGCCGGACGCGACGACAGGGTTGGCGTCTGCGCCAGAAGGGCGGCTCCTGGGTGAAGGTGGAGGGGCGAAGCCGCCTTCGTCTCGACAGTGGCGAGGCGATCCGGGACGCGGCTGTCGCGGGGCTGGGCATCGCCGCTCTTCCCGGCTTTCTGGTCGACGAAGACCTGGCGGGTGGGCGGCTCGAGGCGCTGCTGCCGTCTTTCGAGACGGAGGACGTCCGGATCATGGCGATCTATCCGAGCAAACGTCACCTGCCGGCGAAGGTGCGGCGCTTCATCGACCTGATGGTCGAGCAATGGAGCGCGAAGTCGCTCTGATGCCACTTGTCGCCCGACACGTCACGCCCCCCAATCCTTTGAGATTGCAGAGCTTCTGAAGGTGGAGGCGGCGGGAATCGAACCCGCGCCGGGCGGTGCGAAACTCCCAGCAGAATCGCGCCCTTACCTCGTAACCGCCCGGAATGATTGGGAGTCGTCATCCCGCCGCGTCCCCTCCTTTCTCGCCCCATTTCAGCCCATTCCGCAGGCTCCTGCGACATACGTGCAACACAGCAGATCCTCACCAGAGCCGGTCGGCCTCCTCCTGCGCAATACGGGATGTGCAGGGGCAGGGCTGACGCTCGACCGTTGCGCAGCGCAACGTCCCAGCGCGGTGCCGCCCAGACGGTGAGGGTGAGGAAGAACAAAGGACGAAACCGGGCAAGAGGGCGTGCGGCGAGGAGGAGTGGCGGCCCCGGTGGAGCCTCACCATGGAGGCCGAGTACTTCTTCGGGCCCTGATGCCATAGTGTCGTGGATTGTTTTGTGTCTCTCTGCAATCGCGACAATTCAACGCACTATGCGCTATCCGGCTCAAGATCTGCCCTCCTAGCAGCATACACCTGCTCTAACGCTATCGAAGCAATGATGCCGTTGTACTTCCTGACGTCGTCCGCAGAAATGGTTTTTCGTCCACGACCCGCGCACTGCCCGCTAAAATCCAAGATCAAAGCAAGAGAAGGAGTGAGAGGATAGTAGATCTCCAGCTCTGTTGGTGGCTCATCATTCACCTCCACAGCGCGCAGGTTGACAAGCGGGTGATCTCCGGCGATGAATCTCGCGTCCGACGGTGCATCTATTAGTGTGATTTGACTCAGCGTGCGCCGGAAAAAAATGCCAGCGCCCATTGTCGTCGAATATACAGCCCGAAGTGGGCCCATTATCGCATCGACATTGCACTTCAATTGCGGAAATTCCAGAAGGGCCCTGGTCATGCGGCCAATCATAAGCGGCGTCCGCAGGTGCTGCATTGCGATGAAACGGGCAAAAGATACGAAATTATCGTCGTCATTCAGGACGGCCAAGTTGCCCCGTCGCAACTCGTCGACGATCTCGACAACGTCGCCTTCTATCTCTGAATGAATCCCTTCCTCTAGAGTGTTAATCTGCACCTCCAATTCTTGCTCAATCTCCAAATCGCGCCGACCCCTTGCCTCATAGATTCTCTTGAGGTGAAAGATAGAGGTGAAGCTAGGAAGCCAACCGGCAGCCAAATGCCGGAGCTCAGGGTCTGTTATCCTGCTAGTCAAAAGCCTAATGGCGCTAATGTCATCCTCGCTCTCTCAGTCGATAGAAGTCTCGAGCATTGGCAACATTCTTAGCGCTCGTGGCAAACACTTTGCCATCGCGACGACACCAAAGTTTCCCATCCACCTCCCACGCCGACAGGTAACTCCTCCATACGTAATGCTGCCGCCTAGTGTTGTTTGTCATGAATCCCCGACCTTGTCTCTTGTCAACGTGACATGTAGTCTGATGCTCCACCATGGAGCGACTCACTGCTTAGAACTCTGCGGCATCGCGCTCGATCGCCGCGTGCTCCGCCTTGGTAAGTACATAGCACATCCGTGCTCTGTCAGCCCCGTTTAGCCTCCCCTGCGACTCCTGAGTCGCTCTCTTCGGCTTGCCGAAAGCTGTGCCGCCAGCAACTGTCGTAGTCTGCGCCCATATATCCCCTCCCGCTCTCAGACCGAGCGCATTACGTTGCGGCCCTCGGTGCTCAGGGAGCTCGTCCGCGCGCCGACTGTTCCGCGCACATTTCAGGCTGGCCGCTCCTTCTTCCCAGGCATGGTTGCCCGCCGCAACAGGCGCACCAAAGCTCAACCTCGCGGACACCGCCTTCCTTGACGGGCCCTTCTTCAAGGGCGAGGAAGAACAAAGGACGAAACCGGGCAAGAGGGCGTGCGGCGAGGCGGCGCCAGCGTCGAGCGGCAGACGCGTGCGCGCTGCTCCGACAAGGGCGGTGGACAGTCGCAGGTAAGCGGGGGCGCTGCGTCGGCACAGGCGCCCGGTGTCGCAACCGCAAGGCAGGAGGCAGGCCGCCCGGGGGGCCCGTGACGTCCACCGCGCGGCACGCCGGGGAGGCGCCGGCCCACGCCGCTCCAGGCGCGAGAGCCGCTCGCGTGCGGACTCTACGGACGTGCCAGCACCTGGCGCCGCCCTCCGCACGGGCAGCGCCACACGTCCTCGCCAAAGGTGCGCCGCTGCAAGCCGGCCCCGTCCAGCCTCGACCGCTTCAGGGGCGCGTCCGTGACGGCCGCCTCGGTGACGAAAGCGCCGACGAGCCTCAAACCGGCGGGGGGACCACCGAGCGAGTCACCCGTCGGCTCTCTCGGGACGAGCCCAATAGCACACCCGGACGAGCGCTCTACGACTAGAGACTCCCGAAAATGCGCTCGAAGGTCGAGGGAGAGGCCTCTTCCTTCAACCTCTTGACAAGCACGACGCTGATCCGGCGAAGGACGGCGCTCCGACCCCGAGACCCGCCTTGTGTCGCGGACGCGTCGTCCCCCATGGCGGCGTGCGTCGCGCCTGCCGCCTTCCACACGTCGCGGAGCATCGCCTCGTGGTCGGTCTCCTTCCTCAGTCGCTCGCGGAGAGCCTCGACCTCTTCCAGCGTTGCAGCGGCCGCGACGAGAAGCTCCTTGTCAAGGGATGAGCGCCCGCCGATCTTCGGGAAGCGCTCGGAGTCCCGTTTGAACGTGTCCAAGTGCGCGGGGTTGTCCAAGTCGAGCGGCGCCCTCCGTGAACCGGAGGCGCGCGCCCTCCACTCTACAAGGGGATGCGGTCCTTCGCTCCTCCGAGCAATTCGAACGCGGCGTCCCATGTTTGGGAATCGGATTCAGCGCGCGGCGGCAGGCGGTAGTGCGCGGGCCGACCGTCCTCGTCCGGAGCCCTCGGATCAGCGCCCGCGTGGAGAAGCAGCTTGATCATGGGGAGGTCCAGCCGATTGGCAGCGTGCCCGAGCGCGGTGTATCCGGTCAGCCCGCCCCAGTCATTGATCGTCCGGGTGGCTCCCGCGCCCAGGAGAAGCGAGGCCATGTCCAGATTGCCCACCTCCGCCGACGTCCGCAGTGGCGTGATTCCGTCGCGGCTGCACACATTGGGATCGGCTCCCGCCTTCAAGAGCGCTTCGACTGCCGCCAGCTCGTCTTCGCAGGCCGCTACCAGCAAGGGGGTCCTGTCCCGCTCGACGTCCCATGCGTTGACGTCCGCACCGTGTTCGAGGAGAGCTAGGAGCACGTCGAGTTCGCCTCCATCGGCGAGCTCGTAGATGGCCACCTGCAGCGGACGCAATCCCGGCCGCTCTGGCCGCGGCTCGTTCGGATCGGCCCCCCCGGCTAGCAGTTCCTTGACCCGGGCCGTATCGTGCTGCTCAATCGCCGCGAAGAGTTCTTTCGACATGGCTCATAGCTCCGACATCGGATGACCCGGGGCGCAATTCTTCGCTTCGAGAGCCTTGAGATCCGCAAGGCCCTCTTCGAGTTGGGTCATTGCTGTGTTGTGGCCCGGATCGGGCTTCCCGCCAAAGCATTTTTTCTGAATCTCCCACCGCTTCTCCAAGACTTTCTTCGTGGCTTCAAGGCGCAGCCGGACCCTGGAGCACGGCACCTTGTCCAGCTTCTTTTCGTTCTTCGTGTTGGGGACCTTCGGATCGTAGCGGGGAATTTCCTTGGTGAGCTGATCCTTCTCCGCTTCAAGCTTGTCGAGCAGGCTGTTCTTGCAGGTCTGATTCGGGTAACGCGGAACCCGCTCGTACTCCTCCTCGGAGGAATAGTTCTTGCCCGTCGCCGGATTGATCCTGGTCCGCCAATCAGTGGGAGTCGCGACCGCCGCAACCAGGTCCGAATCAGGATCCGGCACGGCCTCCTCTGATTCCTGATGCGCAAGTTCCTCCACGAGCCGCCGCGACTCCTCCGCGACGTCCCGCAGCCGTGCCTCGTACTCCCATTGAGCGTCGACCCACGCCGGACGGCGGTCGATCTCCGCTGGTGCGGTACTGGAGGGATAGAGCAGAAGGAGGACTGCGAGCAACGGACCCACCCGGGGGAGCGCTTCGGCCAACGTCTTGACGCGTCCAGCCCGCGCGAATCCCTCCGCTCCCCTCGACACCTCGGCGGCTCGCCCAGTCGCCTTCGCGGCCCTGGAGAATCGCTCGAAGGCCCGTTCCGTTGCGGTGAGCTTGCGATTCAATGCTTCCCATTGACGCGACTCCAGGTCATTGCGCGCACGAGACAACAGAACCCTGGCCTGCTCCAGGTCCGCCTTTCCAATCCGCGACGGTGGCTGCACCGGGGGGTCTATCGGCGCGGAGACGAGCCGGAGGCTTGGGCCCGAGGAAGGAGTCAGGACGAAGGCATGGGGCCGTGGCATCGACGACGGGGCGGGCGCGCCCGCACAGGCGGAGACCCAGAGCAGAACTACGATGCACGCTCGGAAAGGCATGGAGACGTCCTCCGATACAGTCAGGACCCATCAAGTCCTGGCGGAACGGATCGGAGTATGCGGGCAACCTCTGACGGTGCGGAGGATGCCGGAGCAAGGCGGGCGCGGCCCAAAATCGTGAAGAAGCGGGACATCTCGGGATGGGAGCACGGGCGGTGCGGCGACGGAGCAGACGGAGACGATTGGACGGCATCAGTGCGCTACGGGCCACCACGGTGGGCACCTCGGGCTCGCTTCAGGACCGTGGGGAGAGTCGGTGGCCTTGGCGGTGGTGCCCCCGATTTCACGTGCTTTGTGAGAGGTGGGTGACAACTGGTGGCCAACTGGTGGTGCTCGCGGAGTGGTGGCCCACGACAGCGGCAATCGCTGTCAGGGGGAGTCCCCCTGACTTGGGCCTCACCTCCTGGCCGCATTCCGAAGCCCACGTCACTAAGAGCTCGTTTCAAAAATGGACCTGAGAGGTCAGGTAACATGCCCTGCCTATTCAGGGCCATTTCGTAAATGGCGCTCAAGCACGCGATAGAGAAGGAGGCAGTGGCCAAGGCGAAGGAGTGCCAGGTGCATCTGTGGGTTCCGCTCTTCGCGAATCCGCAGGCGTTTCATCTGGTGGAACCAGTCCAGGGAGCGCTCCACCACCCAGCGATGGCGTCCCAAACGCTCCTTCGACTCCACGCCTCGGCGGGCGATGCGGGGAACGATGTGGCGCTTCCGTAATCCCCGGCGGGTATCGGCATAATCGTACCCCTTGTCGCCGTGCCCTTTCGCCGGACGCCTGCGTGGCCTGCCTCGTGGCCCCTTGATGGGGAGGATGGCGTCGAGGAGCGGCAGCGCCTCGCGCTTGTCGTGCACGTTGGCGGCCGACAGCAAGGTGGCCAGCGGCAGGCCCCGGCGGTCTACGACCAGGTGGTGCTTGCTGCCCGCCTTTCCTCTGTCCGTTGGATTCGGGCCTGTTTGGGCCCCCCTTTTATCGCCCGTAGGCTGCTGGAGTCGAACGAGGCCCGGCTCCAGTCAATGAGCCCCTTGTGCCCCAACTCGTTCAGCAACACCCGCTGGAGCTTCTCGAAGACTCCTGCTCGGCTCCACTTTCGCAGCCTCCTCCAGCACGTCGCCCCGCTGCACCCGAACACCTCGGCTGGCAGGTCTCTCCAGGCGATGCCCGTCCTGAGCACGAAGATAATGCCCCGCAGGCACGCCCTATCGTCGCGCAATGGACGACCTCTTCTCCCTTTGCGGCGATGTCGTGGCAGCAGCGGCTCCACCCTCGCCCACAGCTCGTCCGGGACCAGTTCGCGCCTCATGCTTGCGAGGATGAGCACCAGGTACGTAGAGGGAAGTCTGGATACCTCTGCGGTTCATTTATGAAACAATCCCGGGGAGGCAGGTCAGATGACCTAGGCTCCCTGGTCCATTTTTGAAACGAGCTCTAAGTTCGAGTTTCGCACTTTTTCGGGACCAACGCCGACGCCCCACAGAGGGCGTTCGTTGTTCTCGAGGGGAAAGGCGGGGGTTTTTCGCGCTCCCATGGACCACGATGGTTCGCAGAAAAATCCTTCAACAGCTTCTATTGGTGGGCGGCGATGCCCTCTACGGGCTGCGGACGGCACCGCTCGCTCTACTCATGAAATCGTCCAGAAAGTGCGAAACTCGAACTAAGCTGTGCCGGTACTCCCCGAAGCGCACCGGCTCTATCCCCAGTTCCTTGCAGGCGCGGCCCACCACCCTGCGGATATGGCTATCCACAGGCGCAGCTCCCCGCGCTTGCAACCGCTGCACCGCTGCCAACGTCTGCCGGTCGATGCTCTGGCGATGCACGTTCCCGCTCTTGTGGATGAACGTCACCGTCGCCGCGATCTCGCCGGGCTCCTCCAACACCACCACCTTGCCTTCCCCTCGGGCCAGCCGCTCAATCTCCGTGCCGTGCATGCCTGTCTTCGCGTGAATGCACAGCACGTCCCGCACGCACTGAACCTCCGTTGTGCGCCGCGTCGCCTCTTGATTGAAATTGGTGCCCGCGCTGTGCATCGACTCCAGGAACCGGCCCACGGTCTCCGCCGTGAGGTAGACTGCGGCCTCCTGTTTGAGCTGCCGCGCTTCCTGGCGCGTCCGGTAGCCCTCCGGGTCGCGCAGGAACAGCGCCAACTCGGCTTACGCCTCCGTCTCGCTGTGCGCGTCCAGGTGGACCGTATATGCCCGTCCCTGGACCATCTTGCCTGCTATTGCCCACGTCGGGACCCCTCCGTTTTGTCCTTCTTTGGTCCCAGGGAGCCCGATTTGGTCCCCAAACGCAAACCGCGCCCCTTCGACAGGAGAGGGCGCGGCTCGCGGTGGCAGGCAACTTCCTGTGGAGGCGGCGGGGAACCCGCCGCCCGTGCTTCGACTCAGCGCCCCGTGAGGTTCTGGAGGACGAAGTCCCAGTTCACGAGCTTCTCGAGGAACGTGTCGATGTACTTCGGACGCGCGTTGCGGAAGTCCACGTAGTACGCATGCTCCCACACGTCGATGGTCAGCAGGGCCTTCTGGCCGTGCTTGAGCGGCAGATCCGCGTTGCCCGTCTTGGTCACCGAGAGCTTGCCCTTCTCGAGCACGAGCCAGGCCCACCCCGAGCCGAACTGCGTCGCGGCGGCGTTCGCGAACTCCTCGCGGAAGCGCTCGAACGAGCCGAAGTCGCGCGTGATGGCATCCGCGAGCTCACCGGTCGGGCGACCGCCTCCGTTCGGCTTCATGCAATGCCAGTAGAACGTGTGGTTCCACACCTGGGCGGCGTTGTTGAAGACACCCCCCTCGCTGCCGAGGATGACCTGCTCGAGCGACTGGCTCGCCTCAGGCTTGCCGTCGAGCAGCTTGTTCAGGTTCGTCACGTACGCGGCGTGGTGCTTGCCGTGGTGGTACTCGAGCGTCTCCGCGCTGATGTGAGGGGCGAGCGCATCCTTCTTGTAGGGCAGGTCGGGCAGCGTGAACGGCACGGGATACGTCCTTTCGTCCTGGGTTCTCCGAGTGATGCCTCCGCTCTACCGGTGCACGGTCCATGCGTCAGCGACTTGGACAATGGGTTGGCGGATTTCCAATGGGTTGGCGCGGGTGCTTCAAGGATGCGTCTCGAACACCTCGGCCGCGTACCTTCCCTTCAGGCGGAGCGCGGCTCTCGCTCCAACTGCCTGTCCCAGGCAGTCAGCTGCACGGCCACCGTGTATGTGTAGGCGCTGGAGAGCGACTCGAACCTTCCGATACAGTGCCTCTTTGTCCGAGCTATGTGTCGCTGTCGCCGCCGGGTGGCTGTGGCGGCTCGGGTTCCTTGCGGAACATCTGGGCGAGGAGCCGCTCCGCCGCGTCCGCGAGCACGTCCCGCTCCAGCCGTATCTCATCGCCGAAGAAGCGCTCGCCCACGCTGGCATCGAGCGCGTGGGTGGCGAGCAGCTCGAAGGCCGCCGCTTCGTCGAAGGCCGTCTCGGCCGCCAGGACGCGCTTGCCCGGTTGGAGATCCTCCTGATCGAAGCGGCCCTCCCACGTCTCCCCCAGGGTGACGGAGAAGTATTGCAGAGCCACGTTCCCGGGCCGGGACATGTGCGAGGCCGCGACTACTGCGCGCAACCGGATGCGCTCCTCCGGAGTCATCTGCTTCTTCCAGGCTTCGACCGTGGCATGCATGGTCTCGAGCTGGTCGCGCGCCGCGTCCTCCGAGTTGCGCATGAGGTCTTCCACCTGTGCGCGGGTGAAGGCGGAGAGGGCCTCGGATGCGACGCGGTTGTCGGCGAGCACCTGTTCAACGAGCGCGAGCGAGGCGTCGAGGATCCGGTGCTGGCGTGCGAGCGACTCCGGGGTGAAGCCACGCTGGTCGATGCCGGCCGCCGCCGTGGTGATGAGCTGCCGGAGCTCGGTGAGCCGGCCCCGCGTGGCCTCGTCGAACGTGCCGCGTACTCCCGACAGGAGCACATGGAGGGCGAGGGGAAGGTGGTTGATGGCCTTGAGCTCGTGGTAGCGCCGGGTCCGCGCGGGGCCCTCGAAGCGCTGGCCACCGCGTCGGAGGATGAGCAGGTCGTCGATCTGCGCGATGACCGGGCCCATGCTGGCGAGGACGGCCTCACGGCGCGCGGCGTAGGCGCCACGGAAGGCTTCGTTGAGGGCCTGGAGTGGATCGGAAGGCTCCAGCGCGACGCCGCGTCCAGCGGACGGTGGGGCAGGGGTGGTGGGGCACTCGGCCATGTCTGGACCCTAACGCGGAGGACGTGGCCTCGGGCGGGCACATTTCAAAGGACTATGCGCCCCCCGCTCCCCAGAGCGGCTTTCGCGCGCACGGATGGTGGATTGTAGACGCTCGCCTTTCTGGAAGTGGGGCAGGGGATTGAGGCCGCCCCAAGAGGTTGGGGAAGAATGCTCCAGTCCTCTTGGGCAATGGAGACAGCGCGCATGGATCTGGCGAACATGAAACCACATGAGCGATCGCTCACGTGCAAGCTGCTGGAAGCATTCATCTATGCTCGGAGCCTGCCGGAGGTAGCCTCTTTCACCGAGGAGTTCCTGTCCAGGCTGGTCTCAGCGGACTACATGGCGCTGTGTGTGTCCAGAGCGGGCCAGCCCAGCCAGTACGACTGGTGGGTGGCGAAGATGCCCGCCGAGTTCTTCGCGGTCTCGCCCGAGTTCGAGAGGCGTGATTTCGTTCGCACGGCGGTCTCGCGGCGGCCCGGCGAGGTTCTGCTCGATTCGGACATGATTTCGCGCCAGGAATTGGAGCGCAGTGCCATGTACCGGCGCAGTCACGACATGGGCATGCCCCTGAAACAGGTCATGTCGGTGCTCATGCCCGATGAGGGGCAGACGGGATACAGCGGCTTCTCGGCGTATCGTGCCCGGTACCGGCCCTTCACCGAACGGGAGCGGCGTATCCTCCAGCAGGTCGCGCCCTTGTTGGCGCGCACCATCCAGAAATGCCGGCTGTTCGCGCAGTGGGAACTCGATGGTCGCCTCCTGGAGTCATTGTCCCAGGACGAGAACGCGGCACTCCTGGTGGTGGCGCCCTCCTCACATGAAGTCATCAAGAGAACGGAGCAGGCTTCCACGTTGCTAGCGAAGTGGTTCTCTCGGGACGAGTGTGGCCCCTCGGGCCTTCCCCGTGAGTGGGCGGAGCGACTGTCCGTGCTGGCGGTGAAGAAGGACGACGCAACGGGCGAGCTGGGGACGTGGTGGCGCCACCATGATCAGGAAGGCGAGAGCCTGCGTGTCACCTTCCGCGAGTGGAGTGGTCAGGAGGGTACTCGATGGACCCTGACACTCAAGGAGGTCGCGCACTCGATTCCCCTGCCCGCGGTCTGGCGTTCACGGCTCACCGAGCGGCAAGCCGAGGTCGTGAGCTATGTGCTTCACTTCTGGGACCAGAGGACCATCGCCGAGGAGCTGGGCTGCACCGTGGGGACCTTGAAGAAGCACATGCAGGATATTTTCGATGAAATGGGTGTCTGCAGTCAGAAGGCACTCATTTCCCTCGCACTCCGCTCCTGAGCGAGGAGGGGTTACCTGGAGGCGGAGGCGGACGAAGCGGGCATCTCCACGTGTTGCCACCGCTGGTTGCCATCGCGCCGGTAGAAATTGTCCACCTCGAAGGTACCCGCCCGCAGTCCTCCGTCTCGGATCTCCACCGGCCCCACGCACTGCACGGGTCTCCCGCTGAGCGCCTCCGCGAGGTAACCGTCGCGGCGCAGCACGAAGAGTGTCTTGAATTCCTGAACGCGGCGGCCCAGTTCGGCCCGTGAGGTGGCTTCCTGCTTGCGCGCCACCTCGAGCAGCAACACGTCCGCGACCAACCACGGCGAGTACTCCATGAGCCTGGGAGGGTTCAGGTCGAAGTGGAGCCGGAGTTGCCTGGCCTGGCTGGGAGACAGCTCGGATCCCATGGGCAGGAACTCCGTGGGCAACCCCGCCTTCAGCAGGAGGACGCCGAACTCGTCCAACTCCGCGAGCTTGTCACGGGTAGAGCCGAACGCCTGGGATGGGGGGGTGCTGCTGGCACAGCCCAGGGGGCCCGGCAGCACCAGCGAGCACATGAGAAGCAGGACCGAAAACCGACGGGTGGAAGAGGGGGATGGAGCATCGCTCTGCATGGTGGCACCTCCGAGGCATCTGTGATTCGTGCCAGTGTCCAGGCGGCAGGATGCCCCGTGGGGTCGGCGGCGTCTGTACACCTTAAGGAGGTGGTGCTGGGCGGGTCCCCTTTGATAGCGGCCGCTCAGAGGCGGAGGCCGGCGAAGAACTGCACGTTGAAGCCGCTCATGCTCCAGGTGGACTGGGTGTCGGAGAGGGTCACGTTGCCCGCCCGGACGGTGTAGTCGTACTGGCCGGAAGACAGCCGCAGGCGGCCCTCGGCCCCGAGGAAGAGGTTGTCCTGGATGAAGTACTTGCCGCCAATGCCCAGTCCCACCGAGGGGCTCACGTCGTGGCCCTTGTACTCGAAGGGCGTGCCGGCGCCGTCACCCGTCACGCTCGTGGTGGTGTAGGTGATGCCCGCAAGCACCAGCCCGTAGAGGTCCACCTTCTCGAGGCCCGACGACTTCTCCGGGACGAAGTGGTAGGTGGCCCGCGCGTGCGGCGCGTAGAACAGGTGGCTGAAGCTCCAGCCGGTGGCCAGGTTGAGCGCGACGCAGGGGGTGACGCAGGCGCCCACCTCGAGCTCGCCGCCCACCGCGAGCACTCCGGGGCCCAGCTTCAGCAGCCCCAGGTCCGCTCCCACGCCCAGGTTGACGAAGGCCAGGATGATGTCCGCGTTGAGCGTCGCGCGGATGTCGACGTCGCCAACGCCCTGCAGCCGGTTCGGACGGGCCTCGGTGACGGCTGGGGTCTCCACCGCCTGCATCTGGGGATCCTGGGCCCGCGCGGACGTCACCGACAGCAGCGTGGCCAGGCACAGCATTCCAATCAGGGTTTTCATGGGGTCTGATACTCCACGTCGAACGTGACCTTCTGCTTGGGTTCCAGCCGGAAGGACTTCTCCCAGCGCGCCTTGCCGGAGGTGACGACGAGCTGGTGCTCGCCCTCGAACAGCGAGAGCTTCGGGCCCACCTTGCGGCCGTCGAGGAAGATGCGCGAGCCCGCGGGAGCTCGCACCTGCACGGAGCCCTTGCCCAGGAGGAAGCGCTGGATCGTCGTGCCCTCGGGGCGCACGGTGATGGCGCGCGTCGTCCGCACGCCCTTGGCCGGGTTGCTCAGCTCCAGCGTGTACGCGCCGGGCGCGAGCGGCACCGCCATGGGCGTCCGGCCGAGCCGCTTGCCATCGAGCGACACGTCCACCGGCGGCAGCACGAAGAGTTGCAGCCGGGTGGTCACCGCCGTCTGCCCGGTGGAGGCCGCTTCGGGCGCGTCCTTGTCCCCGGAGGCGGGAGGCGGCGCGGGGACCGTCCCCGAGGCGGGCACCACGGCTCCCGTTGGCGCGGCGGGCGGCGGACCTCCCGCGGTCACGACGGACGAGGCCGTTGCCTGATCCGTATCGCCATCGCCCGTCGGCGCGGGTTGTGCGCTGGCCGGGGCCGCTCTGGCGGCTCCCGGTGGGGCCGCGAGCCCGCCTGCGTTCGCCGGGGCGGGGGAGGCGGGCGGCCTGGTGGCCACGGGCACCACACCCGGGTTCGCGGGCCGGGCGGCCTGCTGGCGCTCGTTCCACAGGAAGAAGCCACCCGCGGCGGCGGCGGTGGCGGCCAGTGCTCCCACCATCAACGGGACGCGCGAGCGCCGCTTCGGGCGCGGGGGCTCGTCGTCCTCCTGGACCTTCGCTCTCGGCTTCGGCTTCGGCTCCGGCTCATCGAGGGGGAGCGGGCGGATCGGCTCGCGGGTCGGCGGGGTGGGATCCTCGCGTGAGAGCGGACGGGCGATTCCGGGAAGGGAGTGCCGGCCGGTGAGCTCCATCACCGAGTCGATGGCATCCGCGTCCTCGTCCTCGAGGGCGATGTCCACCGGGATGTCGTCCGACTCCAGGGGCTCGGGGGACTCCACGGGGGGCACGCTGACGGAGATGGGGCGGGTCGCGGGGAACGCGGGCGGAGGAGGCGCGGGCTGGACGATCGGCAGCCCCGAGCCGGAGATCCGCCGGGCCGTTTCCGCCAGGCCGATCTCCAACATCTGGCGCCGGGTGGCGCGCGCGTCGCGGTCGGGCGGAAAGAGCTGGGAGAGGAACTCGGCGAAGGTCTCCGCGGAGGGGAGACCCTGGACGGCGGCCACCACGGCCTCGCGGAACTCGAGGGCGGTGGAGTAGCGATCGTTGGCGCGCTTGGCGGTGGCGGTGCGCACCACCTCGGCCAGGGGCCTGGGGATGTCCGAGGGCAGGGGCGGGAGCTGCCGGGAGATGGTGGCCTGATCGGCGTCCGGCGCGTCCTGGAAGGGCATGCGCCCCGTGAGGCACTCGTAGAGCAGCAGGCCCAGGAGGAACACGTCGGTGCGCGCGGTGACGGCCTCGCGGCCACCCATGAGCTGCTCGGGGGCGCTGTAGTTGCGGCGGTTGCGCACGCGGCGGCCGTTGCGCTCGCGGGGGGCGACGCTCAGGGCCCCATAACCCGTCACCTTGCACACGCCGTTGAAGGAGACCATCACCGTCTCCGGGCGCAGGTCTCCGTGCACGAGCGCGGTGCCGTCGTCATTGCCGGCCAGATGGGCGTAGTGGGCGCCCATGGCCACGTCCGAGGCGATGAGCGCGGCGAAGGCGGGAGGGATGCGCGGGCGCACCTCCAGCAGCCGGCGCAGCGACTCGCCATCGGCGAACTCGGTGACGCGGGCCAGGCCCGCCTCCAGGCTCACCAGTCCGTGGACGCGGAGGATGTTGGGATGATCGAGGACGGCGGCGCGCTGCGTCTCCCGCTGCAGCCCGGCCGTCAGATCAGGATCCCGGGCGACCTCGGGTGGAGCCCACACCAACACCACCGGACGGGGCGGGGCGCCCGTGTCGAGCGCCAGGCCCAGGAAGGCGCGGGAACCCTCGCCCGCCAGGAGCGGGCCGAGGGGCTGATAGCGAACCAGACTCATTGGAGCCCCATGCTAGAGGCCCCGGCCCGGGGATCGCTAGTTCCCCCCTACCTAGAAGGGCAGGGTGACGTGATATCCGTAACGTCCGCGTCGCACGAGCAGCAGCACGCTCCGGGAGCCCCGGGCGCTCAGCAGGGCCTCCTGGAAGGAAGCGGGCTCGGCGACCGGCTGGTTGTTGACGCGGGCGATCAGGTCTCCCGGCTCCAGCCCCACCTCGTCGGCCGCCGAGCCGGGGCGCACGGACTGGACGGACATGCCGCCGCGCACCGGCTTCACCCTCAGTCCCAGCCGGTTCCACGCCAGGGCCTCGATGAGCTGGGGCGGGAACTCCACGGGCGTCACCTGGAGGGTGCGCTGGCCGCCCTCGCGGAAGACGACGAGCGGGAAGGCGGCGCGGGCGGGGTAGCCACGGGCGCGGGTGACATAGTCCTCGGCGTCGGAAACGCGCGAGCCGCCCATCTCGGCCAGCACGTCGCCACGGCGGATGCCCGCCTGCTCGGCGGGGCTGCCCGGCTCCACGTCGCTGACGACGGCGCCGTAGGTGCGGTCCCACCCGAGCTGCCGGGCGAGCCTCGGAGACAGATCCTGCGCCTCGATGCCCACCCAGGCCGGGCGCACCTTCCCGAAGCGGGTGAGCTCGTCCATGATCCGCCGCACCTTGTCGGCGGGGATGGCGAAGCCGATGCCCTGGGCGCTGGCGAAGATGGCGGTGTTGATGCCGATGACGTCTCCGTCCACGTTGAGCAGCGGCCCGCCCGAGTTGCCCGGGTTGATGGCCGCGTCCGTCTGGATGAAGTCGTTGTAGGTGCGCCCGTCCGCCTTGAAGGTGCGGCCCGTGGCGCTCACCACGCCCGACGTCACCGTCTTGCTCAGGCCGAAGGGGCTGCCGATGGCGACGACCGTCTCGCCGATCATCAGATCCGAGCTGGTGCCCAGCTTCGCGGCGGGCAGCGGCTGCTTGGAGCTCACCTTGAGCACGGCCAGGTCGTTGTTGGCGTCGCTGCCGATGACCTCGGCCTCCAGCTCGCGCCCGTCGGCCAGCACCACGTGGATGGCCGAGGCGCCGCGGATGACGTGGTCATTGGTGACGATGGTGCCGTTGGGGTCCACGATGACGCCGCTGCCCAGGCCCTGCTGGCGCTGCGCCTGCGGGGGCGCGCCGAAGAACTCCTCCATCATCGAGCGGCGGCCGCGGAAGGGGGACTCCGCCTCCTGCTCGGTGCCGATGAAGACGACCGCCGGAGAGACCTTCTGGACCACCTCCACGACCTCATTGCGCCTCCGGGCGGCATCCGCCCGTGCGCTGGTGCCGCCAGTGAAAGCCAGCAACACCGCCAGTAGCAGCCCCCATCGGATCGCCTGGTTCTTCACGTCGAGTCCTCCCTCTGCGCGAGTGCAATGTCGGGTGAGAGACGCCCTGACTGTCGGGAACCGCGCAAGCTTTCCGACATTCCCGGAGAGCGCACTGGACGTCCCCGGACAGGGGTGAGTGGAATGCATCCATGAGTCTCGTCCTTGTAGCGGACGATGAGCCCGCGGTGCTCGAAGTGTTGAGTCAGGTCGTCGAGGATCTGGGACACGATGTGATCCAGGCGCGCGACGGCGAGGAAGCGTGGAACCTCGCGCGGGCGCGTCGTCCGAACCTGGTGGTCACGGACCACATGATGCCGCGTCTGAGTGGTCTGGACCTGTGTCGCAAGCTGAAGGGCGACGAGGTGCTGAGCCATGTGCCCATCATCCTGTTGAGCGCGGTGCTCCCGCATGGTGCGCCCGAGGCACATGCCTTCCTGCACAAGCCCTTCGAGATCACCGACTTCGAGGCGTTGATCCGCCAGGCGTTGGCGGAGGCACCGCGTCCGAAGGCGCTGGAGGGAGCGTCCGCGGTGGAGGCGCTGGGCCACTGGGTGGCGCGCGGTTTCGAGGGGCCGCTGTCCACGGCCCGGGCGCAGGTGGAACGGCTGCGGACGGAGGGGAAGGCGGATGGTGGGGCGTTGGAGACGCTCGGGGCCCAGCTGAAGGCACTGGAGACGCTGACGCGGGACTTCCAGGAGGTGGCGGCCCTGACGGCCCGGACGGTGACGCTCAATCCGGTGCTGGCGGATCTGGGGGTGCACCTGCGCGGAGAGCTGGAGGCCTGGACGCAGGCCCATCCTCGGGTGCGGTGGGTGCTGGAGGTGCCGCCGGGGCCGGTGGAACTGCGGTTCGATCTGGCGCGGATGCGGCAGGTGCTGGACGTGTTGCTGAACCATGCGAGCCGGCACGGAGAAGAGGTGCGGGTGGAGCTGGAGTCCACGCCGTCGCTGGCGACGGTGCGGGTGAAGGAGCGCGGCCCGGGCATCTCGGACGAGGACCTGCGGCAACTCTTCGAGCCCTTCCAGACGGGAGGAGGGCTGGGGCTCTACATCGCCTCGGAGCTGGCGCGGCTGCATGGCGGCGGGCTGTCGGTGGAGTCGAAGAAGGGGCAGGGCACGACGTTCAGCGTGATCCTGCCCCGGGGCTGAGCCCCTACTTGCGCTCGGACTTCAGCATCCAGCCGATCATCTTGTAGAGCAGCCGGGCACCGACGTTCCCATCCCACTCACCGCCGTCCGGATCCGGGGCGACCTCGGTGAGGTCGAACCCGACGATGGTGCGGCCGGAGCGAACGACACCGGAGATGAGCGCGACGGCCTCGGGGAAGGAGAGTCCGCCGGGGACGGGGGTGCCGGTGTGGGGGCAGAGGGTGGGATCGAGCCCGTCGATGTCGAAGGACAGGTAGACGTGCTGGGGCAGGTGCTTGACGATCTCATCGACCTGACGGTTCCAGGGGATGCCATCGAAGCGCTTGTGGTTGATGTCCGAGTCGAAGAAGGCGCGGATGCGGCCGTTGGACTGCTCGATGACGCGGTGCTCGTCCTCGCTCATGTCACGGATGGCGACCTGGACGAGGGAGTGCACGCCGGGGATGCGCTTCACCACGTTGAACATGATGGAGGCATGGGACCAGGTGAAGCCCTCGTAGGCGTCGCGGAGATCCGCGTGGGCGTCGAGGTGGAGGACGCCGAGGCCGGGGTACTTCTCGGCGTGAGCGCGGATGATGCCGTAGGAGATGGAGTGGTCACCCCCGACAGCGCCGACGCGCTTGCCCTTGGCGAGCCACTCCTGGGCGGTGCGGTAGACGGCGTCGTGGAGCTGCTCGCAGATCTGGTTGACCTCGGTGGAGGCGGCGCGGAGCTCGGGGTTGGAGTGGTCGATGCCACCGGCCTCGATGATGGGGACGGCGCGCTCCTTGGCGCGGGTGTTCCAGGTGCGCCACTGCTCGGGCTCGTGGAGGAGGGCGATGCCGCGCTCATAGGGGCGGCCGGTCTCGACGTCGAAGAGGTCGACCTGGCGGCTGGCCTCGAGGACGGCGGAGGGGCCGTCGGAGGTCCCACCGCCGTAGCTGGTGGTGGCCTCGAAGGGGACGGGGATGAGGACGACGTGGGCCTCATCGGGGGAGTGGGGGAGGCCGAAGATGCCGGAGTCAGGGGAGGCGGCGGCGCTGGGATCGAAGGCGGCGGGCATGGTGGCGGCGGAGGATAAGGGTCCGTGTGCGTGAAGCAACGGTCCTCTTCACTGGAGCCATTTCCCCTCTCCCTCCGGGAGAGGGACGGGGTGAGGGTACCCGTGCCCGTTCTCCTACCCGGCGGCCAGCCCGTCACCCGGGAGTACAATGAGGAGAAGAAGCTGGAAGGGGGAAGGGCCCAGGAATGGAGCCCTCCCCCCTCCGCTGACGGACCCTCGCCCTCGGGGAGAGAGTCAGGGTGGGGGCATCTTGCCTGGCCACCCCTTTCGCGCTTCCAGTAGTTGCAAGGTACCCGGGGAGCCCGGGGATTGCTGTGAAGCAGGCCACAGGATTCCTGTGAAGCGCTTCACTCCATCCGCTCACTCCCAGCGGAGGACGAGCTTGCCGACGGTCTCGTTGCGGGCCATCCGGGAGAGCGCGTCGCGGGCCTCGCGCATGGGGTACACGGCGTCGACGACGGGGGTGAGTGTCCCGGCTCGGAACAGGGGGAGGAGGTGCCTCTCGGAGGCCTGGGCGAGGGCCATCTTCTCCTCGGGAGGCCGGCTGCGGAGCACGGTGCCGGTGATGCGCAGCCGTCGGGTGAGGACGACGTTCAGGTCCACCGGGGCCTGTGCGCCGGCCACCACTCCCACGAGCATGATCCGCCCTTGAGGCGCCATGGCCCGGAGGGTCTCCGGGACATAATCCCCGCCCACGAGGTCCAGCGTCAGGTCCACGCCGCGCCCGCCGGTGGCCTCGCGCACGGCATCCGCGAAGCGGGGGGGCGAGGCCTCACACAGCACCGTCTTCTCCACGCCCCAGGCGGAGGCGCGCGAGAGCTTCTCCGCGTTCCGCCCCGTCCCGAAGACCCGGGCTCCCATGGCGCGGCAGAGCTGCGCGGCGGCCGAGCCCACGCCGCTGGCCACGGCGTGGATGAGGACGGACTCGCCCATGCGGAGCCCGCCCTGGAGCACGAGCGCGTCGAAGGCGGTGAGGTACGCCTCGGGGAGCGAGGCGGCCTGCGCGAAGTCGAGGTTCTCCGGCATGGGGAGGGCCTCGCGCTCATGGGTGATGAGCTGCTCGGCGAAGGCGCCACCCCCGACGAGCCCCATCACCCGGTCACCAACCTTGAAGCGGCGCACGAGCGGGCCGGTGGCGATGACCTCGCCGGCGTATTCGAGGCCCGGGACATCGGGAGGGGCGCCGGGGGGAGCGGGGTAGGCGCCGCGGATCTGGAGGAGGTCGGCGCGGTTGGGGGCGGTGGCGCCCACGCGCACGAGGAGGTCCGAGGGACCGGGAGTGGGGGCGGGACGTTCCTCGAAGTCGAGCACCTCGGGGCCGCCGGGGCGGGTGATGCGAAGGACCTGCATGGGGGCACCTCAAAGACGGAGTGGCGAGTCACGGAATCACACGCCCCGGACGACGAGGTGCGTGACGAGGGTGAAGTACGTGAAGAGGGTGATGTTGTCGGAGATGGCGAGCACGAGGGGCGCCGAGGCCATGTGCGGGTCCACGCGGAAGCGGTGGAAGAGGAAGGGCAGCACGGCGCCGAGGCTGGCGGCGAGCGTGGTGGACAGCGTGATGGCGATGAAGAGGACGATGGGAAAGGCGAGGCTGGGGGCGTAGAGGCGTCCGAGGAGGGCCACCACCGCGGCGGCCATCATCCCGGCGAGGCTGGTGCCGAGCACCTCGCGGCGCACCTGGAGCTTGTCCACGTGCTTCTCGGCGAGCATGGACGCGGACACGGCGGTGGTCTGCACCCCGAGGCTCTCCGAAAGGACGAGCACCATGGGGATGAAGGCGGCGACCACGACGAGCTCCTCCACCGTGCGCTCGAAGATGCGCGAGATGGTGGCCGCGAGGAAACCGCCGCCGATGTTGACGAGCAGCCAGGGGAAGCGCCGCAGGGCCATGACGAGGGGGCGCTTCTCCTTGCTCTCGTTGTCGGGGAGGCCGACGAAGCGGTACACCTCGCCGCGCACCCGGCCCTCCACCTCGTCGAAGAGGGTGTCGGAGAAGGTGTCGACGAAGTTGCTGACCTCCACCACGCCGACGATGCGGTTCTCGGTGTCCACCACGGGGAAGGCGAGGAAGCGGTAGGTGACGAAGAAGTCCTCCACCAGCGAGTCCGGCGCGTCCGCGGGCAGCTTCACCACGCGGGTGAACATGAGCGAGGAGATGCGCTCCTCGGGCGAGGCGCGGATGAGCTTGCGGCTGGGCACCACGCCCACCAGGCGGCCGTCCGGATCGCACGCGTAGCAGTAGAAGATCTCATTGGTGCCGGGGGCGGCGCGGATCTTCTCCAGGGCCTGGGCGACGGTGTCCTCGGTGCCCACGGCGACGAAGTCACGCGAGAGCCGATCGCTGCGCAACAACGAATGTTCTTCGTCGGGAGAGCCCACGCGGGGACTCTAAACGCGCTGGCCCGTCGGGGCGTCAAGGCTTATGACTACGGCGTGTCCACGACTGTGCGAGAGTGTTCCATCTGCCGGAAGTCGGTTGCCCCGCGCGCCGAGAACCCGGCGTATCCCTTCTGCTCCAAGCGCTGCCGGATGGTGGACCTGGGGCGCTGGCTGGGGGAGGAGTACCGGGTGCCGGATCGGCAGTCGGACGAGCAGGAGGACGAGCTGCCGGCCGATCAGCATCCCGAGCGCGGTGGCGACGCGTGAGCGGGCTGTGCGACCTGCACTGCCACCTCGTGCCCGGGGTGGATGACGGGGCGCGCACGCTGGAGGACGCGCTGGAGATGGCGCGGGCGCTGGTGGACCTGGGCTTCACTGCGGTGGCCCCCAGTCCCCACGCGCGGCCCGAGTACCCCTCGTACTCGCGGGAGACGGTGGAGGCGCGGCTGGCGGAGCTGCGCGAGGCGCTCGGGCGCGAGGGCGTGAAGCTCACCCTGGGGACGAACGCGGAGAACTTCCTCGACGACGCCTTCCTGCGCGGGCTGGGGACTCCGGAGGCGCGGCTGCTGGGGGCGGGGAAGTACGTGCTGGTGGAGCTGCCGTACACCTCGCCGGTGCCGGCGCTGACGGACATCCTCTTCCGCATCCGCCTGAAGGGCGTGACGCCGCTGCTGGCGCACCCGGAGCGCTGCCTGGAGTTCGAGCGTCCGGGCAGGGCGGCCGAGGCGGTGCGCGCCGGAGCGCTGCTGCAGTTGGATGTGGGGGCGCTGACGGGCCGGTACGGAGGGACGGCGAAGAAGCTGGCGCGCGCCTTCCTGGAGGACGGGCTGTACGCCGTGGGGGCCACGGATCTGCACGGGCCGGTGGGGGCGCGGGAGTGGGTGGGGAAGGCGCTGGCCGAGCTGCGGAGCCGGGTGGGCGAGCGGGCCTTCACCCGGCTGATGGCCACCTCGCCGGCACGATTGTTGATGGGAGAACCCCTGGAGTCCGGGCGGGGGTGACGATATACGGGCGCACGTGAACCGCGCCGTCAAGCTGATTGCCAGCCTGCTCGTCACCCTTCTCTTCTCCTGGTGGGCCTTCCGGGACACGGACTGGCACTCCCAGGTGTCGAGTCTGAAGTCGGCCAACTACCTGTGGGTGTTGCCGTACTTCGTCATCCTGACGCTCATCCACCTGGCGAGGACGCTGCGCTGGGGGTGCCTGCTGTCGGGACTGGAGCGGGTGCCCTTCAAGAGGCTGAACGAGGCGTCGGGCATCGGCTTCATGATGCTGCTGGTGCTGCCGTTCCGGCTGGGCGAGTTCGCGAGGCCCTTCCTCATCGCGCAGCGCAGCTCCATCCGCCGGAGCGCGGCGATGACGTCGGTGGTGCTCGAGCGCATCACGGACGGCATGTTCGTGTCGGTGGGGATGTGGGTGCTGCTGCTGTTCGTGAAGGCGGAGGTGCCCGAGGTCCGCTACGTGAAGCTGGGCGCGACGCTGATGTTCGCGGTGTTCGGCGGGGGGCTGACCTTCCTGCTGTTCGCGCTCAAGCACCAGGCGCGCGCGGTGCATCTGGTGAGGGCCACGGTGGGCCGCCTGGCGCCGGGGGTGGCGGACAAGATGGCGGACATCGTGGACACCTTCGTGGGGGCGATGAGGCAGCTGCCGGCTCGCGGCCAGATGGTGGGCTTCTTCATCTACACGCTGGTGTACTGGGGCTTGAACGGCCTGGGGATGGCGATGCTGTCGAGGGCGTTCGGGACGATGAACCTGACGCCGTTCCAGGCGTACGTGGTGATGTCGGTGCTGGTGGTGGGGGTGATGATTCCCGCGGCGCCGGGAATGGTGGGGACGTTCCAGGCGGCGGTGAAGGTGGGGCTGTCGCTGTTCCTGCCGGCGTCGGTGGTGAACTCGAGCGGGCTGGCGTACGCGAACGTGCTGTGGCTGTGCCAGACGGTGCAGCAGATCGGCTTCGGGGTGGTGCTGATGTCGATGGCGCACGTGTCCTTCAAGGACATCGCGGGGAAGCTGGACAAGGAGCAGCAGGCCACCTCGTCGCTCCCGTCGGCCTGAGACCCATCCACCCCTCTCCCTCCGGGAGAGGGACGGGGTGAGGGTATCGAGTCCCCCGAGTTGCCCCCGTGGATGCCCCCTCTCCCCGACCTACAACTCCTCGTTGAGCCAGCGGATGATGGCGTCGCGGATGGAGGCGGGGCGCTCGACGGAGCCACGCGTCCCGAACCCACGACCCATGTCCGCCGGAGGCGGAGCCTTCTCACGACCCAGCGCCTGATTACGCCCCGGGGAGGGCAGGGCGGTCCTCACTGGCCGCCTCCGGGGGCGGACAGGCGGCCGTACTTGGCGAGCAGGTCCTCCACGGCCTCGCGGAGGTACTCGCTCTGGTGGATGCGGGTGCGGCGAGCGAGCTCGCGCAGCTTGTGGACCTGCTCGATGGGCACGAGCACGTGGGTGGAGACCACGGACTCGGCGGCGTCGGGACCGTTCGAGTCGGCCGAGGCGGGTGTGACCTCGGAGCTCATCGGGCTGGAGCTGGCATCCTGCATCGGACTTCCTCCTCGGGGCTGCTACAGGCCACTACTGGCCTGTGAGAGGCATTAGGGGGGCAGGCGAGCGAGCCGTCAAAAAAACCACCGGAGGGCGCCCGAGGCTTGACGGAGGTGGTGGGCACTGTTACGTGCGGCCCCCAGCAAGGGGAGTAGTTCACGCCGGAAGAGAGCGGCGTCGGGGAACTCGACACACTGGCCCGGAAGGGCCCGGGTCCCCACCTCGGCGGTGCGCGAGGCGAACGAGACCTTCGGACAGGATTCAACCTGGCCGAGGTCCGTCGTGCGCGCGAAAGGCTCCCACGATTCCTCGGCTCGAACACGCGGTACGAGGTGCGTCGTGACGGTGGAAGCGATCATCGGTTCGTTCGTGTTGGTGGCCGCCAGCGAGATGGGGGACAAGACCCAGCTGCTGGCCTTCTCGCTGGCGTCGCGCTTCCGCAAGCCGTGGGTGGTGCTGGCGGGAATCCTGGTGGCCACGCTGGCCAACCACGCGCTGGCGGCGAGCGTGGGCAGCTGGGTGTCCGCGCACGTGCCGCAGCGGGTGATGGCGGGCATCCTGGCGGCGCTCTTCATCGGCTTCGGCCTGTGGACGCTCAAGCCGGACACGCTGGACGAGACGTCGAGCCCGGCGCGCTTCGGCCCCTTCCTGACCACCGTCATCCTCTTCTTCCTGGCGGAGATGGGGGACAAGACGCAGTTCGCCACGGTGGCGGTGGCGGCGCGCTACCAGTCGGTGTTCTGGGTGACGGTGGGCACCACGCTGGGGATGATGGCGTCCAACGGGCTGGCGGTGTTCCTCGGTGAGAAGCTGGCGGGCAAGGTGCAGGCGAAGTGGATCCGCTGGTCCGCCGCCTCGCTCTTCTTCCTCTTCGGCGTGGTGTCGCTGGTGGCCGCGGTGCGAGGCGTGTCACCGACGGCGTGATGGGAGTCAGGAGGGCGTGGAGTCTCGGGGGAGCCGCACGGTGAAGCGGGTGCCCGAGGCCTCGTCGGAGCTCACGGTGATGGAGCCGCCGTGGGCCAGGACGATCTGCTGCACGATGTAGAGCCCCAGCCCGAGTCCCTGACGTGCCGACGGTGAGCCGCTCCCGGCGCGCCGGAAGGGATCGAAGACGTGGGGCAGCAGCGTCTGGGGGATGGGGGTCCCCTGGTTCGTCACCGTGAGGACGAGCTCGGCGCTGTCCTCGCGGAGGTCCACCTCCACCGGAGTGTTCTCGGCCCCGTGCTGGAGCGCGTTGCTCACCAGGTTGGTGACGACCTGGGCGAGCCGGTCCAGGTCCCACTCTCCGGCATAGGGCCCCTGGCCATGGGACAGCACGACGCGGCCCGGGTGCGTCACCTCGAGCTCCTCGAGCGTGTTGCGCACCAGGTCCACCAGCTCGCCCGGACGGCGCTGCAGGGGGATGCCACCGCCCGTCCGGGCGCGGGTGAAGTCGAGCAGGTCGGTGATCATCCGCGACATGCGCTCCGCGCTCCGGGAGATGCGCCGCACCCCGGTGAGCGCGGGCGCGGGGATGTCCTCGCGGCGCAGCAGCAGCTCGGAGGCCAGCGAGATGCTCTGGAGGGGGCTGCGCAGATCATGGCTGACGATGCCCACCAGCCGATCGCGCAACTGCTCGGCGCGCTTCTGCTCGGTGATGTCGCGGAAGAAGACGGCCAGCCCGCCCTCGCTGGTGGGAAAGGCGCTCATGCCCACCCAGAGATCCATCGGGGGGTAGTACTCGTCGAACTGCACCGGCACCTTCTGCTCCATCACGCGGTGGAACTCACGCCAGATGGTTGATTGGGGCGTGGTGAGGGTGGGAAACACCTCCCAGAAGACACGGCCGAGCGTGTCCTCGCGCCGCATCCGGGCGATGCGCTCCTGGTTCTCGTTCACCAGGATGAAGCGGAAGTCCTTGTCGAGGACGAGGAGCGCCTCTCCGTGCTCCAGCACCTCCACGGCGCGCTGGCGCTCGCGCAGGGCCTTCTCGGCCTGCTCGCGCAGACGTGTCTGCTCGCGCAGGAGCCGCTCGCGCTCCTCGTCACGGCGTTTGCGCTCGGTGATGTCGTGGAAGTAGACGGCGAGCCCCTCGTCGGTGGGGTAGATGTGGAGCTCGAACCAGCGATCCCACGGGGCATAGTAGTTCTCGAAGGTGAGGGAGATGCGCTCGGAGGCCGCGCGGCGGAAGTTGTGCTCCAGCGCCGTGCCGAGGGTGGCGGGGTAGACCTCCCAGTGGTTGCGGCCCAGCAGGGCCTCGCGCGATTGACCCATGAGGCGTTCGGCCTCGCGGTTGACGTAGATGAAGCGCCACTGTCGATCGAAGGCCTCGAAGGCCTCGGAGATGCTCTCCAGGATGGAGATGACCCGATTCTTCTCCCGCTCGACGGCTTCGCGTGCGCGCACCCGCTCGGTGATGTCGAGCACCGTGCCGATGAGGCGTACCGCCCGGCCCCTCGAATCGAAGAAGGCCCGGCCATTGGCGCTCAGCCACCGCTCGATGCCGTCCTTCAGGCCGACAACCCGGTAGTCGATCTGGTAGGTGCGGCTGCCGGCCGGATCCAGGGCCTGCCGCACCAGTTGATGAGCGCGTTCGCGATCCTCGGGGTGCAGTGCGGCGAGGAAGGTGTCGTAGTTCTCCACCACGGCATCCGGAGGCAGGCCGCAGAGGGCCTTGCAGCGCTCGTCCCAGAGGAGGGCGCCGGTGGTGGGATCGTAGTCCCAGGTGCCCAGGCCGGTGGCCTCCACGGCCAGACGCAGACGCTCCTCGTTCAACTGGAGTGCCTCGACCTCGGGCGGAAGGGGTGCGCTCGGGGGGTTGAAGACGGAGACGGTGTGCTCCCTGGCGGCCTGGAGCGCGTCGAGGAGCCGTTGGGTGTCCTCGGGAGCCGGCTGCTGGTCGGGAGGGAGGGACTCCCAGAGGCGCGAGAGGAGTTGGCCGAGGAGGTCGAGCTCGGCCAGCACGTCCTCCGGGGTGTAGCCGAGCCGGAGACGCTGGCCGAGGTGGGCCTCTTCCATTCGCCACCGGGTATGACCGGGCTCACCCCGCTGGCCGCGAGAGAGGGCGCACAGGGTGTCGAGGTACGCCGGGAGATTGTCGAGGAGGTCCTGGGGGCTGACCTGCCGGGCGGAGGGGCGCCGGCTGGCCTCCTGGAGGAATCGCTCGAGGAGGTTCTCGCGGTGCTGCTCGATGAGCTCGGCGACGGAAGGCATGGGCGAGGAGAGACCTCTCGTACCGACCAACGTTCACGGGTTGAGCCCTGTGTTGTCCGAGCCCTCCCATCTTCAGGAGACAGGTATCAGTCTCCAGGATGCGAGGTGGAATATGCGCATCGTCCTCCTGTCCCTTTGCCTGCTCCTGGCCCTTCCCGCTGGAGCCGGAGCCCAGGCACTCGGGGGGGAGCACGAGGGTCATGACGAGCCCTCGGCTCCCAGCAAGGACGCGCCCCGGGGTGAGCACGAGGGCCACGGCCTGCACGGTACCGGACACGGGGGGCGCATGGCAGGGCAGGTGCCCGAGGTCCGCTCGCTCCGGGACATTCCGCTGATGCGCCGGGGCTCGGGCACGGCCTGGCAGCCGGACCTCATTCCGTCGTCGATGCTGCACTGGGACGTCTCGGGGTGGAACCTCATGTTCCAGGGCGTGCTCTTCGGCGGCTACGACGTGCAGGGCGGGCCTCGGGGGGAGAGCGCGCTCGCCGGAATAGGCTGGCTGATGCTCATGGTGGACCGGGAACTGCCCTCGGGGCAGCTCGTCGCGAGCGTGATGATGAGTCCCGAGCCCTTCACCGCTGGCGCCAACGGGGGCTACCCGCTGCTGCTCCAGACGGGAGAGGCCTACAGGGACGAGCCGCTGCACGACCGGCAGCATCCGCATGACCTCTTCATGGAGCTGGCGCTCTCGTACACCCACTATTTCACGGACACCTGGGGGCTGCTGCTCTACGCGGCGCCCGCGGGCGAGCCAGCGCTGGGGCCCGTGGCCTTCCCGCACCGCGTGTCGGCCTGGTACGACCCGCTGGCCACGCTGGGTCACCACTGGCAGGACGCCACGCACATCTCCTTCGGAGTGCTCACGGCGGGCCTCGTCACACCGGTGGCGAAGCTGGAGGCCTCCTGGTTCAACGGCCGCGAGCCCGACGAGCACCGGTATGACCTGGACCTGCGGACTCCGGATTCGTACGCCGTGCGGCTGTCGGCCAACCCCACGGCGCGCGTCAGCACGCAGGTTTCATACGGCTACCTGAAGAGCCCCGAGGTGCTCGAACCGGACGTCCCGGTGCATCGGCTCACCGCGTCGGCCACGTACCATGCGCCCTTCGGGGAGCGAGGCTTCTGGGCGACCACGGCCGTCTTCGGCCGTAACGTGGAGGGGGAGCACCCGGGCACCAACTCCTTCCTCCTGGAGAGCAGCCTGGACCTGGATGGGCACCACGTCGTCTTCGGGCGTGCCGAGTACGTGGAGAAGCCGGGGCACGACCTGGTCCTCCCCGAGGAACTGGAGGAGGGCGTCTTCGATGTGGGCGCCCTGATGCTGGGCTACGTCTACCACTTCGGCCCCTTGGGGCCGGTGCGGCCAGGGGTGGGCGTGCGCGGTGCGCTGAACGTGGTGCCCGAGGGGCTCGAGTCCTTCTACGGAGGCCGCACCCCGGTGGGCGGCATGGTGTTCGTCCGGCTGGCCCCGGCCGGACGCCACCCCTGAGCCGGACGCACACGGACAGAGAACGCCTCCCTGTCTCAGCCGGTGTTCGCGGCCCAGGATGCTTGCGAGGAGTTCATGGCGTACTTCAGCTCCTCATCCCCGCCGATGTAGATGATGCGTGGATCCGAAGGCAGCGTGGAGTCCCTGGCGAAACCGGCCAGCGAGTCATGGACGTAGTCATCGAAGAACGCGATGAGCTCCGCATCCTTCAGGCCGTTCTTCTTCTCGAATTCATCCACGTAGGCGTCCAGCAGCGCTTGGTAGTGGGGCCGGAGCTTGTTCTTTCCCTTGTTCGAGAGCTGCTTGAGAATCGCCGCGTCCGCGAGGAGCTGCTCGTCGTAGATCTTCATGTGGTCCACGAGATCATCGACCGAGCCAGGAAGGGTATCGAGCCTGGCCACGAGCTTGCGATACTCGTCCTCCTTGGCATTGGCCAGCTGGTGGTACCTCTGCTGTTGTGGCGTCCGCGGCATCTCCCCGTCCGTCCGCGACCTGAAGGGCTTCGCCTGGATCCGGTAGCTCGTGAGCTCCGTCCACAGCTCCTCCTTCTTCTTCTCCAGGTTCTTGCGCTCCTGGTTCCACTGCTTCTCGGTCTGACGGAGCCGGAGCTCGTCCAGCGTCCTCATCCCAGTCTTTCGAGCTTTCTGGTCCAAGGCGATCTTGTGGAAGCGCCACTTGTAGTAGAGCTTCATGTGGGAGAGGAAAGCGGTTCCCAGGGACACGCCTCCATCTCCCGCGAGCTTCTTGTAGGCGGCGTACCGCTTCTCCAAGATTTGGAAGGCAGTGGCGCTGGCGATATCGAACGCGAAGTCCCTCTTAAGCGCGTCGGATCTCATGTCCGTATTGAGGGGCACTCCTGATTGGATCGCCTTTTGATACATGCGCCTGAGGGGAATCAGGCTGAGGTGCGCGCCAGCGGCCATCCCGCGAGCCCCTTCCTCTGGACGGTAGCCGCCTCCCACGTCCGAGTGGCTGCCGGGGAAGACGATCTCCTCGCAATGGGCCGGGTAGTACTTCCCGTCGAGCAGGCTATCCAGCGGGAAGGAGTTGCGGATCTCATGGGCCGCCACCATGTGGACGCAGCGCTCCACCATCTTGGGAATGCGGAGGTTGCTCGCCCAGGAGGCATGCCCATCAATGAACCCTGGAGATGGATCGGCCCCCGGTGTGTCGCCCGGGGCAATATTGAAGAGCGAGGCGCTGCCGGTCGAGCGGTTGAGCAGGGCGAGCTTGAGACTGAACATGCCACCGAGCGAGGAGTTGTCCACGCTCGTCGGCAGACCGACCGAGGCCACGGTGTCGAACAAGCCCATGAAGTACAGGCGGATGGAGCGCTGGGTCCCGTTGAGGTACCACGTCCCATTCTTGTTCGAGCAGCGCTCCGCGAGGCGCCGGGCAAAGGCGCGCGCCAGCGTGGCTCCTCGTGAGAAGCCGAACAAGGCAACGTGGATCTTGTCCTTGCCGCCGGCAATGGTCTTGTCGAACCGCTCCATGGCCCAGTCGAGGCGGGCGTCGCCCTTGGCGCCGAAGCCGGGCCCCGTCGTGCCACCCCCGTCGTCGTTGACCTCCTTGAAGTACGTACCGATGCCAGGGATGTAGAAACGGAAGACCCCAGGTGACGCAGGGTCCGCCGACTCGTTGCCGAGATGGGCCCGGTACAACCGCGTCACGTTGCTGTGTTCCTCGGTGCCGAGGTCCGCATCCTGGTTGTTGCCGGTACCATCGAAGAAGAAGCTGAGCCACTGGCCCGGTGTGCGCGTGGGGGGCTCGGCGACGGGGGTCTTGATGGTCTTGAGCCCAGTGTCGGTGCTGGGCTGGGTGGGCGCGGTGGAGCCGGCCTTGACCATGCTCGCGGCCCGGCGCAGCGCCGAGGGCGCTGGCGTCCGCCCGGAGACCTTCTTCTGGGAGGGCTTCCTAGTATCCATCCTGGCACCTCGAGGTCTGTTCATCCCGGACGGTGTTGCCGGAAGCCTTGCGCTCTTCCGGATGCACCCGGTCCAGTTGGATTTTCAGCCGTGGGGGGGCTTCAGTGATTTCGGCCTCGATGTGCCCATCGGGGAAGAAGTGCACACCGAGGTGTTGGGGGTTCACGGGCACTGGCGAGCGGATGGGAACTTCCTGCTCGCACCACCGCTTCCGGTCGCGCGTCCACCGGATGCGCACGGGGAGCGGTGCGTCGGTGCCCGGCGTCCAACTCGCGCAGCACACACTTCCGCCCCCTCCGCTCGTCTTCGAACTGACGTAGAGGTTTCCCCCGCCTTGCCCGTTCACCTCGAAGGAGTCGATGTACAGGTCGGTGTAGTTGAAGCCGTTGATCTCGAGCGCGGCGGGCGCGGAAGACGGTGAGGGCGCCGTGGGGGCCGACGACGGTACGGGGGTCGTCCCAGGCTTGGAGCCCGCGGGCGATTGACTGCACGCGGCGGGCACCATGAGCCCCCCAAGTAGCAGCAGCCATCGGCACACCGCACGCGAGACGGTCAGCCCGTCCCGGCGCCGTGCGCGTCGCTCGTCGTCACGAAAGCTCCACATGCCCGATCTCGAACGGTTTGGACGTTCCACACGAACGCAGACATCCCTGGGGAGCCTACCACTCGGGCGAAGGGTTCCGAATCTGTCCGGACGCTCCGGGCAAAAGAAAACCCCGGAATCACTCGTGAGAGTGACTCCGGGGCCTTGGCCAGGGTCGGACTTGAACCGACTACCTGCGGATTATGAGACCGCCGCTCTAACCAGGTGAGCTACCTGGCCAAAAAGTGGGCCCTCTCATAGCGGGACCCGCGCCCCACTGCAAGAGGATAGGTGAGCCGAAGTGAGCCCGGCTCTCTGGCGGGCGGCCAGCCAGCCCTGTCCTCGCGCTCAGAGCGGCTCTCCCGTGCTCCCTGGTGAGTGGAACACCCGCCCGCTCCGTCCCACTTCCCAGGAGACTCCAGCGGGGACTCCATAAGGCGTGCTTTTGAAGAAGGGGAGGCCGTGGCCCGTGCCCAGGAGGCCAAGGCCACCGAGGAGACGAGACCACATCGGGCAACGCGCCGGTCCTCCTGGACCTTCCCATTGTGGAAAGGTTCCTCAAGGTGCCACCAGCCTGGCTCGAGAAGGCCCTCCCACGACAAGGGCTACTCCATGTGTGATGTAGAGCGCGTCTACGCCGCCATCAACGGGTGGGAGTCGGCGGCCGAGAGCGGCGAACACCGGGAGTTGTCAGACCAATCAATTGGAGTAGCTGCCCATCAGGTGGTCACCATCAGGGGAAATTCCCATGAAACCGGGCTGGACGGCGGTGCTGCTGGTGCTCCTCGCCGGGTGTGCTACCGCTTCTCGGGTCTTGCACCTGGACATGGGCCAGGCCGACACTCTCGTTTTCACCCCACGCTCCAGT
Source organism: Archangium violaceum (assembly GCF_016887565.1). Taxonomy (NCBI): domain Bacteria; kingdom Pseudomonadati; phylum Myxococcota; class Myxococcia; order Myxococcales; family Archangiaceae; genus Archangium; species Archangium violaceum. The sequence goes on from NZ_CP069396.1 coordinate 5,301,870, forward strand.
GCCCAGCCGGTGAACTTGAACGGCGACGAGTTCAAGAAGGCCGTGGAGATGCGTGCCTGGGAGGTTCGTCCCTCCACTCGGCCCCAGGAAGCCGCCCGGAAGTTGTTCGAGGTCGAGGCGCGGAGTGGTTCGTACACGTACGAGACACGTAGCCGCCGCGTCACTCCGCTCGGGCCGCACGAACAGACCGTTTTGCAGTGGAGGCCGTAATGGGGCAGAGCGATTCAAAGAAGAAGCTCGGGCGCTTCGAGCTGCGAGTCTCCGAAGACGCTCAGGACGTGGCCTATTTGCGCCTCCCGAGTCACCCCGGTGAGACCTGCAAGATGTCGAAGTCGATCAGGCTGGCCGAACTCATGGGTTCCTACACGGGCCCCGATGTGGTGTTCGACTTCGACCAGGATGGAGTCCTGGTCGGAATCGAGATCCTGGCGTGATGCCCTGCCGATGATGACGCGCATGGCCCCGCTTTGAGCTGAGCACCCAGTGGTGGGCCTCTACTGGCCGGGGGAATTGCGTGCACCGGGCCAAGTCGAGCACCGATTCCGGGGCGGTCGAGCACCAGCACGGGGCCACGTGGGTTCATCGCTCGGTGCCTCGACGGCGTGATGTTCCCTTGGGCTTGGACTCTGTCCGTGTTGGTGTGGGTGGTGTCAGGCCCTTCTTGGCCACCTGCTGTTTGACACTGGCGATGGCATCCAGGCCCTCCTTCCGCCGGAAGTGACCCTGCCGGATGCGGCGCAACCGGCGCTCTGCGTCCTCCATCATCTCCCAGGCCATTGGTGCTCGGTCCCGGTCGTGGCTCGACACCCACAACAAGGCGAGGCAGGCGGTATGAACCTGATTGTCCAGGTCGATGAAGCCGAGTCGTTCGATGCGACGCAGCACCCGCGAGAACTCCTCCCAACGCTTCGCGCGGGGATGCGCGACGTTCAAGATATCATGGGCGATCAGCCTCTTGATGTGCCGCCGCTCCCACTCCATCCGCGCTCCATCCAGTAGCTTTTTCTGGAGGGCCAGGTACTCGCGCTCCGCCATTTCGAAGGGAACCCCATCGGAGCCCGGGCCGAAGGCCATGAAGGTATCGTGGCGTTCCTTGACGATCCGCTGCCAGAACAACTCCCGTGAGGGCTTCATGACTCATCCTCCCGGGCACCGCTTGCCGTTGGCACTCCAAGGCCAGTACCTCTTCTTCCTGCATAGGTCGAAACAGCTTTGGCAGTGGCTCGTCATCGTTATCGGAAACATCAATGAGCGGCGGTGGGCGGCGGGGTTGAGCCTCCGTCGGAATCGGTTTCGTCTCAGCAGGGGACGGCTGCTGCTGCGTTGGTGGCGTCGCACCGCACTTCTCGTACTGGCCGGGGTTCTGCTTGAGGCAGCAGGTAACGGTGCTGTCCGTTTGATTGCACTCGTCCTTCGCTGTGTGGGGTTATCGACACACTCGGGCCGGGGACTGGTGGATGGTGCCGAGCACGTGGGCTTGTCGAGAAGACGTCCTCGGCGAACGGGGCCTTGGCGGCCGGGTCCGGAGCTTCGAGGAGATTTCGCTGCCTGGGGAACAGGAGGGCCGGCGAAGGGGCCGATGCGCCGCTCCCCGTGGCGGCGCTTCTCGGCGGGACCGAGCGGGGGCTCGGGGTGGGCATCGGCCAGGTCGGGACGTGCCGGAGACGTACGGTCCAGGGCTCCGGGCGGCGCAGCCGGCGCGCCACTTCACTTCAGGATGCGCGAGACAATTTGCGGCGGCCTATTCCATCCTCCGCGTCGTCCGACTCGTAGTAGAGGGTCGCCCCTCCCTCGTCGTAGACGACCAGAACGCGCTCGCTCTGATCCAACAGGCCCGTGGCGGCTGCCGCCGCCTCTCGGACCAACGCGTCGGTCTTCACGGGACGCTTCCGGGTGTTGCCTGTACGCACTGACGCACTGGGCATGGTGGGAGATGACTCCTTGAGCCCTCACGTACGGCGTGGGGGGAGGGGTGCTATAGCCAACGGGAGACTTCGTTGACAAGCGCTTGACACACCCCCACCGGTGGCGAGGTAAGGAATCGTCATGAATCGTCGCTTCGTCCCCTGGCTCTTGTTCACTCTGTGTCTGTCCGTTTCCGCCTCGGCCCAGACGCGCGGTCCGTCCTCGTCGGCCTCGTCCACCCCGCCCTGGCTGCCCCGGAGTGCCTTCCTGGGCACCTACATCCGTGAGCACGAGGAGCAGCTGGCCATCCTCCCCCAGGCGCGCGTCCAGTGGGAGCTGGTGTTCTACCAGGGCTACAGGGATGTGCTCGCCCTGCTCATCGAGCCCATGGCCGCCTTCGCCGCGGTCAAGCCGGACACCGTCGTCGAGGGCTCCTCCGTGCCCATGACGTCGCTCCAGCTCTACTCGCTGGTGCTCGGGGTGGGATACCGCAGCCGGAGCTCGTCCGGTCTGGAGTGGGGCTTCCAGCTGGGCACCGGCCCCGCCTGGTACGGCGCTCGCTTCCGTGGAGGCTCCAAGGCGCAAGAGTCCTACTTCGTGGGGCTGCTGGATGGTCGGGCGCAGGTGGGCTACCGCTTCGGTCCTGTCTCCCTGGGCGTGGTGGTAGGGTATGGTGACCTCTACAACTACAGGCGGACGAGCCTGGCCCGTCCTTATACGGGCGGCCCGCAGTTCGGGCTGTACGCGGACTGGCGCTAGGCGCCTCTGGACCCCGACCCCCCGGGTGGGGTGAAGTGCGTACCGAATGGTCGAGCTTCTCAGCCTCCACATCAGCCGCTTCCAGCGCGAGCGGGCGGAGTACGAGCGCGCGCTGCCGCCGGCGTTGCTCGTGTTCTCGCCCATGCCGGCGTTGGCGCAGATGCCCGCGGATGAGGACGAGGAGCTCCACCACTTCCGCACGCTCACCAACGTGTCCACCCCGATGCTGGGCGTGGGCGAGCCCATCGTCTTCCCCGTCACCAAGAATCAAGAGAACGCCTTCGGCCGCGGCATCACCGTGGGGCGCACGGGGAACAACGACGTGGTGCTCGACGATGGCACCGTGTCGCGCTTCCACGCCTGGTTCCAGCGCGAGCCCGATGGTCGCTTCGTCCTCACGGACGCGGGCTCGAAGAACGGCTCGTTCGTGGGCGGGGTGAGGTTGACCCCCCGACGCCCGTCCCCGGTGGTGGACGGTACTCGCCTGCGCTTCGGCCAGGTGGAGGTCACCTTCTACCTGGCGAGCGGCTTCACCAAGGTGCTCGCCCGGCGGCTGGGGCCGTGATCTTGTCAGCCCTTCCACGGGCTTCGTAACGTGTGATTCACCCCTCTCAGGGAACAGGGAGCGTTCGCGGTGCCATTGACCACAGAGGCGTTCGGCCTGACCGACGTAGGCCGGAAGCGGCAGCACAATGAAGACTCGATGCTCGTGGACGCCTCGCTCGGCCTGTTCATCGTGGCCGACGGTATGGGAGGCCATGCGGCCGGAGAGGTGGCCAGCGCCCGAGCGACCGAGGTCGTGCGCCAGCACATGGCCTCCAACCGCCACCTGCTCAAGGACCTGAGCACCAACCCCAGTCAGGACAGCCGCAACGCGGCCCAGGCCCTGATGGAAGTGGCCATCCAGCGCGCCTGCGCGGACATCTTCCGCATGGCCCTGTCCGACCCGAGCAAGCGCGGCATGGGCACCACCTTCGTGTGCCTGGCCGTCAGCGGCAACAAGGGCGTCATCGGCCACGTGGGTGACAGCCGCGTCTACCTGGTGCGCCACGGTCAGTGCCACCGGCTCACCGAGGACCACACCCTGGTGGCCGCCCAGCTCAAGGCCGGCACCATCACCAAGGATCAGGCCGCCACCTCGCAGTACCGCAACGTGATTACGCGCGCCGTGGGTATCCAGGAGTCCGTCCAGGTCGACACCCTTATCGTCGATCTCTTCCCGGGCGACCTCTTCCTGCTGTGCTCGGACGGCCTGCACGGCTATCTGGATGATGACGAGGTGCTCCCGCTCGTCCAGGGCATGGCTCCGCCGGAGCTGCCCAAGAAGTTCGTGGACCTGGCCAACGAGCGCGGCGGCAAGGACAACATCACCGCCGTGGTGGTGAAGGTCTCCGGCGAGGGGACGATGGAGGCGGAGACCTCCGAGGCGCAGAGCCGCATGGAGGCGCTGCGCAAGATTCCGCTCTTCCGCCACCTCACCTACAAGGAGCAGACGGCGGTGCTGTCCATCGCCACCACGCGCACCTTCCCGGCCGGCAGGGAGATCGTCGTGGAGGGCCAGCCGGGCGAGGAGCTCTTCGTGGTCATCCGCGGCCGGGTGGTCATCGAGAAGAGCGGGGTGGAGATCGCCGAGCTGCGGCCCGGCGGGCACTTCGGCGAGATGGGCCTCATCGACAACGCGCCCCGCTCGGCCACCGTGCGGGCGGTCGAGCCCACGCGCACCATGGTCATCTCCCGTTCGGACCTGATGGGCCTGATGAAGCGGGAGTCCATCCTGGCGGTGAAGATGCTCTGGAGCTTCGTCCAGGTGCTGTCGGACCGGCTGAGGGCCACCAACTCGGAGCTGAGCGAGGCCCGGCAGGAGCTGGCGGTGGCGCAGGCCATCCAGCCTTTCGCCGAGGAGTGAGCCTTTCCCGTCCGCCCGGAAGACGTCGGGCGGACGACTTGGCGGAATGAACGGCCAAGAATGTCGGTTGGCAGGCCGGTCGCGGGGGTAACGTCCCGCGCCGTCCGATGCGCAAATGGCTCGTCATAGGGGCGGCATCCGCCCTGGTCGTCGTGGCGGTGGCGGTGCTGTGGCCTCGGGGCACGCCACCTCCGCTGTCGCTCTCCGCCGTGGATGCGTCCGCGGCGCGTGCTCTCCCCGAGTTCGAGTCGGTGGAGGTGTCCTCCGGCGCGGCCGAGGGTCTCACCCTCACCGGGCGGGTGCTGGATTCCGCCGGCAGGCCCGTGGCGGGGGCGGAGGTCTTCCTCGCCGCGAGCGCGCAGAAGACGCTGACCTCGGTGCGCTGTGACGAGTGCGGGCAGGCCCTGCTGGCCTGCGAGGCGCGGGAGAGCGGCCTGCACGCGCTGGCCTTCTTCGAGCAGGCGCGCGGCTTCCTCCAACCGAAGGCCACCGAGCGCACGGACGCGCAGGGGCGCTTCCGCTTCGAGCGCCTGGCCGGGGTGTCCTTCTCCGTGTGGGCCCGGGCGGAGGGCTTCGGCGCGGCCATGCGCGAGCGCGCGGCCCCGGGTGAGCCGGTGGACCTGTATCTGCCTCCGCTGCGGAGCATCGGCGGGCAGGTGGTGGACGACGCGGGCCGGCCGGTGCCGGGGGCGCGCGTGCACGCGGTGTCGCGCAAGGTGCCGCTGCAATCCGAGGCGGTGGCGGGGCCGGATGGCGCCTTCACCCTGTCCGGGCTGGGCGAGGGGCCCTTCTACGTGCTGGCCACGGCGGCCGGCTTCCTCCCGGCGGTGGAGTCGCAGGTGGAGGCGGGTCCCCAGCCGGTGCGGCTGCGGCTGGAGCCCTCGCGGACGCTGGAGGTGCGCGTCACCCGGAACGGGGCGCCCATGGCGGCCACGGTGCGGCTGAAGGCGGACCACCTCGCGCGGGAGGCTCGCGCCGAGAGCGGAGTGGCGCGCTTCGAGGGCCTGTACCCGGACGAGCTGGTGGTGACGGCCGAGGCCGGGAAGCTGGGGGCCACGCCGCGCACCCTCACGCTGAGCGAGCGCCTCACGCAGGTGACGCTCGAGCTGGAGGAGGCGGGCACGCTGCTCGTCACCGTGGTGGACGAGGCGGGAGAGCCGGTGCCCTCGCCGGAGCTGGTGCTGCGCTCCATCCGGGGCCAGCCCCTGCAGTCGCAGAAGCCCTCCACGGGAGAGCTGGTGCAGTTCGGTCCGGTGGCCGTGGGCGACTACGTGCTGGAGGGCCGCGCGAAGGGCTACAAGGACGCGCAGCTGCCGGCGAAGGTGAAGCAGGGCGAGACGGAGCTGGAGCTGGAGCTGGCGCGCGCCACGATGATCTCCGGGCAGGTGCTGGACCAGTACGACCGGCCCGCGCCCAACGTGTCGGTGCTGGTGCAGCCCACGGGCGACACGGTGCTGGCGGACGCGGACGGCCGCTTCACGGCGGCGGTGCCCACGCCGGGCCTGTACGAGCTGCACGCGCACCACTCCGAGTGGGGTGGCGGGCAGGTGAAGGTGACGGCTCCGGCCGAGGGCGTGAAGCTGGGGCTGGAGCCCCGGGCGGCGCTCGAGGTGACGGTGATGTCGGAGGGGCGCCGGGTGGAGGGCGCGGACGTGTTGTTGTGGCTGGACAACGAGGGCGTCTTCCGCAGCGACAGCTCCTCCGGGCCGGACGGCATGGTGCCCATGCGCGGGCTGCCGGAGGGGACGTACTTGATGGTGGCCACGCACCGGGACTACCTGGCCTCGGAGCCGAGGAAGGTGACGGTGGTGGATGGGCAGACACAGAAGGAGACGGTGTCGCTCGCGCCCGGGGCGTCGATCCGCGGCGAGGTGGTGGACACGCGGGGCGCGCCGGTGGCGGGAGCCTCGGTGGCGGTGCTGCCGCGCACGGCGGAGCCGGTGACGACGGATGCCCAGGGACACTTCGAGGTGCGCGCGCTGAAGCCCGGACGGCCCTACCTGGTGGAGGCACGGCACCCGGGGTACGACCAGCGCGAGCACCAGCAGACCACGGCCGGAGGAGACCCGGTGCGGGTGGTGCTGGAGGCGCGGACCACGTTCCGTGGCCGGGTGGTGGCCGAGGACGGCTCTCCGGTGCGGCGCTACCGGCTGGACGAGCACGACGTGACGAGCGCGGACGGACGCTTCGAGCTGGCGCTGCCCACGGCGGGAGACCGGGTCATCGTGGCGGTGGAGGCGCCGGGCTTCGAGCCACTGATGGTGGACAAGCCGGTGCAGCCGGACCTGGGGGACCTGGTGCTGGAGCGGGCGCCCACGGTGACGGGACTGGTGCGGGAGGAGGGGGGCGGGCCGGTGGCGGACGCGGTGGTGGGGTGTGATGCGTGCGAGGAGTCGGTGATGACGGGGCCGGACGGGCGCTTCACGCTGCCGGCCCCCTCCTTCGTGGCGAAGTTCACCGTGTCGGCACGCAAGGGGAGGCTGAGCGCATCGGTACAGGCCTCGCGCGAGACAACGGCGGCGGTGGAGCTGGTGCTGAAGCCGGCCACGCGGATCCACGGAGCGGTGTACCAGCCGAACGGGGCGCCCGCGGCGGGCTTCCAACTGGAGGGAGTGAACGCGGACCGGGGCGAGCCCATCAGCATCGTCACGGGGCCGGACGGGCGCTACAGCGTGGACGTGCCGCCGGGCAACTACCGCTTCGCGCTGGGCGTGGCGCGCGAGTTCTCCGGGGAGCCGGCGCTGGTGGTGCGGGTGGCGGGAGGGGAGCAGCGGCTGGACTTCGGACCGGCGCCGGGGACGGCCTCGCTGACGGTGCAGCTCAAGCCCGAGCGGGGCAAGGCGCTGTGGGTGGTGGCGGGGGACGTGGGAGCGGTGGGCAACCCGCCGAGGGAGCTGATGCGAGCCAGCTACGGTCAACTCCTCTACCAACCGCCCGGGGAGCGGGTGACGCTGCAGGGATTACCACCAGGGCGCTACACGGTGGTGTGGGGCCACTTCCACATGGAGTCGGCGGAGCCACCGGTGGTGCGCGCGGTCCAACTGCCGGCCGCGGGAGACCTGGTGCTGGATCCGTGAATGCCCCCTCTCCCTCTGGGAGAGGGCTGGGGTGAGGGTATCGCCGCCCGTACCCCCACTGTGGTTGCGAGCCCGTCCCCGCGAGCATAAGGAAGCCCTCATGGAAGCTTCGGCTCTGCAGGGGCGCCGGATAATCATCGGCGTCGGTGGCGGCATCGCGGCGTACAAGGCGTGTGAGCTGGTGCGCGAGCTGGGGCGTGCCGGAGCGCAGGTGCGAGTGGCAATGACCTCGGCGGCGAAGGAGTTCGTCACGCCGCTCACCTTCCAGGCGCTCAGCGGGCACCCGGTGCTGACGGACTACTTCGACCCGTCGCAGGAGGGGAACTTCGGGCACTTGGATCTGGCGCGCTGGGCGGAGCTGTACGTGGTGGCACCGGCGACGGCGGATCTGCTGGCGCGCATCCGTGCGGGGATGGGGAACGACGCGGTGACGACGTCGTTGCTGGCGTTCAAGGGGCCGGTGCTGCTGGCGCCCGCGATGAACGTGGCCATGTGGGAGAACGAGCGGACGCGGGAGAACGTGGAGGCGCTGATCGCCTCACCGCGCATCCACGTGGTGGGCCCTGGAGCGGGGCTGCTCGCATGCGGGGACGTGGGGTCGGGGCGGCTGGCGGAGGTGCGGGACATCGTGGAGGCGGCGGCGAGGCTCTTCGCGGCGGGACCGCTGGCGGGGCGGCGGGTGCTCATCACGGCGGGGCCCACGCGCGAGTACCTGGATCCAGTGCGGTTCATCTCCAACCCGTCGACGGGGAAGATGGGGCTGGCGCTGGCGGAGGCGGCGAGGGCGCTGGGGGCGCGGGTGACGGTGGTGCTGGGCCCGGTGGGCGAAGTGGATCGGAGCGGGCTCGAGGTGGTGGACGTGGTGAGCGCGGAGGACATGGCGCGCGAGGTGCTGGCGAGGGTGGAGGAAGTGGACTGCTTCATCGCATCGGCGGCGGTGAGTGACTGGAAGCCGCAGACACGCGAGGCGCAGAAGGTGAAGAAGTCGGAGGGGCCGGAGACGCTGACGCTGGTGCGTACGCCGGACGTGCTGGCCGAGGCCTCACGCCGGGTGTCAGGGCGGGCGCGACGGCCGGTGCTGGTGGGGTTCGCGGCGGAGACTCAGCGGGTGGTGGAGTACGCGCGCGAGAAGCTGGAGCGCAAGGGACTGGACGCGATCGTGGCCAACGACGTGACGGCCCCGGGAGCGGGCTTCGGCGTGGACACGAACCGGGTGACGGTGCTGACGCGGGACGGCCAACAACGCGAGCTGTCCGGGACGAAGCGGGAGGTGGCTCGCACCATCCTGGAGCTCGTCGGAAATCTCCTCCCGAAGTGAAACCCAGCCAGGGAGATAGAGTTTTCGCGTGTCACCGTCGTGTTTCCGCACCTTCGACTCCTCAGGTGGGGAACGTGCTCCCTCTCCAACGCAAAGGCTCGGATGTATATAGGGGGCTCTTTCAACCCCAAGGAGCCTCGAATGCGTCTGCGTTGGTGTGTCCTTCTGCTGGTTCCGTTGGTCGGCTGCGTTTCCCAGAAAGCGTTTGATTCGAAGTCGGCGGAGGCGAGCAGCCTCAAACAGCAGTACAGCACCGAGGCGGAGCGGGCGAAGGCCCTGGAGCAGAAGCTCGCCGAGAGCGCGACCGCCGCCGAAGCCGCGGAGAAGGAGCGGGCGGAGTTGGAGTCCTCGCTCGCCCAAAGTGATGCCGAGCGCCGCGCGCTGCGCAAACGCGTGGACGAGCTGTCGGCGCTCAACCAGGAACTGTCCCGCAGCACCGAGAAGCTCGCCGCGGCCAAGGAGGCGCTCGAGAAGAAGTCCACCGAGTACGAGAACCTCGCCAAGAGCCTCAAGGACGAGATCAAGACCGGGAAGATCGAGCTGTCCGAGCTGAAGGGCCGGATGGTGGTGAAGATGAAGGACAAGATCCTCTTCTCCTCCGGCAGCACGAAGCTCAACAAGGAAGGCCAGGCGGCGCTGGAGAAGGTGGCGCAGGCGCTCAAGGACGTGGAGGGGAAGCTCATCCGCGTCGAGGGCCACACGGACAACGTGCCGGTGGACTCGAAGGGTGAGTTCGCCTCGAACTGGGAGCTGTCCACCACCCGCGCGCTCGTGGTCGTGCAGCTGCTCCAGGAGCAGGGCGTTCCGCCCACGATGCTCTCCGCGCTCGGCTACGGCGAGTACCAGCCCATCGCCTCCAACCAGACGGCGGATGGACGCAGCCTCAACCGGCGCATCGAGATCGTCCTCGCGCCCGCCGAGCAGGCCCCGTCCGCGGTGGTGGCCGCCTCGGTGAAGAAGGCGGCCCCGGCGCCGGCTCCCGCCGTCAAGCCCGCCGCCGCGAAGAAGAAGTAGCCCGGTACCTCTCGGACAGGTCTGGCCCGCGCTCGAGGCGCGGGCCGGACCGTCCAGGCATCACGTCCGGACTGCTCGAATCACAGCGGGGTGTTGGCGGACACCACCGAGGTGAACACGCACGGAACGTCGTTGGCCAGCGTGCTGCAGGTCGACGGCTGCGCCGGAGTCCACGTCGTCGCGTTGAGCTTGATCGCCGCCTGCGCGCGCTGGCGGTAGACCCCCGCGCTGTAGGCCGTCGGAGTCGCCGTCTGCCCGCCGAAGTCGGTGTTCGTCTCGGGGTAGCAGCTGCGGCTGCCCGGCACGGCCGTCCAGGTGACGGTGCCCGTGCTGCTCACCGACTTCTTCTCCAGGATCGAGCACACATAGATGATCGGATACTCCTCTTCGCAGTCCCAGACAGATGCCTGCGCGCTGATCATGTTCGCGTACGGACCGCTGTCGTACTTGTAGGGATCGGTCGCCTCGACGACGCAGGTCGTACCCGAAATGGCCTTCGTCACCTTCGCCTCGAGCTGCCCGAGCTCGGCTCCGCTCACGGTCTGCTCCGCGCCTTCCTGGCCGGGACCGCACGCGCTGAAAGCGATTGCAACCACTGCGAGGCCACACGTCTTGAGTTTGCTCATGGTCATTCTTGTTGAAGGGTCGATGTTGGGGGTGCAATCGATCAGCGGTCAGGCCCAAGACGCCTACTTTCTCAATCTTTGGGTAAACCGAGATTAACGCGGAATGACAGTAACTCATCCACCCTAGAGCGTCTACTCTCCACGTGGGAGCGCGCCCAGGCTGCCCCTCGTGAATTTCCGCCGTGGCGCTGTACTCGCCCCTGGGGTAAGCGTACGGACTCCCTACCCGTCAGGCGGTTGAACCGAGTCCCCTGTACCCATAAACCCATGGCCACCGTGAGCGAAGCCCCCGAGACCTCGCAGGAGTTGAGCGAAGTGCTGGAGGATCTGCGCCGCCACCTTCTCTGGCAGGAGGAGGACGGTGGGCGGGTACTTCAGGTGGATGCACGTCTGGCCGCCGAGCTGAGAGGCGCGGGACTTCCGCGTCCCCAGGCCCTGGCGCGCCCACCGGCCGCGAAGGCCGCGCAGCCTTCGCCGCCAGTGCCCGCGCCACAGCCAGCCCCGGCCCCCAGAGCCCCGTCTCCGGAGCCCGAGCGCCCCATGGCCGCGCGCCCGGCGATGCCTCGCGCGGCGCCCTCGCCGGAGACGCTGCTCGAGGTTCCCCCTCAGTCGCGTCCGTTCGCGGGCGCGCTGCCGGGGGTGGTGGAAGGCGAGCGGCCGACGCTGGATCAGATCCGCCGCGAGCTGGGGGACTGCCGCCGCTGCAAGCTGTGCAGTGGGCGCAAGAACATCGTCTTCGGCTCGGGCAACCCGCGAGCGGAGCTGGTCTTCGTGGGCGAGGGCCCCGGGGCGGATGAAGACGTGCAGGGAGTGCCCTTCGTGGGCGCGGCGGGCCAGCTGCTGACGAAGATGATCGAGGCGATGGGCTACAACCGCGACCTGGTCTACATCTGCAACGTGGTGAAGTGCCGGCCGCCGGGCAACCGCAATCCCGAGCCGGACGAGGTGACTGCGTGCGAGCCGTTCCTGCGCGCGCAACTCCAGGCGGTGCGGCCCAAGGCGATCGTCGCGCTGGGCAAGTTCGCGGCGCAGACGCTGCTGCGGGACACCACGCCCATCACCCGGATGCGGGGTCAGTGGCGCGAGTACGAGGGCATCAAGCTGATGCCCACCTTCCACCCGGCCTATCTGCTGCGCCAACCGGCGGAGAAGAAGAAGGCGTGGGAGGACCTGCAACAGGTGATGAAGTTCTTCGGCAAGCAACCCGGGCAGCGAGGCTGACCTAGGGAGTCCCTGGGAGGGGGCTACGGATGAAGGGAGTCCTCGAGACGCAGGAGATGCACTCACCGGCGCTGGAGTCCAACCCGTTGGGGGATCCGGCGCGGCGGCAGCTGACGGTGTACCTGCCCCCTGGCTACGCGCAGGGGGCGCGCCGCTACCCGGTGGTGTACTTCCTCAACGCGTTCTCCAACAGTGGCAAGTCGTGGACGAACTTCTCGGCGTTCTCGGTGAGTGTCCCCGAGCGCCTGGACGCGCTCGTCGCGGCGGGCACGATTCCTCCGGTCATCGGCGTGTTCCCGGATGGCTGGACGTCGCTGGGCGGCAGCCAGTGGGTGAACAGCGATGCGATCGGCCGTTACCGGGACTTCCTGGTCAAGGACGTGGTGGGCTTCGTGGACCGCACGTACCGCACGCTGCCCAAGCCGGCGGCGCGTGCGGTGGTGGGGCACAGCTCGGGCGGGTACGGCGCGCTGGTGATGGGCCGCTACCACCCGGAGATCTTCTCGCACCTGAGCGCCCAGTCGCCGGACGCCTACTTCGAGTACTGCTACCTGCCGGATCTCCCCAAGGTGGCCGCGGCGCTGCTCAAGGCGGGGGGGGTGGAGGCGTGGTACCAGGACTTCGTCCGGCGCGCCCGCGACACCAAGGCCCGCGGCGATGACTTCACCGTCATCAACGCGCTGGCCATGGCCGCGGCGTACTCGCCGAAGAAGGGCGAGCCGCTCAACCTGGAGCTGCCCTTCGATCAGCAGACGGGCCGCCTGAAGCTCGATGTGTGGAACCGCTGGCTGGTGCACGATCCGGTGCGCTTCGTGCCCAAGTTCGTGGACGCGTTCCGCAAGCTGAAGACCGTCTACATCGACTGCGGCACCCGCGACGAGTTCAACCTGCGCTGGGGCGCCCGGATGATCGCCGAGGACCTCAAGCCCAGCGGCACCGAGCTCATCCACGAGGAGTTCGAGGACGGGCACACGGGCGTCAACTACCGCTTCGAACGCTCGCTGGCGGTGCTCGGCCCGAGGCTCGCGCTCGAGTAGCGGGCAGCGGGGGCACGATGACGCGGGGCGTTGTCCCCGCACTCGTGCCTTCGCCGTGACGTCCTGGTGACGATGTCTCTGGCGCTCCAACGTTCGCCCGGGTAGAGGCTACCCGTGCATTCGCGCGGGTGGGGACCATGCGCACCCGCGGCCTGGAGACAGAGCCATGAGTATCGACCGCTACGGACTGTCCCGCGTCGTCGGGGAGAAGGGCGTGCTGCCCCAGCGGGCGCGCAAGTTGGATCCGTCGCTGCCCTGCCGGGAGGCCGAGCTCCTCATCGACGTGGAGAGCCTCAACATCGACGCCGCCTCGTTCAAGCAGATCAAGGACGAGGTGGGCGCGGAGCCGGCGCGCATCGCCGCGCGCGTGCAGGAGATCGTCCGCGAGCGGGGCAAGATGCAGAACCCGGTGACGGGCTCGGGCGGCATGCTCATCGGCCGGGTGAAGGAGATCGGTCCGAAGCACCCGGCGCGCGGCGAGCTCCAGCCGGGCGACCGCATCGCCACGCTGGTGAGCCTCAGCCTGACGCCGCTCGTCATCGACGAGGTGAAGGCCGTGCACCCCTCCATCGACCGGGTGGACATCCGCGGCTCGGCCATCCTCTTCGCCACGGGCCTCTACGCGAAGCTGCCCTCGGACATGCCGGACACGCTGGCGCTGGCGGCGCTCGACGTCGCGGGCGCGCCGGCCCTGGTGGCCCGGTGGTTGCGCCCGGGGATGACGGTGGGGGTGCTGGGGGCGGGCAAGAGCGGGGCGCTGTGCCTGGCGCAGGCGCGGCGCAGCCTGAAGGGTCAAGGCCGGCTGCTCGCACTCGACATCTCCGAGCAGGCGCTCGCCACCTTGAAGGGCATCGACCTGTGCGATGTGACCCTGAAGGTGGACGCGACCCAGGCCGTGGACGTGATGGAGGCCGTGTCGCGGGCGACGGATGGGGCGTTGTGTGATCTGGTGATCAATTGCGCCTCGGTGGGCAACACGGAGATGGCGTCCATCCTCAGCGCGAAGGACGGGGGAACGGTCATCTTCTTCTCCATGGCGACGAGCTTCACCGCCGCGGCGCTGGGCGCCGAGGGCGTGGGCAAGGACGTCACCATGGTGGTGGGCAGCGGTTACGTGCCGGGGCACGCGGACTTCACCCTGGAGCTGCTGCGCGCGGAGCCGGCCCTGCGCCGCCTCTTCGAAACGCGTTACGTATAGTAAGGTGCCGACATGCCAGGACCGTTCATCGAAGACGCGCAGATCGTTCGCGCGCGCAAGCTGGCGGAGGACATCACCGAGCCCATCTTCGAGCTCATCCGCCGCCACACCACTGTCTCCATCGAGCGCACCGTGCTGCGCTTCTTCGGCATCGCGGATGCCGGCCCCGGAGGCGTGCCACTCGCCAACCTGATGGTGGACCGGCTCAAGGCCGCCGGGGTGCTGAACAGGGGAGCGGCGTATTGGTACGGCCGTGCCCTGCAGCTGGGCGCCCGCAGTCCGCTGGAGGCCGTGGAGCGCCTGACCGCGCTGCCAGCGGAGAAGCTGGGGCCCCTCTCGCCGGAGATGGAGCACAACCTGCGCGAGGAGGTGCAGGCCGAGGCCCAGGCGGCCATGGACGATCTCAAGTCCCGCATCGCCCAGCGTGACGCGCTGCGCAAGGAGCTGGGAAGCGCTCCGGCGCCGCACAAGTACGTCATCGTGGCCACGGGCAACATCTACGACGACGTGGACCAGGCGCGGGCGGCGGCGCAGGCGGGCGCGGACATCATCGCGGTCATCCGCTCCACGGCGCAGTCGCTGCTGGACTACGTGCCCCACGGGGCGACCACCGAGGGCTACGGCGGCACGTACGCCACCCAGGAGAACTTCCGCATCATGCGCGAGGCCCTGGATGACGAGAGCCGCAAGCTCAAGCGCTACATCCAGCTGACGAACTACTCGTCGGGCCTGTGCATGGCGGAGATCGCCTTCGCCGCGGCCTACGAGCGGCTGGACATGCTGCTCAACGACGCGATGTACGGAATCCTGTTCCGGGACATCAACATGCGGCGCACGTTCATCGACCAGTACTTCAGCCGCCGCATCTGCGCCCTGGCCGGCATCATCATCAACACGGGCGAGGACAACTACATCACCACGGCGGACGCGTACGACGCGGCGCACACGGTCATCGCCAGCCAGTTCATCAACGAGACGTTCGCCAAGCGCGCGGGGCTGAAGGACTGGCAGCTGGGGCTGGGGCACTCGTACGAGATCGACCCGTACCGGGCGGACACGCTGCTGTTGGAGCTGTCGCAGGCGATGCTGGTGCGCCGGTGCTTCCCCAACGCGCCGCTGAAGTACATGCCGCCCACCAAGCACAAGGAGACGGACATCTTCTTCAGCCACGCGTACGACGTGATGGCGGACCTGGTGGCCATCTGGACGCGGCAGGGCATCCAGCTGCTGGGGATGATGACCGAGGCCATGCACACGCCGCTGTTGGCGGACCGGTACGTGGCGCTCAAGGCGGCCAGCTACATCTACAAGGCGGCCAAGGGCATCGACGAGGAGTTCACCGTGCGCGAGGACGGGAAGATCGCCAACCGCGCGCGCGAGGTGTTCGCCAAGGCGATGGAGTTGCTGGAGGAGTGCCAGAAGGACGGCATGGTGGCGGCCATCGGCCGGGGCCACTTCGGCGACGTGAAGCGCACGGAGACGGGTGGCAAGGGGCTCGAGGGCGTGCTGGAGAAGGCGCCGGATTACTTCAACCCGTTCCAGGACATGCTGGAGGCACTGTGATGCTCGGCTCGCTGCTGGTGATGGTGCTCACCGCCGGGGAGCCGGCGGAGGCGCTGAAGAAGTACGAGGTGAAGACGCTGGCGTTGCAGGTGCCCGCCGAGTGGAAGCAGTCCGAGGCGGACGGCACGCAGCGCTTCGACGACCCGTCCGGGGGCGCGTACCTGCTGGTGGATGTGGGGGCGGTGCAGACGGCGGGGATGAAGCCGCAGGTGTGCCTGGACAAGGTGCTGGGCGCCATGGGGAACGAGAAGGGCTGGCAGAAGTTGAAGCTCGGCAAGGCCCCGGCGGCGCGGCGGGTGGACACGGACACGACGCCGGATGGCGCGGAGTCGGTGGAGACGGTGACGTACGTGGGGTGTGACGGGAAGACCACGTGGTCGCTCGTCTTCCACATGGACACGAAGCAGAAGGACCGCTTCGAGGCGCTGTCGGCGAAGGTGGCCAACAGCATCGCGTACGCGAAGCCCCCGGCGGGGAAGAAGGGGAAGTAGGCGCCATGGCGACGAAGCCGACGAAGCAGATCATCCGTCCCTACGGAGACCGGCGCGATGACGGGGTGGTGCAGCTGTCGTTCACGCTGCCGGTGCCGTTGTCGGAGAAGGCCAAGGAGGCCGCCGCGGTGCTGGCGCGGAAGATGGGGTTCACGGACGTGAAGGTGGCCGCCGCCGAGCGCGCCGCCGACACGTACACCTTCTTCATCGTGTACGCGCGCACGCCGCAGTCTCTGGACTACTCGGAGATCGACGTGCCCGAGGTGGTGGTGAAGAAGCTCGGGTTCGACGACCTCAACGGGCTCATCAAGGACAAGGTGGGCCGGCGCATCGTGGTGTTCGGCGCGTGCACGGGAACGGACACGCACACGGTGGGTATCGACGCCATCCTCAACATGAAGGGGTATGCGGGCGACTACGGCCTGGAGCGCTATCCCTGGTTCGAGGCCCACAACCTGGGCAGCCAGGTGCCGAACGAGGACCTCATCAAGAGGGCCATGGCGCGCAACGCGGACGCGATCCTCGTGTCACAGGTGGTCACCCAGCGGGACGTGCACAAGGACAACTCGCGCCAGTTCATCGATGCGGCCAAGGCTGCGGGCATCCACGGGAAGACGCTGCTGCTGCTGGGCGGGCCGCGAGTGGACCACAAGCTGGCGTTGGATCTGGGCTTCGACGCGGGCTTCGGCCCGGGGACGAAGCCCTCGGACGTGGCCAACTACATCGTGCACCAGGTCCTCCAGAAGGAGGGCAAGGAGGCGAAGAACGTGCACTGGGAGGGGGAGCCGCAATGAGCAACGTGAAGGCGGTCATCCGGCTGCGCATGAGCAGCCACGACGCGCACTACGGTGGGAACCTGGTGGACGGGGCGCGGATGCTGGGGTTGTTCGGCGACGTGGCCACGGAGCTGTGCATCCGCCTGGACGGGGACGAGGGGCTGTTCCGTGCGTACGACTCGGTGGAGTTCCTGGCGCCGGTGTACGCCGGGGACTTCATCGAGGCGGAAGGGGAGATCATCCAGACGGGCAACACGTCGCGGAAGATGCGCTTCGAGGCGCGCAAGGTGATCCGCCCGAGACCGGACGTGAACGACTCTGCTGCGGACGTGTTGGCGGAGCCGGTGGTGGTGTGCCGGGCGAGCGGGACGTGCGTGGTGCCGAAGGACAAACAGCGAGGCCAGCGATGAACACGCCCATGGTGATTACCGCGGCGATGGTCGGCGCGGAGACGACGCGGGAGCAGACGCCGTACCTGCCCATCAGCGCGGAGGAGATCGCGGAGGACGCGGCGAAGTGCCGGGAGGCGGGGGCGGCGATGGTGCACCTGCACGTGCGCACGCCGGACGGCAAGCCGTCGCAGGACACGGAGCTGTTCCGAGCGGCGATCCGGGCCATCCGCAAGAGGACGGACGTGCTCATCCAGGTGTCCACGGGCGGAGCGGTGGGGATGGACGTGGACGAGCGCTGCGGCGGACTGCGGCTGACGGGTGAGGATCGCCCGGACATGGCGACGCTGACGACGGGCACGGTGAACTTCGGGGACGAGGTGTTCTGGAACCCGCGTCCGCTGGTGCGAGACATCGCGAGACGCATCAAGGCGCTGGGGCTCCGGCCGGAGTTCGAGTGCTTCGACGTGGGGATGGTCGACGAAGCGCGTGCACTGGCGAAGGAGGGAGTAGCGGAGTTGCCGGGGCACTTCGACTTCGTGCTGGGTGTGCCAGGGGCGCTGACGGCGCGCGAGGACGCCTTGGACTTCATGATCAAGTCGCTGCCGGAGGGAAGCACGTGGACGGTGGCGGGGGTGGGGAGGCACCAGTTGCCGTTCGTGGAGCTGGCGGCGGTGCGAGGGGGTAACGCGCGAGTGGGGCTCGAGGACAACATCTACGTGTCCAAGGGAGTGCTGGCGAAGGGCAACTGGGAGCTGGTGGCGGAGGCGGCGAAGAGGGCGAAGGAAAAAGGCCGGACGCTGGCGACGCCGCAGGAAGCCCGCAAGCTGCTGCGTCTGACGTAACCAAACCCAAACACCCCTCTCCCTTCGGGAGAGGGACGGGGTGAGGGTATCTCGCCCCCCGGGTTGAGCCTGTTCAAGCTCCCTCTCCCTCTGGGAGAGGGCTGGGGTGAGGGTCTACGACTCGAGAGCCCGTGACCCCGGACCCACGCACCACTGAGGAACCCAAGACACCATGGAAACGGATCTGCGAGGCAAAGGAGTCCTCGTCACTGGGGGAGCGGGAGGAATCGGGAGCGCGGTGGTGCGAGCCTTCGCGGAGGAGGGGGCGAAGGTGGCGGTGCACTACCACCGGAGCGCGGACAAGGCCGAGTCGCTGGCGAAGGAGCTGGGAGGAGCGGCGCTGCGCGCGGACCTGACATCCGAGTCCGACGTAGATGCACTGGTCCCCGCCGCGGTGAAGGCCCTGGGGCGACTGGACGTGCTGGTGGCGAATGCGGGGGTCTGGCCGCCGCCGGACGAAGGCGTGTGGCAGATGTCGCTGGAGCGCTGGCGCCGGACGCTGGCGGAGAACCTGGACAGCGTGTTCCTGAGCTGCCGCGCCTTCCTGCGCCACGTGGCGACGACGGGGACGGGGAACATCATCCTGATCAGCTCGACGGCGGGGCTGTTCGGGGAGGCGGGGCACTCGGACTACGCGGCGGCGAAGGGGGCGCTGGCGAGCGGGTTCCTCAAGAGCCTGAAGAACGAGATCACGCGCATCGCGCCGTTGGGCCGTGTGAACACGGTATGCCCGGGGTGGACGGCGGTGGATCGGCACAAGGACAAGCTGGAGAACCCGGCGTTCATCAACCGGGTGACGCGGACGATGCCGATGCGCAAGGTGGGCCGACCCGAGGACGTGGCGCGGGTGGTGGTGACGCTGGCGTCGGACCGCATCTCCGGCCACGTGACGGGCGAGGTCATCACCGTGGCCGGAGGCATGGAAGGCCGCGTGCTGCACGAGACCTGAGCGTTGCTCACGGCTTGCGCGAGGCGCGCAGGATCTTCACGGGCGGGGTGAGCGCCTGCCCGCTCGCGGGCGCCTGCTGGATGGATCGGACCACGTCCATGCCGCGCACGACCTTGCCGAAGGCGCCGAAGCCCTGGCCGTCCGGGTTGCGCTTGCCGCCGTGGTCGAGCGCGGGCTGGTCGCCGATGCAGATGAAGAAGTCCGAGACGGCGGAGTCGGGCGTGTCGCGCGCCATCGAGACCGTGCCGTCCTTGTGCTGGATGCCGGTCTCGTTCGTGCGCTCGAGGGGAATCGGCGGGCGCTGCTCGGACTCGCGGGCGGGGTTGATGCCGCCCTGGATGACCTCGATCTTCACCGTGTTGTTCGGCTGGTTGTCGGGCTTCAGCTTCACGGTGCGGTGGAACACACCGCCGTCGTAGAGCCCGGCATCCACATAGGCGAGGAAGTTCTTCACCGTCTTCGGGGCGCGGGCCTCGTTGAGCTCCAGCTCGATTTCCCCCTTGTCGGTCTGCATCACCACACGGACCGGCTTGGGCTGCTCGGGCTTCGGGTCCTTCTTCGGAGCGGCGGCGAAGGCGGCGGGAGCGAGGGCGAGCAGCACGGCGAGGCAGGTGGAGGAAAGCGTGTTCATCGGAATCTCCTGAGCACGGGGGAAGAGGCGGGAACGCATCACGAAGTCGTCTGGCCCGGCGGCTCACGGGTCCACAGGTCGCGCGAGGCGAGCATGGCGCCACCGATGATGAAGAGACAGGCCAGAGCCAGGGTGACGCTGGGGCGGGTGCGCCCGGAGACGATGAGCAGCAGCGTGGACAGCAGCGGGGTGGCGTAGGAGAGGCCCGCGAGCGCCCGGATGTTCCCGCGCTTCACGCCGACATCCCAGACGAAGAAGGCGAGCCCCGTGGGCCCTGCACCCATGAGGAACAGGGCGAGCCACTCACCCGGAGCCGGCCAGACGGTGCGCTCGAAGGCCAGGTGGCAGAGCGCGGCGAGCACCGCGGTGACGCCGCAGAAGCCGCCGACGGTGTCGGTGGGCACCGAGCCGAAGCGGCGCGAGAGGACCGAGTAGGCGCCCCAGGTCACGGCGCAGGCGAGCGCCGAGGCATATCCAGCGACGTACTCGGGGCGGAAGACGACCCGGCCACCATCCGTCACCAACAGCAGCGTGCCGCACAGGCCCAGCACGGCCCCGGCCACATGCCATGCGCGCAGACGCTCGCCGGGAAGCAGCGCCGAGAAGAGCACGATGAGCAGCGGCCACAGGTAGTTGATGAGGTTGGCCTCCACGGGGGGCGCCGTCTTCAGGGCCAGGAAGTAGAGGAAGTGGTAGCCGAACAACCCTCCCACGCCGATCAACCACACCACGCCCGGTTGGCGCAGGTGGCTCCCGATGTCCTCGCGCCGCACCAGCCACTTGCCGAGCGTCAGCAGGAAGGCGACGGCGAAGGAGATGGCCACGGTCTGGAAGGGAGGCACGGAGCCCGTGAACGTCGTCAGGAGCGCGAGCGAGGCCCAGAGCAGGATGGCCACCGCGCCGATGGCCGTGGCGCGGGCGGTGGAGGCGGAGGGGGCAGGGGCCATGGTCGGCTCCCTTCGTAGGCCGACTCGGCGCGGGCAACAAGGCCGGAGGGCCTCAGGTGGTCTCCCGCGGTCCCTCGGGAGCGGCGACTCCGACGGCGCGCAGGCGCAACCAGCCCCGGTCATGCAGGAAGCGCTGGATGGGCTTGCGCAGCGCCGCGCGCAACTGGCGCTCTCCCTCCCGAGTCGTGGCTTCGTGGACGGGCAGGCTCCAGGATTCGTCACCGGGCGAGGGGAGCTCGTCCAGCCAGGCCGCGCCAGCCGGTGCGAGCCGTACCACGAGGGTATGGGGCGCGCGCTCGCCCGCGGGCGGGTGGCTGGCGATCGCCTGGACCCGGTCGGGAGAGGCCAGGCTGTTGAAGAGCGCGGCGGCCAGCTCGGCGACGCCCTCCTGGGCGCAGTGGAAGACGACGGTCCAGGGCCGAGCGGGCCTCACGTCCGGCACCTGCAACCAGCGGAAGAGGCACACCGCGAGTGCCGCTCCCAGCAACTGTGCGGCGACGAAGGACTCGACGTCCATGGGATGCACGGCGCTGGCGTGGCTGCTGACCGCGCGCGAGAGGATCAGCGCCGGGTTGGCCAGGGAGCGCGAGTCGGTGAACCACACGCTGGCGGCCACGTAGCCGGCGACGGCGAGCGGCAGGGCGGCGGGGCGGGTCCGCACGCAGCCGCGCACCACCACCAGCAGTCCGAACGTGGTGACCAGCTCCGAGAGGAACTGCGCCGAGCTGGCCGCCGGGGCGCGCGTGGCGATGAGCAGGGGCTCGCCGCACATGAGGTGTGCCACGAGCCGGCCCGCCAGCCCGCCCAGCAACTGGGCGAGCACATACCGGGGTACATCTCGCCAGGGCGTCCCGTCCTCCAGCGCATCGGCGAACGTGAGGGCCGGGTTGAAGTGCGCGCCCGAGAGCGGTTGGAGCACCAGCGTGAGGCACGCCAGGACGGCGCCGGCCGCCAGGGACATAAAGAGCCTGCCGTCGGTGGCGCTCACACCCAGGTGCTCGGCGCCATGGTGCGCCCCCTCGAGGGCCACCACCAACAACCCGCAGCCGAGTGCCTCGACCGCGAGGCGCCGGGGCCTGTTCAAGCCAGCAGTCATCGCGTGGCCCTCCGCCCTGGAGACAGGGACTCGCCAAGGTACGTTACCCT
Organism: Archangium violaceum; assembly: GCF_016887565.1. Lineage (NCBI taxonomy): Bacteria > Pseudomonadati > Myxococcota > Myxococcia > Myxococcales > Archangiaceae > Archangium > Archangium violaceum. The sequence continues at coordinate 5,323,668 of NZ_CP069396.1, forward strand.
CCGGTGCCCGTCAAAGGCCGCTCCCAGGGCATCGGTTGCGGCCGTCCGCGCGCGCTGGTGTAGTCGCGCCCCCATGAAGAAGACCCTTCCTCCCTCTGGGAACCCCCAGGGCCTGAGCCGCCGCGCGTTGCTCGGTGGTGCGGCCGCCGCTGGCACGCTCGTCGCTCTCGATGTCCATGCCGAACCCGCGCCGGGCCACGCCGAGCGCGCTCCCGCCCCCGCTCCGGGCGGCAAGCCCTTCGAGCTCGAGGAGGCCACCGTCTCCGAGCTCCAGGCCGCCATGACGTCGGGGAAGCACACCGCGCGAGGTCTCGCAGAGCGCTACCTCACGCGCATCCAGGAGCTGGATCGCTCGGGGGACCTGCCGCTCCTCTCGGTCATCGAGCTCAACCCGGACGCCCTGGCCATCGCCGCCGCGCTCGATGAGGAGCGCAAGGCGAAGGGACCTCGCGGGCCGCTGCACGGCATCCCCGTGCTCATCAAGGACAACATCGCGACCGCGGACAAGATGCAGACCACCGCCGGCTCGCTGGCCCTGGTGGGCGCGGTGCCCTCGCGCGATGCGTTCGTGGTGGAGCGGCTGCGGGCCGCGGGCGCGGTCATCCTCGGCAAGACGAACCTCAGCGAGTGGGCCAACTTCCGCTCCACGCACTCCTCCAGCGGGTGGAGCGGGCGGGGCGGCCAGTGCCGCAATCCCTATGCGCTCGACCGGACGCCGTCGGGCTCGAGCTCGGGCTCGGGCGCGGCCACCGCCGCGAACTTCTGCGCGGTGTCCGTTGGCACCGAGACGGATGGCTCCATCGTCTCGCCCTCGGCGGCGAGTTCCCTGGTGGGTATCAAGCCGACCGTCGGGCTCGTGAGCCGCTCGGGCATCATCCCCATCTCCGCGAGTCAGGACACCGCGGGTCCCATGGCGCGCACGGTGGCGGACGCGGCGGCGCTGCTCGGCGTGCTGGCGGGGATCGACCCGAACGACGCGGTGACGGCCACGAGCAAGGGCCGCGCCCAGGCGGACTACACGCGGTTCCTGGATCCGAACGGGTTGAAGGGGGCGCGCATCGGTGTGCCCCGCGAGCGGTTCTTCGGCTACCACCCGGCCACGGACGCGCTCGTGGAGCGGGCGCTGGAGCTCATGAAGGCCCAGGGCGCCATCCTCGTCGACCCGGCTCCCATCCCCATGGCCGCGAAGCTGGACGAGCCGGAGCTGGAGGTCCTGCTCTACGAGTTCAAGGCGGGCGTCGAGGCGTACCTGGCCGGGCTCGGGGACAAGACGCGGCTGAAGACGCTCGCGGACCTCATCCGGTTCAACGAGGAGCACCGCGACAGCGAGCTGCCCTGGTTCGGCCAGGAGCTCTTCCATCAGGCGCAGGAGAAGGGGGCGCTCACGGACAAGAAGTACCGCAAGGCGCTCGAGGCCTGCCGGAAGCTGTCGAGGGGGCAGGGCATCGACGCGGTGATGAACAAGCACAAGCTGGACGCGCTGGTGGCGCCGACGCAGGCGCCGCCGGGGCTCATCGACCTGGTGGATGGAGACCACTGGCTGGGGAGCAGCTCCACGCCGGCGGCCGTCGCGGGGTACCCGAGCATCACCGTCCCCGCGGGGTACGTGGCCGGACTGCCCGTGGGCCTGTCCTTCATCGGCCGTGCGTGGAGCGAGCCGACGCTGCTGCGGCTCGCCTTCGCCTACGAGCAGGCCTCCAAGCACCGCCGTCCGCCCGGCTTCGCCCCGACGGCGGATCTGCGCAAGCCCACCTCGTAGCGCCGCGGACGAGAGCTCCTCCCCGGCGTCACAAGCCGGCGGATCGCGCGTCTCATGGGTGTCTCCGCGTCAAGGTCCGTGAGGCCGGCGCGGATGCCGCGGGAGGAACACATCCATGCATGTCGTGATCATCGGTGGCGGGGCGGCGGGCATCGCCGCGGCTCACACCATCCTGGGCTCGTCGAAGAGCCACAAGGTGACGCTGTTCGAGTCCCGGGGCACCTACGGCGGGCGAGCCCTGACGGACGACACGTCGATCAGCGGCTTCGCGTTCGACAAGGGCTGTCAGTACATCCAGGACGAGAAGCACAATCCGTGGACGGCCATCGCGAAGGAACTCGGGTTCGACACGTTCCCGGAGAAGGTCGACGACGTCCTGCGGCGCGAGGAGGAGGACGGGAAGTTCGTGGACGAGAAGACGACGGCGGAGCCGGTCAAGGAGGTCTCCGACGCCATCGAGGCCTCCTATGAGGAGGCCAGGAAGCAGCCGAATGTCATCGTGGCACGCAAGCCCCGCCTCGATACGCAGGCGGAGATGTTTGGCCACGCCGTCTCGGAGTTCGGCCCGTTCACCGAGTCCGCCGAGGTCTATCAATACATCGCGGCCGATCGCGCCCGGGTGGTCTCCTATGAAGGAGATGGCAATGCGTTCGTCACCCGGGGACTGGGGACGCTCGTCAGGGCGTACGGTCTCGAGCTGAAGAAGCGCTTCGGGGACCGGATCACCGAGTACTTCCAGACGCCCGTCGGGATCGTGCGTTACACCGGGAGCGGCGTGACGGTCGTCTCGAGGAGCGGCGGGAAGACCGTGGCCGCCGACGCGGTGATCATCACGGTTCCCACGTCCGTGCTGGCGAGCGGAGCAATCGCCTTCGATCCGCCCCTGTCGAAGGAGTACCGGAGCGTCTTCAACATCCTGCGTCTCGGCAGCTACAAGAAGCTGGCCCTGAAATGCAATCGCATCCCGGACGAGCTCGAGGTCGACACCAATTACTACCTGATCGAGACGGAGCCGGAGGGCGTCTGGAAGTACTACCGTCTGTCGAAGACGCCGGACGTGCTGGTCGTCCATGCCGCTGGCGACTTCGCCATGGCGCTGGATGGGATGGCCGACAAGGATGTCTTCGCCCTCTTCAAGAAGACACTCCAGGAGGCCTACGAGGGCCTCATCGCCTACGCGCCCGGCAAGGCGATCACGAACTGGAGCAGGGACCCCGATGCGCTCGGTGCCTATTCCTACACGGCGATGGTCGGTGGCGGCCCATCGGATCCCACGGCGTTGAACGCCCGCATCCAGCTCAAGAAGCCGGTGTCCGGGACGGTCCACTTCACCGGCGAGGCCGCGAGCCTGGGGTTCTACGGGACGCTCTCGGGCGCCTACGACGAGGGCGTCGCGACCGCCAGGGCGGTGCTCGGCGTCTCGGGGTGAGGTGGGTCCGGCCCCCTCGTCGGGACGAGGGGGCCGGGGCGCGCCTCACCGCACCGAGCACTTCGTCGGGCCGAGCGTGGCCTCGAAGAAGTACGCGTACAGGTCCGGCGTGAGCGTGAAGTTGCACGTGTTCACGTCGTTCGGATCCAGGTCCGGGTGGCTCTGGATGTAGCGGGCGACGTAGTCGCGCACGCCGTCCGCCGAGGTCCACAGCACCGTGCCCTCCTTGAACATGGAGTAGCCGCCACCGCCGCTGGCGCGGTAGTTGTTGATGGCGATGCGGAAGACCTGGTCATCGCGCACGTCGGCGCCCTTGAACCGCAGGTGGGTGAGGCGCTGGCCCGCGGGCTTCGTGAGGTCGTACCCGTACTCGATCCGCGAGTAGAGGTCCCAGTTGAAGTCCGCCACGTTGCCCACCTTGGCCGCCGCGGGCGTGGAGGCGGAGGGGGGCGCTTCGGGATTCCAGCGAGCGAAGTACTGGGCGTTGAACTCCAGCGCGCGGCGCAGGATGGAGCCGTTGACCTCCATCACATACAGCGTGTTGTCGTAGATGTAGATGCTGTAGGCATCGCGCAGGGTGATGTTGCCCGCGGGCAGCATGCCGTCATCGGTGAAGAGGGCGGCGAGCGAGAGGTCCACCGGGAAGCCGTTCTCCTCGGCGGCCTGCTCCTGCACGGCGTTGATGAGGTCGGACAGCGCGCTGTCCCCGTAACGGGCGGGGTTGCCGCCGGGGAAGGGCGCACGGGTGGTGCCGAGCGGGGCGCTCACGTACTGCAACGTCCGGTCGTGGTAGCTCTGGACGAGCTGCGCCACCGCCGGCTCCACGGTCACGGAGTCGTCCACCGCGAGCAGCTTGGAGTCCTTGCCGTCCACCTTCCAATGGCCGCCCTCGTAGACGAGGGAGAGGTCCACCTGGCCCAGGTGGCTGCCCCAGCGGTTGGGCTGGATGAGCAGCACGTCCTGGCCCTGGGTGTTCTTCAGCAGCATCTTCGGGATGGGCTGGTGGGTGTGGCCGGTGAGGAGCACGTCGATGCCCTCGACCTGCTGGGCGATCTGCACCGCCTCGTTCTCCCCGGGCAGGTTGCCGCGGTCCGCCCACTTGCTGGAGTCCGAGTAGTCGGCGAGCCAGGAGTCGGGATTGCTCGCGCTGCCGGTGGGCTGCTTGTCCGGGCCGGAGTGGATGGCGACCACCACCACGTCCGCGCCCGCCTGCCGCAGCTTCGGGACGTACACCCGCGCCGTCTCCAGCGGATCATCGAAGCGCAGGCCGGGGATGTTCTCCGGGCGCTCCCACGTCGTCACGCCCGGCGTCACCAGTCCGAGCACGCCCACCTTCACCCCGCACACCTCCTTGAGGAGGTAGGGCGACAGGGCCTCGCTCCCGTCGCTCCGGCGCACGTTGGCGCCGAGCAGGGGGAAGCCCACCTCGCTCTTGAACTTGTTGAGCAGGACGAGGCCGTAGTTGAACTCGTGGTTGCCGACCGCCATGGCGTCGTAGCGCAGCTCGTTCATCGCCACGGCCATGGGGTGCTTGGGGGTGTTGTCCACCAGGGCGTAGTAGGTGCCCAGCGGCGTGCCCTGGATGGTGTCACCGGTGTCGAGGAGCAGGTTGCAGTTCGGATTCTCCGCGCGCGCCTGCTTGATGAGCGTGGCCACCTTGGTGAGGCCGCGCCTGGTGTCCGCCTTTCCCGTGAAGTAGTCCCAGGGGAAGAGGTTGGTGTGCAGATCGCTCGTCTGCAGCAGCCGCAGCGTGCGCGGCGAGGTGTCCACTGGGGGCTGCTCGGTGTCACCGCAGGCGGTGAGCTGGAGCAGCGCACAGGTGCCCAGGGTGGAGAGGAGGGCCGCGCGACGGGCGCTCGCCAGGAAGCTCGGAAGCATGGGAAGAGAACCTCGGATGGAGATGTGCCCGGGAGGCCGCTCCCGGGCACACGCAAACTATACGAATGCCCGCCAGGATGTGCCTCCTGGCGGGTGACATCTCGAAGTCAATACTTCTCGGAGGTGCAGCGGACGTAATACTGGTAGGGGGCGCAGGTGGCGTACTTCACCTGGTTCCAATCCGCCTGGGGCCAGACGGTCTTGGCCCAGTCGGCGATCTCGTTGATGAGCTGGGCGTTCACGCCGTGGTACTTGAACTGCGGGAGCAGGTACCAGATGCGATTGCCCAGGGAACTGTCATAGAAGCCGTTGATGACCTCGGTGGTGCTCGCGCCGCCACCACTCGTCCGCCAGTCCGAGGCGGGATACTGGCGCGTCTTGTCCCACCAGGTGGACAGGAGCGCCTCCAGGATGGCCCGGCGCTCGTCCGCGGTGATGCCCGCCCAGCCCGACATGTTGGAGGGCACCACCAGCCGGCTCAGGTCCGCCGCGGTCCTCGGGCTCCACCCCGCGGAGCCGGGCGTGCTGGGCTTGAGCGTGGTGTTGGAGATCTGCATGCCCTTCACCAGCCACAGCGTGAGCAGTCCATTGGTCGGTGTGGGGGTGGTGCCAATGCGCTGCATCTCCGAGATGAAGGCATGGACATAGCCCCAGTCGATCGGCCGCTGGCCATCGCGATCCGCTCCATCCCAATGGTTGCCATTGTAGAGGACCAGCGACAGCTGGTACCACGCCATGGAGAAGTAGGTGAACATCGCCGGGCTGTTGTCATTGATGCCCGTGTTGTTCCTCGGCAGCTTGAGCAGGTTGGGGGAGCTCTCGAAGGTGGTGTTGGACATCCAGCCCCGGGTCTCCCGCGAGGTGGGGAACAGCTGGCGCTGCTGGCCCTCGAGCCCGAACTCCTGCATGACCTCCCAGGTCTTCACCAGCTGCCAGAGCGCGGTGGAGTAGATCTTCCGTGAGTAGTTGATGTCCAGGCCGGTGGTGGCGTTCTGGTACCTCGGCTGGAGGAACTCGTAGTTGGCCTGGGTCCAGGTCCGGTGGGGGTAGAAGAGCTCGGTCCTGTAGTTGGTGTAGCCCGCGGCCCGGACCTTGGAGGCCAGCTGCCTCACGCTGGCGTTGACGCCGGTCGCGGTCCCCTCGAAGGCGTAGAGCTTGTTGATCCGGTGGTTGGTGAAGGCATCACCCCAGGCGTCCTTGGGGTGGATGCTGGGCAGCCAGTGATTCCAGTCGGGGAGCTGGTAGGCGAGGGGCACCTCGCGGGCGCTCAGGTTCGCCGTCGTGGCGATGGCCGCCTTGGTGATGCCATTGGGGAACATGTAGCGGAGGATGTCGCGATCCTTCTCCAGGACCGCGTCGACTCCGGCGCCGGCCGCCCATTGCGTGACGGGTTTGGCGTCGAGCCCCGGTCCCGGCTGGTACGGTGGATTCCAGGGACGGCCCGGGTTCGGCACGCCCGGCAGGGTCCGGATGTAGGAGGCGATCTTCTTCGCCTCGGTATCGCCCATGCCGTGGAACTTCGCCCGTTCGATGATGGAGGCATTGGAGTAGTTGAAATACTTCAAGTCCCGGCCGTCCTGGGCATGGCAATCCATGCAATGGGCGCGGAGGGTCTGGCTGTTCTTGTAGGACGTCACCAGCGTCCGCGTGCGCCAGAGATTCTCACCCTCGGCGATGGAGGCGGCGTCGGTGAACGGAGGCTGCCAGGTGTTCGGGTCGTCCACCGTGAAGGCGCTGTCCGGGAGGACGCGGCTCCCATCCGCGCGAAGGAGGTTCAGCTTCAGCACGCGGAAGCCCAGCGAGCGCTCGTCCGCGGTGTTGAACCGGAAGGAGATCTGGTTCGAGCCCGTCACGAGCGCCCCGGAGGGAACGTTCAGGCTCAGCTTCAGGGTCGCGAAGGCGCCGCCGATGCCGCCGTACGTCTTCCCGAGCCCCTCGACGTTCACCGTGTCGTTGCGCAGGGGCAGCCAGGTCCCGGAGTTGAATTGGACGCTGGCCTTGTTCGCGTAGCTCAGGCCATGCACCTGCAGCCAGAGCTTCAGCGGCTGGCGTGCATCCTGGTCGCTCACGGTGACCGTTACGGTGCGCGAGGTGCCCTCGCGGCCAAAGACCTCGATGGGCAGGACGATCCCCGAGGTGACTTCGCCCGTCTGCTGCTGGAAGGGAGCCGGCGGCTCCAGTGTTTCCAACTCGTCGGGGGGTGAAAGGCAACCCGTCAGCGCCAGCGCGAGGCTCAGCATGAGGGACGAGGTGAGGCCGTGACTCAGATGCTGTCTGGTTTTTGGCATTGTGGAGCGGTTTGACCATCAACCGTTCCACAATGCTATCGACGAGCAGGAGAGCGAGCACCTGTCCGCAAGAGGGGAAGGCAATGATTGTCAGACCGTGAGTCATTGCCTCTTCACGGTTTGTGGGTCATTTTCACGGCTTGTGAGTCATTGCCGTCCCTCGGGTCTGGTTGGTGAGGGTTCAGACGGCGGGGGAGGCGGGAGCAACCTCGGCGCGAGGGCTGGTGACCCGCCAGGCCAGCCCTATCGCGAAGAGCAGCAACGACGCGGCGAGCAGGAAGGGAGCGCCGGGCAGGTGTGCGCCGCTCTGGGGCGAGATGAAGTGCGCGAACGTCTGGGTGAAGAGGCTGGGGCCGATCATCCCCGCGATGCCCATGAGGCTGGAGAGCGCGCCCTGGAGCTGTCCCTGCTCCGACTGGCCGATGCGGCTCGACATGAGCCCCTGGGAGGACGGTCCGAACAGCCCCCACAGCGACATCACCGGGATTCCGAGCCAGAACATGGCACCGCTCTCGGCCAGCCCGTAGATGGCGAATCCCAGCGCACCGAACGAGAGCCCCAGGAGCAACGTGCGCCGCTCACCCAGCTTCTTCACGATCGGCCGCACCAGCCCGCCCTGGACGATCAGCGAGGAGATGCCAGTGCCCGCCATGGTGAGCCCCACGGCGCGCTCGTCCCAGCCGAAGCGGTAGCTCGCATACAGCACGAAGACGCTGGGCAGCGCGACGTGGGCGAGGTTGTAGATGAAGTGGACGGACGCCAGTCCGAGCACCTCGGGTTTGGAGCGCAGCATGGCCAGCGCGCCCACCGGGTTGGCACGCCGCCACTGGAAGGGCCTGCGGCGCTCGGGCGGCAGGGACTCGGGCAGGACGAAAAGGCCATACAGGGCGTTGGCGAGGCTCAGTCCGGCCGCCACCCAGAACGGCAGGCGCGGGCTGATGACGCCCAGCATTCCGCCAATCGCGGGCCCCAGCACGAAGCCGATGCCGAACGCGGCCCCGAGCAGTCCGAAGCTGGCGGCGCGCTTCTCTGGCGGCGTCACGTCCGCGATGTAGGCGCTGGCCGTGCTGATGCTGGCCGCGGTGATGCCCGAGATGATCCGGCCCGCGAACAGCCAGCCCAGCGACGGCGCCAGCGCCATGAGGATGTAGTCGAAGCCCAGCCCGAAGTTGGACAGCAGCACCACCGGCCTGCGCCCGAAGCGGTCGGACATCGCGCCGAGCACCGGTGAGAAGATGAACTGCATCAGCGCCCACATCGTGGAGAACAGGCCCAGGATCTCGGCCGCTCGCGCGGTGTCTCCTCCGAGGAAGCCCTCCACCATCTTCGGCAGCACGGGGATGATCATCCCCATCGCCAGGATGTCGAGCAGGATGGTGATGAAGATGAAGACCAGCGCGGCTCGGCGCGGGCCTGGGGTGGAATGGGAGCTGGGTTCGGTCATGGGAGGGGGGGCCGGGTCAGCAGACGGGCAGGGGTTCCTCGCAAAAAGGAGCCGTTCGCGCAAGTCTGGCGTCTGACCTCGGAGGTCACCCGGATTCGTGGTAGGGAAGTTGGGTGTCCACACGTCTCGGGAATCCAGGTAGGTCTCCCTCTCACTTCGAGCCATCCCAGCTGCCCGGGGTCTCCGCGCCCGAGCTGCTGCGCGCCGCTCGGCGGATCCTCCGGAGCCGGACACGTGCTCCCCGTTACTGGGCGGCGGCGGATCGGCTCAGCGACCTGTGGCTCGGTGGGCCGCTGCGTTCCTCCTCGGAGTTTCAGCTCGCCGCATCGGCCGACCTCGGGGCCGTCATCGACTGGCTGTATGACGAGCCGCTGAGCTCCAGCGCCTCCGCGGCCGAGGAACTGGTGGGGCTCACCGGGCGGCTCCAGGAGATGGTGGACTTCGAGAAGGCCCTGGCACTGCTGCGGCGGTTCGAGACGGCGCCCCTGGAGCCCGAGGCGGAGCTGGTGGAGGCCACTCGCGCGATCATCGCCACGCTGACCGTGCACGGGTACGCGACGCTCCACGGGCGGGGCTCGGCGGAGCTGGCCACCCGGTGGCTGGAGGCCTGGGCCGACGCCATGTGGCGGCAGAACGTGCAGCAGCAACAGACCTGCGGATTCGGCCTGTTGGCCCGGCTGCCTCCCGGGGAACGGCCAGCGTGCATGGCGCGCCTGGGTCTGACCCCCGAGGACCTGATGCCCCGGAGTACCTCCTTCTCCGAGGGCGTGGAGGAGTTCCTGGAGCGGTATGGCGAGACCGCCGCGTCCACGGTGGCCGTGCTCGGCGGCCTGCCGTTCTCCACGTTGCCCACCTCGGAGGTGGAGGCGCTGCTCCGGCTCTGCACCGGGGAGGCCGGCCTGCTCACCCCCATCTCGCGGCTCCTCCGGCTGGCCCCGGACGTGAGCTTCGATCCGGCCGAGGCCATGAACACCGGTGTGTTCGCCAGCGCCGCCGAGCAGCGCCGGAGCGTCCTCGAGGTCGTCTCCGAGGGGAAGCTGTCCAAGCCGGAGCTGGACGCGAGGCTCGGCCAGGAGTGGGCACGCTTCTCGGTCCAGGCGCGCCGCCTGCTCGAGGAGCGGATGGCCACGCACGCGGAGCAGGTGGGCCCGGAGGTAGCGTCCGGTTGGCTCCCCGCGCTCTACACGTTGCTGGAGCGGCTGGTGCCGGGCACGTGGAAGGGCTGAGCGGACGGCCCGGCGGGCGGATGTCGGTGTGTCCAAAGAGGAGGCGCGACACGACCGGTGTAGCATCCGCCCCCGATGAAGATTGAAAGAGTCCTTCGGGATTTGGGAGAGCGGTCCCCGTGACGCCACTCGTGCTGATATGGCTCCTGGCGGCGGTGCCGTGCGAGAAGACGCCGCCTCCGGGGATGGTGTGCATCGAGGGGAGTGACGCGATCCTCGGCGCCGACGATCAGACGCCCGCCGAGAAACCGCGGCACGCGGTGTTCGTCGAGACGTTCTATGTCGACGCGAAGGAGGTGACGGTCGGCGACTACACCCGCTGCGAGCGCGCGGGGGCGTGTCCCAAGCTGCCGCGTCCGTCGTTCTACGCGCGCTTCCAGCGTCCCGAGCTGCCGGCCGTGCCCATCACCTGGGACATGGCGCACCAGTACTGCGTCTTCGCCGGCAAGCGGCTGCCCACGGAGGCCGAGTGGGAGAAGGCCTCGCGCGGGCCCGAGGGGCGCACCTGGCCCTGGGGCGAGGAGCCTCCGTCGTGCGACAGGGCGAACTACAAGGGCTGTCCGGACAACACGACGAAGCCACCCGGCGGCTTCGCGCCCAATGCCCAGGGCGTCTACGACATGGCGGGCAATGGCTACGAATGGGTGAAGGACTGGTGGACGCCGTGCTACCAGGGCTGTGACAAGGCTTGTGGCAAGGCCTGTGTCGAGGCCAATCCGCGTGGCCCGTGTGATGGCGCGCGCCCGTGCAAGGGCTACACGCAGCGAGTGCTCAAGGGGGGCTCGTGGTACTGGCCTCCGGAGATGATGCGCGGCTCCTGGAGGCGCGGGCAGAACCCGTCGAGCGGGCTCCACCGCCTGAGCTTCCGCTGCGCGTCGTCGAGTGCGCGGCTGTCGGCGTGGCCGCCCCGGTTCATGACGGATCCCCCGGCCCGGCCCGCAGATCCCCCTGCGCCGAGCCAGCAGGAGCGGGAGAAGGCGCTCGCGGTCGTCGAGGACACCGACATCTTCCAGATCCCCGTGTGCCGCAGCAAGGGCAGGGCGCGCCTCGATTGCAGGGATCCGATGAGCTACATCAAGTCGAACGAGGCGCTCCAATACCTCTTCGGTGACGCCATCAAGAACGTGGGCGGGGGCTACGTCGGGCTGGGAGCGGATCAGAGCTATTCGTTCATCGCGCACGCGCGGAGCGAGTGGGCGTGGATCTTCGACTACGATCCGACGGTGATTCGCATCCACCACGTGTTGCGCGCGGTGGTGAAGCGCGCGCCGACGCGCAAGGACTTCGTCGAGGCCTTCACCGACAAGCGCGCGGCGGCGACGCGTACCGCGATCGAGCAGGAGTGGGCCTCGCTGCCGGAGGACGAGCGTGACGCCATCGTCGGTGTGTTCGACCAGGCGCGGCGTCAGCTGTGGGCCGAGTATGCGCGCGAGATGAAGCCCGCGCGTTGGACGGAGGGCTTCGGCTGGCTCCAGAACGACGAGAACTACCGCTACGTGCGGCTGCTCTTCGAGCAGGGGCGCATCACGGCGCTCAAGGGGAACATGCTCACGGACAAGGCGCTGCCGTCGATCGCGCAGGCCGCGCGCGCCGTCGGGGTGCCGATCCGCGTCTACTACCCGTCGAATGCCGAGGAGCAGTGGAAGCAACTGCCCCCCCAGTACCGCTTGAACCTGCGCCAGCTCCCATTCGACGAGCGCACGGTGATCTTGCGGACGTTGTTCACCAAGAAGTTCCACAAGTCGGGCTCGCGCTGGCACTACGTCATCCACGGAGGGCTGCATGCGCAGGCGCACCTCGCCCTTCCTGGCTACGAGAACGTGTGGAGCTTCATGGAGGATCGTCAGCAGGTGGGTGCGTTCCTGGCCAGGGCCGCGGATGCGGACGTGGAGAAGGAGAAGGCATCCGGGCGGAAGCGCTACCTCGACTTCCTGAGCTACATCGGCGTTCCCTCGGGGCGCTCGGAGCCCACGGCCAGCGTGGCCACGCCGCGCGCGGAGTCCACGCCGTGAGGTTGCTGGGGGCGCTCGCCATCGCCGTCCTGCTCGTCGCGGGCCGCGCGTGGGGCGAGGGCTATCCCATCCCCCGGGGTGAGCGCCCCATCGCGTGGAAGGCGGTGGAGAGCGTCGGGGAGTGGCGGATCGAGGGGGATTCTCTCTCCCTCGCCACGCCGCGCGCGAGCCGCAACTACTTCATCCAGGAGGACCTGGCGCTCCCGGCGCCGTTCCTGCGTGCGCGGGTGCGGAACGTGGCCCGCGCGGACCTGGCGATCCTCTTCCGCGCGAAGGTGCGCGCGACCCAGCCCCTGTTCTCGCTCACGGGCTATGGCTTCTACGTCGATGGGCGCCGCGAGACCGTCGGGTTCGTGCGCTACGACGGGGCGCGCGTCGATGACAGTGGGGTGCGTGCCAGGGTGCGCGGGCTCGGGAAGGTGGGGGAGATCGAGATCGCGCTGTTCGTCGCAGGACCCGCCTTCGCCGCTCACGTGTACGACGCACGGAGCAAGAAGGAGCTCGCGAGCCTCACCTGGTCCGACCCGGCGTTCGCCGAAGGCACTCCCGGCGTGTACGCGAACCGGAGCCAGCCTCCCGAGGTGAGCGTGTCACTGTTCGTGCCCGAGCCGCCTCCCCAGGAAGCCTCCGCGCGCGATGGTCTCACCACCGAGTGGCTCGTGCGGCTCATGCGGGGCACGGTGCTGGATGCCCAGGTGCGCGCCCATTTGCGCCGCGCCGATCGCGAGGAGGACGCCGACGTCTACGTGGCCAGCGAGGTTGGCGTGGAGCTCGTGCGTGCGAGCGTGTCCTCCCAGGTGCGTGACATCCGGGCCGGGGTGCCGTACCGCTTGCGCGACCCTTCCTTCAAGACGCGGCTCGCGAAGGCACGCAACGCGCTTCCACGGGACGCGTTCGTCGAGGGAATCAAGGACCCCGAGCTCATCGGGCTCGCGTTGAATGCGCTCGCCGCTCGTGAGCCGGCGCGGGCTCGCGTCATCGAGGTGGGCCGTACGCACGAGGACAGGCCGATCCTCGGGCTGGTGATTGGGGAGGCACCCGAGGATCGCTCCCGCCCGGCGGTGCTGCTGTGTGGCGGTACCCATGCGAACGAGGCGGTGACTCCCGAGGTGCCGCTCGATGCCGCGCGCTGGCTGCTGGAGCACCGGGGGGAGCCTCGCGTCGCGCGCTGGTTGCGCACGTACAACGTCGTCGTCGTCCCGCTCGTCAACCCCGATGGGAGCCATGCCTTCTGGCACGTGTCCGACTCGATCGGGCGCACCAACCGGCGGCGGGACGAGCAGGCGAAGGAACTGGAGCTGCTCGAGTACGGCGTGGACCTAAACCGCAACTATCCCTTCCAGTGGAGGAACGTGGAGGATCGCTTCAACCGGGATGACGTGCGCTCACCGTTCTTCCGTGGACCGGCACCGGGCTCCGAGCCCGAGGTGCGGGCGATGATGAAGCTGGGCGAGGCGTGGCGCTTCGTCGGGATGGTGTCGTACCACGCGGCCGCGACCCGGCTGCTGGTGCCGTACACGGTCGAGGGGGCGCGCGAGCCCGTGCCCTCGGCGGCGTGGGTGTTGGCGCCCGAACTGGTCGCATCCACCCAGGTGAGCCCGGCGGGGAAGCGCTACGAGGCCGTGCGCAATCTCTACCCGGTGGGGGGAACGGATCAGGACTGGTTCTATTGGAGCTTCGGGACGCTCGCGTACATGGTCGAGCTGCCGTTCACGGTGCCGGGAGCACGCCGGCCCCTGGAGCCGATGATCGAGGGCGTGCGACCCATCTGGCAGGTGTTGATGGATCGTTTCCTGGATGGCCCGTCGCTCACGGTGCGGGTGCCGGAGACGTTTCGGGCGGAGGGTCCCGTCATGGTGGCCATCGAGGAGATCCAATGGCCGAACGGGGAGCGCTTCACCACGCATCCGGAGACGGGAGTCTTCCACACGTATCTCCCGGCGGTCGGACGCTACACGGTGCGCGTCACGAGCACGTCGGGGAAGACAATGTCCCGCGCCGTCGAGGTGGGGACGGGCCGTGCCATGGTCACGCTCGAAGACGGCGCGACACCCGGCCCGTGATAACTCCCCTCCCTCTCCCTCCGGGAGAGGGTCGGGGTGAGGGTACCCGCGCCCGTGCACCCCACCGTGCACGGGCGCGACCCCGGGCTCACTTCGAGAGGAATCCGAGCAGCGCCTGGTGCCACTTCTCGGGAGCCTCGAAGTGAGGAATGTGCCCCACGTTCGGAAGCTCCACGAGGGTGGCGTTGGGGAAGGCCTTCGCGGCGCGCTTGCCGAGCTCGGGGTACTGCCCGAACTGCGGGAGCAGCTCGGGGGGCACGCGCCCACGACCGACCACGGTGCGGTCGGCCTGACCGATGACGAGCAGCACGGGGACCTTCACGAGGGGGAACTCGTGGACCACGGGCTGCTGGTAGATCATCTGCTCGGTGGCCGCCGACACCCAGGCGAGCCGCGGATAGTCACCGCTCAGCGTCTGGCGGAAGGGCACCTGGACGTACTCGTCATACTCGGGGCGCCACGTGACGTAGTACGTCTTCTGGTACTTGCGCATTCCCTCCTCGGTGGCGCCGAGCTGGTCGCGGTAGAGGTCCTCGGTGGAGCGCCAGGGGACGAAGAAGCGGTAGTCCTCGAGGCCGATGGGGTTCTCCAGGACGAGGTGGGTGGTGGTCTCGGGGAACAGGCGCGCGAAGCGGGTGGCGACCATGCCGCCCATGGAGTGACCGACCACGATCACCTTTGAGACACCGAGGGTATCGAGCACCTGCTTCGTGTTGTTGGCGAGCGTGTGGAAGCTGTAGTCGAGGGCCGGCTTGGAGGACTTGCCGAAGCCCACCTGATCGGGGACGACGACGCGGTAGCCGGCCTGGCTGAGGGCGCGGATGGTGTCCTTCCAGTAGGCGCCGAAGAAGTTCTTCCCATGCAGCAGCAGGACGGTGCGCCCAGTGGCCTTCCCGGTGGGATGCACGTCCATGTAGGCCATGCGCACGTCCTGCCCCTGGAGCGTGAGCGGGAGGAAACGGACGGGGTATGGGTAGGGATAACCCTCGAGCGCGATGCCGAGCGCTTCGGGGGTCTTCGTCGGCTGGGCGGAGGCGGGCGCGGCGCAGAGCACCAGGATGAGGGCGAGCAGGAGACGTTGAACGGGCATGGATCCTCCGGGAAACGGAATGCGAGGCCTTCCTTATCCGCTCAGGGTGCCTCGCGCTCGGAGAACCGTGATATCGCGTGGCTCCTGGCTCGAGGAGTCGACACTCGAAGGAGGAAGCGGCATGAAGCGCGATTTCGACCTGAGGGACTACAACCGCGAGGCCTGGAACCGCCAGGTATCGATGGGGAACCGGTGGACGGTGCCGGTGGGGCCGGAGGTGATCGCCGCGGCGAGGCGGGGCGAGTGGAGCGTGGTGCTCACTCCGTGCAAGCCGGTGCCTCGCGCCTGGTTCGGAGACCTGACCGGCAAGGACGTGCTGGGTCTGGCGAGCGCCGGAGGGCAGCAGGTGCCGGTGCTCGCCGCCGCGGGGGCGCGTGTCACGGTCTTCGACAACTCCCCCTCCCAACTGGGCCGGGATCGCGAGGTGGCCGAGCGCGAGGGCCTGTCGATCCGCACGGTAGAGGGGGACATGCGCGACCTGTCGGTCTTCCCGGACGCGAGCTTCGATCTGATCTTCCATCCCTGCTCCAACGGCTTCGTGGATGACGTGCGGCCCGTGTGGCGCGAGGCCTTCCGGGTGCTGCGGCCCGGAGGGGTGCTGCTCTCGGGCTTCTGCAATCCGGTCATCTTCCTGTTCGATCCGGACCTGGAGAAGCAGGGGGTGATGCAGCTCAAGTACCGGATGCCGTACTCGGACGTGACCAGCCTCACCGACGCGGAGCGCCGTCGTTACACCGACGTGGGCGAGCCCCTGAGTGTCGCGCACTCACTGGAGGATCAGATCGGCGGGCAGCTCGAGGCCGGCTTCCTGCTCGCCGGCTTCTACGAGGACACGTTCGGTGAGGAGGACCGGCTGTCCGAGTACCTGTCGGGATTCTGTGCCACCCGGGCGGTGAAGCCCGCGAAGGACTAGCCACCATGAGCCTGATCGAACGTCTGCAGTCCTATATGCGCCGCGCAGCCGCGCGAAGTTACGAGGCCATCGCGGTCCCGCCCTTCACGGCGTTCATCCATCCCTCCGACGGGCTCATCTATTTCAACTACGCCATCCCGGACGGGCCCATCACGGGTGACGTGCGCGAGCCCTTGCGGCGGCTCCGTGCGGTGTTCCAGGAGCGCAAGCGGTTGCCCCGCTTCGAGTACGTCTCCGCGCTGGCGCCGACGCTGGCGGACACGCTCCTCGCCTCGGGCTTCCGGCTGGAGGCCGAGGCCCGGGTGATGGTCTGCACGCGCGAGAGCTTCACCCCGGTCCCCGTGCCGGAGGGGCTGTCGTTGTCAGTCCTCACGCCCGGGTCTTCCCGCGAGGAGGTGCGCGCGTACTGCAACACCGGGCGGCGGGGGTTCGTCCCGAACGAGCCCTACGAGGCCCCCGAGGAGGAGCTCTCCAGGGCGTTGGAGGATGTGAAGTCCGGCGGTGCGGTGCTGGGGCGCGTGGAGGGGCAGCCGGCCGTGGTGGGCATGTTCACCCCACCGTCCGAGGGCATCGCCGAGCTCGCCGGGGTGGCGACGCTCGAGGGTTTCCGGAAGCGGGGACTTGGCACCGCGCTGACGTCCCGGGTGGCTCGCGAGGCCTTCGATCGGGGCGTGGAGGTGCTCTTCCTGAGCACCATCACCGAGGAGGCCGGTCGCATCTACGAGCGGGTGGGTTTCCGGTTCGTGACGCGGATGCTCTTCATCGTCGATGCCGCTCCTCCAGAGGGCATCTAGTGGAGTGTCCGCGAAGTTTTTGGACAGAGTCCGAGGGCTCGTGGATATCCCCTCTCCCTCTGGGAGAGGGCTAGGGTGAGGGTCTTCCCGATGGAGCGCATGACCCCATGGGAGCTCACAGAGGGCGGCGAGGGGGGCAGTTGCGTGCCGTGATGCAAGCCGGGGCGCGGAACACGAGGGTGACGACCCTCACCCCCCGCCCTCTCCCAGAGGGAGAGGGAGCATGCGCAACACGACTATCTCCACGAACTTCGTGGACACTCCACTAGCCGTCCGCTCCGGGCCAGGAAAGGGGCGCCCGCTCCTCCCTTCGCCCGGCGGGCGGCGAGGCGGATTTGTTCTCAGCCACGCGGGGGCGCGGTAGCTTGGGCGCGAGATGGAGAATCACCTCGCCCGCGCGCTCGTGTGCCTCACCGTCCTGTTCACGGGGGTGGTGCACGCCGTCGAGTCGCCTCCTGCTTCCGAGAAGCCCGCGTCCACGCGGACCGTGCTGTTGCTCGGCGACAGCCTGATCGTCACCAGCTTCGGCGAGTACCTGGAGAGCTCGCTCAACGAGCAGCCGGGGATTCGCGCCGTGCGCCGGGCGAAGTCCTCCACGGGGCTCGCCCGTCCCGACTTCTTCGACTGGATGAAGGTCGGGCGCGAGGAGATCGAACGCCACCGGCCCGACGTGGTCGTCGTCATCATGGGAGGCAATGACGGGCAGGATCTCACGGACGACAAGGGCAAGGGGCGGGTCCACTGGGGCAAGCCCGCGTGGGAGGCCGCGTACCGTCAGCGCGTCGGGGCGTTCCTGGACATCCTCGCCGCGCCCGGCCGGAAGATCCTCTGGGTCGCGCTGCCCATCACCGGGTTGAAGAATTTCGAGCGCAAGCTGGAGGTGATCCGCCGCGTCCTGCACGAGGCGGTGTCCGCGCGCGAGGACTCGCTCCACCTGGACACGAAGTCCTTCTTCACCGACGCGAAGGGCGGCGTCCTGCGCGAGGCCTCCGTCGAGGGCTTCCGCAAGCCGATGCGGCTGAAGATGGACGATGGCGTCCACTTCACGGTGGCGGGCGGCCGGTACTTCGCGAGCAAGGTCCGTCCCGCGGTACTCGCTCTGCTCGGATCCACCATGCCGGAGCCCGACACCGTCCCGACTCCGCCCGAAGCGGCGGGAAGTCCGGAGCCGGCGGTCTGCCGCGAGTCCGATGCCGCATCCGAGGTCCCGATGACGCCCATGGCCTTCTGCGGTCCGTGAGGCATGCCGGGGCCCGTCGTCGCACACCGCCTGGTTGCGCTCCTGTTGCCGCTGGCGACATGCTCGTGCGGAGCCGTCACCATGACTCCAGCCACCGTGCGTGTCTCCGCCTCCCTCGCGTCCACTGCCTCCGCCTCGACTTCGGCCTCCGAGCGGCTGCCGGTGTTGTTGGTGCATGGCATCGATGACGATGCGCGTACCCTGGCACCGCTCGCGGCGTGGTTGACGCGGGCCGGCTTTCAGCAAGTGCGGATCGTCGAGCTGAAGCCCAACAACGGAGATGCACCCATCGCGGTGCTGGCCGGGCAGGTGGCCGAGGCCGCCGCGGACCTGCGCGCGCGGACGGGCAGTGCGCGGCTGGACGTGGTGGGCTTCAGCATGGGGGCACTCGTCAGCCGCTACTACCTGCAGCGGCTGGAGGGCCGGGCTCACGTGCGCCGCTTCGTGTCCATCTCCGGGCCCCATGCCGGAACGCTCACGGGCTGGTTGCGTTACAACCCCGGGGCCCGGGACATGCGGCCGGGGAGCGAGCTGCTGCGAGGGCTCTCCGCCGAGCCGGCTCCCTTTGGTGACGTCCAGGTCTTCACCCTGTGGACGCCGCTCGATCTGATGATCATCCCGGCCAACTCCTCTCGCCTGGACGGAGCGCGGGAGCGCACCATTCCCGTCATCCTGCACCCCCTCATGGTGAGGGACGGCCGGGCGCTCCGCGCGGTGGAGGAGGCGCTGACGGTGGAGCGTCCGGAGGACTTCATGCCCCGGCCGCTCGTGCCTCCGCGCGAACCGTGACGCCCGGGTGTCAGGATGGGGTGGGCCCGGAGCCCGAGGGCGCCGGGGCTGGCCTCTTCGGCACCAGGGAACGGCGCGGGCCCCGGATGGCGTAGTTGAGCAGCATCGCCGCCGGCATGAGCATCCCCAGTCCCTGGGTGAGGTTTTCGGGCGGATGGACCACCGCGCCGAGTGCCATCGCGGCGAAGAGAACACCACAGACCACACGGATGATGAGGGAGCTCACGAGCGTTTCCTTGGAACGGTGCGAACCATGATAACCAGGGGTTCACACCGCGCACGTCCACCCCATGCGAAAGTCCTCCTCCGCTCTGCCCGCGCTCCTGATTGGTCTGGGCTCGGCGCTGTTCTTCACCATGACCTATGTGCTCAACCGCAGCATGGCGGCGGCGGGGGGACACTGGGCCTGGAGCGCGGCGCTGCGCTACTTCATCATGCTGCCCATCCTGTCCGTGCTGGTGGGCCTGCGCGGAGGCTGGCCCTCGCTGGGGGCCGAGCTGCGGCGGCACCCGCGTGAGTGGTTGCTCTGGGGCGGGGTGGGCTTCGGCGTCTTCTACTCGTTCCTGGCCTTGTCGGCCGACTACGGGCCCTCGTGGCTGATCGCCGGCTCCTTCCAACTGACGGTGCTCGCCGGCCCGCTGCTCTCCCCGTTCATCTACACGGACGCCCGGCGGCGGATACCGCTCAAGGCCGTGGCGGTGGGCTCGCTGATCCTCGTGGGCGTGCTGGTCCTGCAGCTGGGTCACTTCCACCTGGCCATGCCCGCCAGTGCCTGGCTGGCCCTGGTCTTCGTGGTGCTCTCGGCCTCGGCCTACCCGCTGGGCAACCGCAAGCTGATGCTGCACCTGGAGCGCGAGGGCGTCTCGCTGGATGCCAGCCAGCGCGTGCTGGGCATGACGGTGGGCAGCCTGCCGGTGTGGTTGTGCGTGGCGGCCTACGGCTACGTCCGGGCGGGGTGGCCCTCGCCAATGCAGGTGCTGCAGTCCGCTGGCGTGGCGGTGTCCTCCGGGGTGATCGCCACCACGCTGTTCTTCCGCGCCACGCACATGACCGCGAACAACCCGGTGGGACTGGCCGCCGTCGAGGCCACGCAGGCCACCGAGCTGCTCTTCGCGCTGGTGCTGGGCGTGCTCTTCCTGGGCGAGGAGTGGCCCTCACCCTTCAGCCTGGTGGGGGCCGCGCTCATCGTGGTGGGTATGGTGCTCTACAGCCGCATCAGCGTGAGCTCCGAGCTGGAGCCCACCGCCGTGCAGTCGTGACTAGCCGAGCCAGTCGATGAGGGCGCGGACCGTCTCCTCCCGCCGGCGGGAGGACTCCTGGACGGCCTGGAGCGTGCCCGTCAGCGCGCCCATCATCCCTCGGGAAGCCCGCTCGGGAGCCGTCCGGTAGTTCTCCGCCAGCTGCTCCAACTGCTCGCGCAGCCACGGGTAGCGATCGCGCACGCGGGCCGGCTCGGTGCCCGCCTTCACCTCCGTGAGGAGCGACGTGGCGAGCTGCCGCCATCCATCGAGGCCCTGCCCGGTGCGGCCCGCGAAGCCGCGGCGCACCATCGGTCTGACGAAGAACGGCATGGACGCGAAGTCACGCTCCGTGTCCTCGATGGCATTGCGGAACGCGGCGACGAGCGTGACGGAATCCGAGGTGGTGGCGGTCATGGGGGCTCAGGCGCTCCGTGTGGCGGGGGTTGTCGAGTCGTCGAGTGAGGCGAGCAGCGAGTCCAGGCCCGTGCGCGTGACGGTGCGCGGCGAGCCGAGGGGGAGGCACAAGGGCTTGCGGCGGCGCGCCAGCAGGGAGATGAGGGCCGAGGCCGAGGTCGGACCGTCGCTCTCCTCCAGCCACAGGCCCAGCGCCTCGGCGTTCTCGCGGTAGGTGGGCTCCTGCCGCAGTCGCGTCACCTCCTGGCGCAGGCGCTCCGCGGTCAGCTCCAGCAGGGGCAGGAACAGCCCGACACCGAGGTACTCCACCCGCCGCGCGTTGTCGTGCTGCTCGCCGCCCACCGGAATCACCAGCAGGGGCTTGCCCGCCGCCAGCGTCTCGTTGGTGGTGTTGTTGCCCCCGTGGCCGATGACGAGATCCATCTTCGGCAGCAGGTCCACCTGGGGGACGCGGCGGAAGAGGAGCACGTTGGACGGCAGGGGCTTGGAGATCAGGCTCGGGTAGGCCGCTCCCGCGCTCACGACGACCTGGATGCCCGGCGCGTCGAGTCCCCGGAGGATGGTGCGGAACACCTCTGGCTTGTCGTTGAAGACGGTGCCGAGCGAGACGTACACCTTGTAGAGGTTGTTGTTCAGCTTCTCGAAGGGGAAGCCCTCGGCATCGATGCCGCGTCGCGTCGAGAAGCAGGGGCCGACGTAGAAGCAGCTCTGTCCCTCGTTGGAGCGCGGCGCCTCGAGCCCCTCGTGGCTCATCACCAGGTTGAGCCAGGGCGAGGCGGGGTTGCGCAGCACGTCGTCCGGACCGGGGCCCAACCCGAGCGAGCGCCGGACCTTGTTCATCTTGCGCGCCAGCTTCGCGAGCACCTCCGCCTCGGCGTCCTCGGCGGCCTTCAGCTCGGGACCGGTCTGGGTGCCGAGCGGCAGACCGCTGCCCCAGGGGGGCACGCCACGGCCCCGGAAGGTGAGGCCCGAGTGGTAGACGGCCGCCCAGGGCAGGCCCAGCTTCTCGGCCGCGAGGATGGCCGGGTAGAAGACGAAGTCGGTCACCACCACCTCGACGGGGTTCTTCTCCAGCCTGCGGATCACCTCGCGTGCACCCGACTCGGCCCCGGCGGTGAAGAGCTCCAGGGCGATCCGGGTCTCCTGGTAGGCCATGCTCCGGGCGAGCCGGATGGCGTGGTAGAGCACGCCGAGTGCGGGACGAAGTCGTTCCAACGGCAGTCCCGCGCGCTCCACCATGGCGGGCACGTCCACCACGTTGTTGAGGATGTCTGGCCGCAGCCGGAACCCCAGGGAGGGTGCCCCCGGCACGAGGAGGCGAGGGTTGTAGACACCCTCGACCTTCATCTTCAGTGCCGTCGACAGCAGCGTGTTGAGGTGTCCCACCGTGGGGTGGCACAGGAATGCGATGTCACTCATGTACCCCTATGATGGACGAGCACGCGGTCGCATGCGAGTGCCACTCCCTCGGCTGGGGTTCGTTTTGCTACGGGTGTGGTCCAGGTTGGCGCGTCGCGTCGGCGCTCTGCTGGTGAGTCGGTTCCAGGTGGAGCGATAGGCTCAGGGGGCCTCTGGCGATGATCGACCGCGACCAGGAGAGCTCGCTCCGCGAGAGGGAGAAGCCGCGGATTCGCGAGAAGAGTGCCTCGAGCCCCAGGCGGGCCTCCAGGCGAGCGAGCATCGCTCCCAGGCAGAAGTGGGGGCCGTGTCCGAAGGACAGGTGGCTCTGGCCCTCGCGCTCCAGGAGGAAGCGGTCCGCCTGGGGGAAGCGGCGCTCGTCGCGCATGGCCGCGCCCATCAGGACGACGACGAGGGCCCCGCGGGGGATGGTGACTCCGGAGAGCTCCACGTCCTCGGTCGCGAGCCGGAGGCTGCTCTGCCCGGGTGGCTCGTAGCGGAGGACCTCCTCGACGAGCCGGGGGATGAGCGCCGGCTCCGCGCGCACGCGCTCCAGCTCGTGCGGATGGTCCGCGAGGACGACCATCGTGTTGGCGAGGAGGTACACGGTCGTCTCCATGCCTGCGGGCACCATGCCGAAGAGGAAGCTCAGGAGCTCCTCGTGCGTCAGCGCCTCCGAGCGGAGCAGCTCGCTCACCAGGTCATCGCTGGGCTCGGCGCGCCGGGCCTCGATGAGGGCCTCGAAGCAGTGCTCCATCTCCGCGAGGCTTTGACGGACCTCTGCAATGCGCTCGGGCGAGGGCTGGCTGGCGGGGATGCTGACCAGATCGTCCGCCCAGCGCTTCAGACGCGACGCCATGGAAGGCTCCAGGCCGAAGAAGAGGTTCAGGACGCGGGTGGGGAGGGGCAGGGCGAAGTCGGCAACGAAGTCCACGTCCTGGCGGCGCACGGCGGCCTCGGCGAGCTCCTCGGCGATGGCGCGGATGCGCGGCTCCAACCGGCTCAGCGCCGGACCGCCGAAGGCCTTGCCGACCAGGGTGCGCAGTCGGGTGTGCTCGGGCGGATCCTTCATGACCAGGGAGTCGGCCGTGGGATTGCGCTCCAGCCAGGGCGGCCGGAAGCTCCGGCCCAGTCCCTCCGAGGAGAAGCGCCGGGGATCCTTGAGGACGGCGACCACGTCGTCGTAGCGGCTGATGGCCCACATGCCTCCCGGCTCCACCTGGCACACCGGCCCGCGTCGGAGCTCCTCGTAGAACGGGTAGGGATTGGCCCTCACTTCGGGTGCCATCAGGTTCAGGGACTGGTTCATCTCGGGGTTCCTCGCGGGGGTGGAGTGAAGCGGTTCCACGCGCGAGGGTGGCAATTCGCGGGCCAGTCGCCGTGCTCGCCGTTCTCCGAGGGAGGACGGAGCACGGGACCCCGAGGTCCCCCGCGCCGGTCGGTCGAAGCGACCGGCGGGGTCGTTCAAAACGGAAGAGCGGGGTTCTAGGGCTCGAGCTGGACGGCGTAGGAGGTCCACTTCGCGGCATCCGAGGAATTGTCGCGGAGGATCTCCAACCTGCCGTCGGGGGTGAACCGGAGCCGCCCGGTGGCCACGCCGATGATGTCATCGCCTCTGTGTCCGCTCTCGCCGCCTCCCTGACCGCTGAAGCCCTGGCTGCTGGAGAGGAGCAGGGTCCGGGTGGGATCCACCACCGTGGGGAGGGTCGCGGTGGCGTTGTTGGAGCCACCGTTCGCGGTCAGCGTGCTGGTCTGGACGAGAACATGGGAGGGGAATGTGATGCGCTCCCAGACGATGGAGGAGATGGCGTTGCCGAGGTCGCACGACGTGTTGCCCGCCGAGCGAGAGAAGCGCAGCTGGGTGTCGTTGACGATCTCGCCCCGCACCATGCGGTTGCAGATCTCGGTGTTGGCGACCAGGGTATTCAAGCTGGACAGCAACACGGAGTGGTTGGAATCCGCCGTGGCGAGGCCCGACACATCGACCGAGCTCTTGTTGGCGTTCATGGACGCCGTCACCCCCCGGGTCACCGAGAGGCCATCGAGCTCCACGACCTGCAGGGCGTAGCGGGTGGGGGCGCAGCCCCCCTGGTTGGTGATGTCCACCCGGGTGTTGTTGGCGAGCTGGGCCATCACGACGTCGTTGGAGTCGACCGTTGTTCCGGCTTGCGCGACACTGAAGAGGACGAAGGTCTTCTCCGGCTGCACCGTGGTGATGTTCACGGAGGTCGTCAGGCCCGTGCAAGTCACCAGTCGGTGCTGGACGCGCAGGCCGCGGAGGAGTTCGACCACCTGCCATTGAATGAAGGCGTTTCCCTGATTGCTGTCGCGGTCGCAGGTGATCTTGTTGTTGTCGGGCAGCGCGCAGCGGACGAACGCGGAGCCGGGAGTGTTGTTGCTGGTGCTGGCCTGGAAGATGAGGAAGGCCTGGTCGCGGTTGCGCAGCGGAATCGGCAGGGCACAATCGACGCTCGTGTCACCGTTCTTCAGGAGGCACTCGCCCCGGCGGACCGCGGGAACCACCGTCTCCGACTGCTTCGCCTGGGCGAGCGTCGATGCGGACGCGGACACGGTGATCTCCACCGTCCCGCCGGTCCTCCCCTTGAAGCGGAAGCCCGTATCGGTGACTCCGTCGGGAAGGTTGAGCGTGGAGGTGGTGGCGCCCGCGCATTGGGTATCCGTGTAGAAACCGAAGCCCTCCGCCGGCTGGGCATTCAGGGTGAGGGTGGTGCCTCCCGGGATGGAGGTCACGTTGTCGAACTCGTCCCGGATCCCCACGGTCACGGAGCTCGAGCACTCACCCGCCAGCAGGGTCTGCCCGGTGGTGGGGCCGAGGACCAGTTTCTTGGGTTCGCCGGGCTTCACGGTCTGCTTCTGCTTGTCGCCGGTGACTTCGAGCGCCGAGGCCGAGACCTCGAACGAGTCCGCACGGGTGGCGCGGAAATAGAAGGTGAGCGCCGAGTCCTGAGCGGAGAAGGTCGGGGAGGTGAGGGGCGTGGCACAGCTCGCGTCCTGGTAGAGGGCGGCCTGCGCCGAGGGCACGGGCGTGAGGGTGAGGGCCTGGACCGTCCCGGAGGTGGGGTTGTCGAACTCGTCGCGCCGCTCGACGGTGATGGGGGCGCACTCGCCCGCCTTCGGGGTCCGCGGTGGAGAGGTGAAGACGAGCTTCGACACCAGTCCCGGGATGAGGGTGTGGCCCAGGGTGGCCGGCTGGAACCCGCTGGACGTGGCGGTCAGCTCTCCGGCCCCGGGGCGGGTGCCGCGCACGTAGAAGGAGAGGGTGCTGCTACCCGGAGCGATGGAGGGCGACGACAGGGGACGTGTGCAGTCCGAGTCCGCGTGGAGGGTGGTGCCGGCCGGGAGCGTATTCTCGAGCGCGACAGGGGTGGCGAGCTGGGGCGCCGCCGGGTCGTTCTTGGAGTCGTTGCGCTGCACGACGAACGGCCCCGAGCACTGGCCCGCGCGCGCCTGTCTCGGGGGGCTGGTGAAGGCGAGCGAGGTGGGCATCCAGGCGCAGGCCGTGGGCGAGCACGTGGCATCGTCACAGCCTCGGTTCCCGTTGCAGTTGAGGTCCTCGCTGCCGTCGCACACCTCCTGGGCGCTGGGGTTGCGAGGCGTCCGGTCATCGTCGCAGTCCGGGCCACCGCTCTGGTCGGAGATGAAGCCGTCCTGGTCCGCGTCCTCGGAGAGGGAAGGCCGTAGCAGCTCGATGGGGATGGTGTGGATCTGCTCCGGATCGAAGCGCGCCTCGTAGCTCCTGCTCCGTCCGTTGAAGCTCAGCGCCTTCTCGTCCTGGCAGTTGGCGCCCCACAGGGCCCTGGCCCGGAGCTGGAGCTCCTGGGGCAGGTCGCCCCGGAAGATGGCGATGCGCAGCTCGTTCCGGTCGGCGCGACGGGCGATCAGTCGGCTGTGCAGGACCGTCCCGTCATTCGAGACCACGTCCAGGGCAATGCAGCTCGCGGGCAGCTGGGGATCGATCTGGATGACGGCCTGGATGGCTCCTGGATCCTGGCTGCAGCCGACGAGCACGAGGCTGAGGGCGAGGGCGACTCGTTTCATGGGGCCAGCATTCTAACCAGGAGATCGCTGGATGCGCCGTGCCGCGTGCGCTTTCACTTTTCGAGAACGATGAACTCCACGCGCCGGTTGAGCTCACGTCCGCGAGGCGTGAGGTTGGGGGCCTTCGGCCGGGTGTCACCGAAGCCCGCCGACTCGATGCGTGCCGGGTCCACTCCCGCCTTCACGAGCCACTCCACCACCGCGCGCGCCCGTGCCTCGGAGAGCTGCGGGCGCTCGGACTCCGCGGCCTCCATGTTGTCGGAGTGTCCCTCGATGCGCAGGCGTCGCTGGGGGCGGCGCACCAGGGCGTCCACGACGTGCTGGAGGAGGGCGGCCCCGCGTGGCTCGAACGCCGCCTGGCCCATGCGGAAGCGGAGCGGCTGCCGCGGCTCGAGCCGGTTCTTCTTCTCCTGCACGAGCTTCCTCTTCGGAGCACGCACCAGCTCGAAGCCCAACGGCAGCTTCTTGTCTCCCGCGAGCTCCACCCGGCGCGTCTGCGCGAGATAGCCGGGAGCGAGGATGTCCACCGTGTAGGCGCCCGGTGGCATCTCCACCTCGGTGGCGGTCCTGGCTCCACGCTTGAGTGCCACCTGCCGCTGGGTGGCCCCGCGCACGAGGAGCGTCGCCCCCACGGGCTTGCGGCGCGCCGTGGCTCGCACCAGCAGTCGCCCCTTCTGTGTGGCGTCCGCGGTGCTCGGCCGCGGCTCCGGGCTGCTCGCGGTGGAGGCCGTTGGGGGCGCTGGCACCGGCTCGGGGAGCTCGCCGTCGGCGAGCTTCGCGGTCATCTCCACCGTCACGTCGTGCGACAGCTTGAGCTTGAGCCGGGGATCCTTCGCGTCCGGCACCAGCACGGTCACGGCCTTCACGTCCACGCGCAGCCCGCGTTGCGCCTGGAAGTTGAGCGTGGAGGTCATGTTCCACAGGAAGCCGGAGGTCTCGCTGAACAGGTTCCACGAGGCGTCCATGTAGACGACGTTGGACACGAGCGTGTGCGGACCCTCCGCCACCTGCCGGGAGGTCAGCACCCGCGGTCCGGGCGAGCCCAGCTCCTCCACCGGAGGCACGTCGAGAGGCTGGCCATCGAGCGTGAAGTGGACCTCGACGAGCTTGTGCTCCGCCGGGTCCAGGCCGGCGAACAGCAGCCGTACCTCCGGCGGCGAGCTGGTCACCATCTCCTGGAGCTGCCGGTCCAGCTCGGCGCGTACCCGCTCGGTGCGCGCCTGCTCGGCGGACACGGGATCCTCCGCGCGAGCGGTGCTGGCGCAGAGCAATACCGTGAGGAGGGCGAGCTTCAGTGGCGAATCCAAGGGGGTGGTCCAGGCCTGGGGGGCGCCGGCATCGTACATCGAGAAGGCCCGGCCCGGTGGTTCTCAGCCCCAGGTGAGCGCGAACTCGCTGTCCGCGGGGCCGATCTGCTGGCCCGTGACCTTCACGTTGGCCACTCCCGTGGCCATGAGTACCTCACTCAACACTCCCTCGAAGTAGGGGTAGGGAATGACATTGCCGTGGATGAAGGCGGTGTACTGCCCGGGGCCCATCCACTGCACCGTGCTGATCCCATGCTGCCAGCCCGTCCGGTAGGCGGACGGCAGGCCCTCGGCCAGACGCTTGGGGTTCCTCCCCGCCAGCAACAGCATCGTCCTGCCCACCGTGTTCCGCAGGAACTCCTGGGCCACGTTTCTCCCGAGGTGCCGCAGGGCTCTCTCGAAGCCGCCGTGCTTCTCGCTCAGGCCCCACGCCGCGGTGTAGAGCAGCCGGAGCAGGGAGCTGATGGGGTAGTTGAAGAAGGCGGCGAACTTCTCCTGCCCGAGCACCTCGATGCAGCGCTTCAACACCGCCTCGTCGTCCTGACGCCGGACCTCGTCCAGGGCACAGTTGAAGAAGTAGCCGCACGCGGTGTCCTCGGGCCTGACCAACGCCAGCCGTCGTTCCAACTCCTGTGGCGAATCCATGCTCGCCAGGCTCTGCACCAAAGTCATGTCTTTCCCAGGGGAAGCGGGAGAGCCCTCTACCTCATGCGTGCCGGGCTCGCAGCTGACTGGTGTCGTTTCCCAGGGGGGTAAACCTAACATGTGGCTCTTCTCCCGATGTGGCTTTGCTCCCAGTCGTGATCGGTCCGGGTGCTCTCCACATGGAGTGAGAGCATGTGCATCGGTGGCGCGGTGCGTACCCATCGGGACGCAGTCGCAGTCGGGTTCTGGACGTCGCGCGAGTCGCGCATCCCGGGCGCATGACCTCCGCGGTGGCTCCAGAGGCGGAAGAGCACATCTCGGACTTCGATAAAATGGAGCCTGGCACGAAGCCTGGGCGCGGCGTGGCGCATCGGCTAGTGTTCGCGCCAAAACATGTACACCTTCCGCACTCTCTTTCGGACCCATGGCGTGAAGCCCGGCGGTCTCATCTACGCTGGCGCTCACGTTGGTGAGAACCTCGGCGCCTTCCTGGACGCTGGCTTCGAGTCGGTGCTCGCCATCGAGCCCAACCCGGAGGACTTCTCCAAGCTCGCGCGGCTCGAGTCCCAGCGCATCCGCTGCGTCAACAACGCCCTGTCGGACAGTGATGGGGCGTGCACCTATTTCATGATCCCCGGTGTCCCCACGCTCAACTCGCTGCTCGAGCCGGACTACGACTACTGGGTCCGGCAGGTGGGCAAGGAGGCCGCGGACGCGCACGCTCCGGCGAAGGTGCAGGTGGAGGCACTCCGGCTCGACACCCTGATGGAGCGGCACGGGCTGGCGGGTAGGTACAACGTGCTCTACATGAACATCCAGGGCGGCGAGCTGAAGGCGCTGCGCGGTGCGCCCCGGACGCTCCAGGACATCGACACCCTCTTCGCCGAGGTGAACTTCGAGAAGCGCTACACGGGCTGCGTGCTCTTCGACGAGCTGGACGCGTTCCTGCGCGACAATGGCTTCCGCCTCATGTACCTGGAGAAGTTCCCGCACTCGGCGGGCGAGCACGGCGAGGCGCTCTACCGGCGCATCTCCTCGCTGCCGCGGCCGACGCTGGAGCCCACGTCCGACCTGGAGGCGCGCTAGCGCGCGAGGGGGGTGGGCTCACAACCAGCGAGCGTCCGTCGAGTGGCCACGGGCTTCCAGGCCTTTTTCATCCTCTGGATCGGCCAGTGGCTCTCCCTGCTCGGCTCGCGCCTGTCGCGGTTCGCGCTCGGTGTGTGGCTCTTCCAGCGCACGGGAGCGGTGGCGGACTACGCGCTCATGGCCGCGTGTGACATGGTGCCCACCCTGGTGCTCACGCCCTTCACCGGCGTGCTGGCGGACCGCTATGACCGGCGCACGGTGATGCTGCTGGCGGACACGGGCGCCGCGCTGGGCATGCTGGTGGCCGTGGGGCTCGTCCTCGCGGGGCGGTTCGAGCCCTGGCATCTCTACCTGGCCATCGTGGTGAGCGCGAGCGCCGGTGCGCTGCACTCCCCCGCCTGGTCCGCCGCGACGGCGCTCATCGTTCCCCGGGCGCAGCTGGGCCGGGCGGTGGGATTGACGCAGGTGGGCGAGGGCGTGGCGGACATCGTCGTCCCGTCGCTGGCGGGAGTCCTGCTCGTGTCGACGGGCATCATGGGCGCGCTCGTGGTCGACTTCACGTCCTTCCTGGCGGGAATCTCCGTACTGCTCGCGTTCCGCTTCCCGCCCGTGCCGCGCGTCGCGGGCGAGGCGCCGGTGCGCTCGGTCTGGGGCGAAGTGGCCGAGGCCTGGGCGTACACGGCCGCGCGGCCCGCGCTCGTGGGTCTGCTGGTGCTCTTCGGCTTCGTGATCCTCGCCCTCTGCGCGGTGCAGGTGCTCGTGATGCCGATGCTGCTGGCGCGGGCCTCACCGGAGGCCATGGGCCTCGTCCTCTCCGTGAGTGGGGTGGGCGCGCTGTGTGGCAGCGTGGCGATGAGCGTGTGGGGCGGGCCTCGGCGGCGTGTGGACGGGATGCTGGGCGGCGGGGCGGTGGTGGGCCTGGGCCTCGTGGTGGGCGGGGCGGTGCCGTCTCTGCTGGCGATGGCGGTGGTCGGCTTCGTGATCATGTTCTGCGCGCCGGTGGTGCTCGTGTGCCACGCGGCCATCTGGCAGACCCGGGTGCCGGCCGAACTGCAGGGCCGGGCCTTCAGCCTGCGGCGGGTGTTGGGCGCATGCATCTCGGTGGTGACCTACCTGTCGGTGGGGCCGCTCGTGGACCGGGTGCTGGAGCCGCTGCTCCTGCCCGGTGGGGCGCTCGTCGAGAGCGTCGGGCGCGTCATCGGCGTGGGGCAGGGCAGGGGCTCCGGCCTGCTCTTCATCATCATTGGCGTGGTGCTGGTGCTCATGATGGCACTGGGCCGCGCATCGCGCCTCATCCACAACATAGAAGACGCGCTGGAGCCAGGTGCCGCCCCGGTGCCGAGCGCATAGCCCCCTTCGAACCTTTTTTTCACTCCAGAGAGCGAGAGCGCGCCTTGCGCGCGTGAATCCGCATGGCCGACATCGCGACCGACTCCAGGACCGAAGAGCTTCAGAAAGGCGAGGCGTTCGCCTTCCCCGCCTCGCACGCACAGGCGCGCCTGTTCTTCCTGGACAGGCTCGATCCGGGAAACGCCGCCTACCACATGCCCTTCGCGCTGCGGCTCACGGGTCCCCTGGACGTGGCGGCGCTCGAGCGGGGTCTCTCCGAGGTGTATCGCCGGCACGAGGCCCTGCGTACGCGCTTCGAGGACGTGGACGGCGAGGTGCTCCAGCTCATCTACCCACCGGAGCCGCTGACGCTCGCGCGGGTGGACCTGAGCACGCTGCCCGTGGGTGAGCGGGAGGCTCGCGCGCAGGCGGTGTGCGCGGAGGAGTCGGCGCGGCCCTTCGAGCTGTCGCGCGATGTGCTCGTGCGAGGCTGGCTGCTGCGGCTCGCCGAGCAGGAGCACCTCCTGCTGCTGGTGCTCCACCACATCGTCGCGGATGGCTGGTCCATGGCCGTCTTCGCACGGGAGTTGTTGGAGGTGTACGCGGCGGCGCGCGAGGGCCGGCCCTCTCCCCTACCGGAGCTGGAGCTCCAGTACGTGGACTACAGCGAGTGGCAGCACGGCTGGATGCAGGGGGACGGGCCGCGAAAGCAGGCGGAGTTCTGGAAGCGCAAGCTCGCGGGGCCGCTGCCGGTGCTGGAGCTGCCACTGGACCGGCCGCGTCCGGCGTCCCAGACCTTCCGCGGCGCCACGCTGGACTTCACGCTCCCCCGCGCGCTGGTGGAGCGGCTGCGGGCCTTCAGCCAGCGCGAGGGTGCCACGCTCTTCATGACGCTGCTGGCGGGCCTGGACGCGCTGCTGCACCGCTACTCGGGGGCGGCGGAGCTCGTCGTCGGCACGCCGGTGGCCAACCGCAACCGGCGCGAGCTGGAGGGGCTGGTGGGCCTCTTCGTGAACACGCTCGCGGTGCGCGTGTCGCTGGAGGGCAACCCGGGCCTGGGCGAGCTGGTGCGCCGGGTGCGGACGGAGACGCTGGACGCCTACGCGCACCAGGAGCTTCCGTTCGAGAAGGTGGTGGAGGAGCTGCGGCTGCCGCGCGATCTGAGCGTTCCACCCGTCTTCCAGGTGATGCTGGTGCTGGAGAACCAGCCCCAGGTGCCGCTGCGGCTCGCCGGACTGCGCGTCACGCCGGAGTCCATCGCCACGCGCGCGACGAAGTTCGACCTGACGCTGTCGCTCGCGGAGACGGAAGAGGGCCTGCGCGGCTTCGCCGAGTACAGCACCGACCTCTTCGACGAGGCCACCGTCCGCCGGCTGCTCGCCCACCTGGAGCGGGTGCTGTGGGGCGTGGAGACGCCGGAGGTGGGCATCGCGGACCTGCCGCTGCTGGGTGACGAGGAGCGCCACCGCATCCTCGGCGAGTGGAGCCGGGTGCCGGTCCTGGGCGGCGAGGGGCTCACGCTGCCGGAGCTCTTCGAGGCCCAGGCGCGGCGCACTCCGGACGCGGTGGCCGTCAACGAGGGGGACATGACCCTCACGTACCGGGAGCTCAACCGCCGGGCCAACCAGCTCGCCCACCACCTGCGCGGGCTGGGCGTGGGTCCCGAGGTGGTGGTGGGCATCAGCGCCGAGCGCTCGCTGGACATGGTGGTGGGGCTGCTCGGCATCTCCAAGGCGGGCGGCGCCTACCTGCCGTTGGATCCCGACTACCCGGAGGACCGGCTCGCCTTCATGCTGCGCGACAGCCGGGTGCCGGTGCTCGTCACCCAGTCGCGCGTGGCCCGGCGCATCCCCTCGCAAGGTGAGCGGCGGGTGCTGCTGGACGCGGACCGGGACATGCTCGCCCGCGAGCGCGAGGACGATCCGCGGAGCGGCGTGGGGCCGGAGCACCTCGTCTACGTCATCTACACCTCGGGCTCCACCGGCCGCCCCAAGGGCGTGGGTGTGCCGCACCGGGGCGTGGCGCGGCTGGTGACGGGCGCCACCTATGCGCGGCTCGGTCCCGGTGAGCGCGTGCTCCAGTTCGTGTCCATCTCCTTCGACGTCTCCACCTTCGAGCTCTGGGGGCCGCTCACGAATGGCGGGCAGGTGGTGGTGGCTCCGCCGGGGACGCCTTCGTTGGAGGAGCTGGGGCAGACGCTCCAGCGTCACCGGGTGAGCACGCTGTGGCTCACCGCGGGCCTCTTCCACCAGATGGTGGAGGAGAACCTGGAGGGCCTGGCCGGGGTGCGGGTGCTCATCGCTGGAGGCGACGCGGTCTCCGCGCACCACATGCGCCGTGTGCGTGAGCGCTTCCCGGACTGCACCCTCGTCAACGGCTACGGTCCCACGGAGGACTCCTGCTTCGCCTGCACCCACGTGGTGCCGCCGCGCGCGCCGGTGGATGGCTTCCCCATCGGGCGCCCCATCCCTGGTACCGAGGCGTACATCGTCGACTCGCGCCTGCGCCCCGTTCCCATCGGCGTCCCGGGGGAGCTGCTGCTCGGTGGCCCCGGGCTCGCGCGCGGCTACCTCGGCCAGCCGGAGCTGACCGCCGAGCGCTTCATCCCTCATCCCTTCGGCGAGGAGGCCGGGGCCCGGCTCTACCGCACGGGAGACCTCGCGCGGTTCCTGCCGGATGGCCGCATCGAGTACCTCGGGCGGCTCGATCGGCAGGTGAAGGTGCGCGGCTACCGCGTGGAGCTGGGGGAGATCGAGGAGGTGCTGCGGACGCGGCCGGACGTGCGTGACGCCGTGGTGCTGCTGCGGCCGGACGCCTCCGGAGACAAGCGGCTCGCCGCCTTCGTGGTGCCAGCTCCGGGCGCGACGCCCTCCACGGCGGAGCTGCGCGCGGCCCTGCGTGAGCGCCTCCCCGAATACATGGTGCCCACCGCGTGGACGTTCGTTCCGGTGCTGCCGCTCGGGCCCAACGGGAAGGTGGATCGGCAGCGGCTGCTCGCCGCCGAGGCCACGCCGGTGGTCGAGTCCGGGCCGCACCGCCCGGCCGTCACCCAGGAAGAGCAC
Source organism: Archangium violaceum (assembly GCF_016887565.1). NCBI lineage: Bacteria > Pseudomonadati > Myxococcota > Myxococcia > Myxococcales > Archangiaceae > Archangium > Archangium violaceum. The sequence continues at coordinate 5,357,134 of NZ_CP069396.1, forward strand.
ACGCTCGCGGAAGTGTGGGCCCAGGTGCTGGACATCGCTCCCCCGGGCCTGGATGCGGACTTCTTCGCGCTGGGCGGCCACTCGCTGCTCGCCACGCGCGTCGTCTCCCGCATCCGCGAGGCGTTCGGCGTCCAGTTGCCGCTCAAGGCCTTGTTCGAGCACCCGACTCTGGAGGGACTCGCGGCGCACCTGCGGGCGCTGAAGGCTGGCACCGGGCCGCTCGCCACCGTGCCGTTGCGGCCGGTGGAGCGGGGGGGACCGCTGCCCATGTCCTTCTCACAGCAGCGGCTGTGGTTCCTGGATCAGCTCGAGACAGGCAGTGCCTTCTACAACATGTCCTTCGCGGTGCGGCTCGCGGGGCGGGTGGAAGCGAAGGCGCTCGCGGCGGCGGTGCGAGCGCTGGTCTCCCGGCACGAGGTGCTGCGCACGCGGCTGGTGTCGGTGGACGGCGAGCCGCGCCAGGTCATCACTCCCGGCGAGGACGTGGTGCTGGAGCAGGTGTCGCTCCAGGACGTGCCGGAGGCGGAGCGGGAGTCGCGCGCTCTCTCCCTGGCGCGGGCCTGGGCGGAGCGGCCATTCGAGCTCGCGCGGGGGCCGCTGCTTCGCCTCCACCTGTGCACGCTCTCGTCCGAGCGGCACGTGCTCGTCGCCGCCATGCACCACGCCGTCTCGGATGGCTGGTCGCTCCAGGTGCTGGTGCGGGAGCTGGGTGAGCTCTACGCCGCGCACCTGGAGGGGCGCGAGCCGCGGTTGCCGGCGCTCCCCATCCAGTACGCCGACCATGCCGCGTGGCAGCGCGAGTGGATGGGCTCGGGTGCTTTCGCCGAGCAACTCGCGTACTGGCGGCGGCAGCTCTCCGGGGACTTGAGCGTGCTGGAGCTCCCGCGTGATCGGCCGCGTCCGCCGCGCCAGCGCTACCGGGGCAGCACCCTGCGCCGCGTGCTGCCCGTCCCGCTCCGCACCGAGGTGCTGGCGGCGAGCCAGTCCGCTGGGGTGACGCCCTTCATGCTGGCGCTCGCGGCCTACATGGCCCTGCTGCGCCGCCTCACCGGCCAGGAGGATCTGCTGGTGGGCTCTCCCATCTCCGGACGCAACCACCGGGAGGTGGAAGGGCTCATCGGCTGCTTCATCAACACGCTGGTGCTGCGCGCGCGGGTGCCGGAGTCGCTGCCCTTCGGCGAGCTGCTCGCCCGGGTGAAGCAGGTCTGCCTGGACGCCTACGCGCACCAGGACGTGCCCTTCGAGCAGCTCGTGGAGTCGCTGCAGCCGGTGCGCTCCACCCAGCACACGCCGATCTTCCAGACGATGCTCATCTACAACGAGCGAGGCGGCGTGCCGGTGCGCTTCGCCGCGTTGGACGCGAGCCCCGTGACGGTGGAGACGGGCACGTCCACCTTCGATCTCACCCTGTCGGTGACGGACACCGGGGACGGGCTCACGCTCGAGGCCGAGTTCGACACGGACCTCTTCGACGCGGAGTCGGTGGAAGGCTGGCTGGTGGGCTACGAGGCCCTGCTCACGGAGGCGATGCGTGTCCCCGCGCGCCGCGTCCACGAGCTGCCGGTGATGGACGAGGCCACGCGGCGGCGCATCACCCGCGAGTGGAACCTCACCTCGGAGGCGCGGCCGGCGCACCAGACCCTCGTGGCGCTGCTCGCGGCCCAGGTGGCGCGCACGCCGGAGGCCATCGCCGTGTCGCTGGATGATCAGCGGCTGACCTACCGCGCCCTGGATCAGCGCGCGCGCCGCGTGGCCCGCTACCTGCGGGCACTGGGCGTGGGGCCCGAGGTGCGGGTGGGCGTGTGCGCGGAGCGCTCGCTGGAGATGGTCATCGGCGTGCTGGGCGTCATCCAGGCGGGTGGCGCGTACGTGCCATTGGATCCCACGCATCCCGCCGAGCGGCTCGGGTACATGCTGGAGGACGCGGACGCCCGGGTGCTGCTCACGCAGCGGAAACTGGAGGACAGGCTGCCGGCCATGGCGCTCCCGCGCCTGTTCCTGGACGACGCGGAGCTGCGGACGGAGGACTCCGCGCCGCTGGCTCCCGCGGCGGTGCTGCCGGAGAACCTCGCGTACGTCATCTTCACCTCGGGCTCCACCGGCCGCCCCAAGGGCGTGATGCTCGCCCAGCGCGAGGTGTGCCAGCGGCTCGCGTTCGGACAGGCCGCGTACCCGCTCGGCGAGGGCAGCCGGGTGCTCCAGGTGGCGTCGCTCGGGTTCGACCCGTCCGTGCTGGAGATCTTCCATGCGCTGTCGACGGGGGCGCGGCTCGTCCTGCTTCCGCCCGGTGGCAACAGGGATCCGTCGATCATCGCGCACCACGTGGCCACCCAGGGCGTCACGAGCCTGGAGCTGGTGCCGTCCATGCTGGAGCTGGTGTTGGATCAGCCGCGCTTCACGGGCAGCCCGTCGCTCCGGCGCGTCTTCGTCGGCGGCGAGGCCATCTCGCTGGAGCTGCAGGAGCGCTTCCTCGCGACGATGTCCGCCGAGCTGGTCAACACCTACGGTCCCACCGAGGCCACGGTAGACGTGGTGCACTGGACCTGCCGCTCCGTGCCCGGCCTGCAGAGCGTGCCCATCGGCAGGCCGATCTCCCACTCGCGCATGTACGTGGTGGACGCGCACCTGCGGCCGGTGCCGGTGGGCGTGCCGGGCGAGCTGCTCATCGGCGGCGACTATCTCGCGCGCGGCTACCAGGGCCGGCCGGACATCACCGCGGAGAAGTTCGTGCCGGACCCGTTCGGGGACGAGCCCGGGGCGCGGCTGTACCGCACGGGAGACCTGTCGCGGTACCTGCCGAGCGGGGAGATCGAGTTCCTCGGCCGCACGGACCACCAGGTGAAGATCCGCGGGGTGCGTGTCGAGCTGGGGGAGATCGAGGCGCGCCTGCGCACGTGGCCGGGCATCCGCGACTGCGTGGTGGTGACGCGCGCCTACGGGCCGGGAGACGTGAGGCTCGTGGCCTACTGCGTGGTGCGCACCGAGGTGCCGGAGGCGGAGTTGCCGGCCTGGACGGAGTCGCTGCGCGCGCACCTGTCCGCCACACTGCCCCCCGCGATGATCCCCGCGTACCTGGTGCCGCTGACCGCGCTGCCGGTCAACTCGAGTGGCAAGGTGGACCGCAAGGCGCTGCCAGCCCCGGAGGACGCGCATGGGGGTCCGCGCGCGGAGGCCGTGGCGCCTCGCGACCCGGTGGAAGAGGCGCTCGTGGACATCTGGAAGAGCGTGCTCGGGCAGGCGCGGGTGGGCATCACGGACGACTTCTTCGCGCTGGGCGGCCACTCGATGCTGGCGCTGCGGCTGATGGCCCAGGTGGAGCGCCGCTTCGGCACGCGGCCGCCGCTGGACGTCCTCTTCGAGTCGCCCACCATCGCCTCGCTGGCGGAGCATCTGCGCTCGCGTCCCGGGTCCCAGGCGCGCTCTCCACGCGTGCTGCTGCGCGACGGTGGGTCCCAGCCGCCGCTCTTCTGGGTGCACCCGGTGGGCGGCGGGGTGCTCTGCTACCAGCCCCTGCTGCAACGGCTCGGTCAGGAACGTGCGCACCATGGCCTGCGCTCGGTGGGCCTGCTCGGCGGGGAGCGACCGGAGGAACTGGAGGAGTTGGCGCGCGAGTACGTGCGGGCCGTGGTCGAGGTTCAGCCGGAGGGTCCGGTGCACCTGGCTGGCTGGTCCTTCGGTGGCGTGGTGGCCTTCGAGATGGCGAGGCAGCTCGAGGCGAGGGGCCGGCAGGTGGGCGCGCTCATCGCCATCGACTCCATGCCCGATGATGGCGCCGAGCTGCCCGAGGGCTGGGAGGCGCTGGAGCTGGCGGAGGTGGTGGGCGCGGAGCTGGGGTTGCCGGCGGAGGAGTGCCACGCGCTGCTCTCCGAGGGGGGCCTCGCGCGGCTCGCTCAGCGTGGCGCCGAGGCCGGGGACGTGCGGCCCGAGGACGTGCGGCTCCTCCTGGAGGAGCTGAGACGGAACCTCGGGGCGCTGCGCCGCTACCGGCCCCGTCCCTACCTTGGGCGCATGGTGCTGGTGGCGGCCGCCGACCGGCCCCATCCGCTACCCCAACCGCTCGAGTCTCTCTGGCGGCCCCTCGTTCCCGGAGGGCTGGAGCACCACCGGCTCCCGGGCGATCACTCCCAGCTCGTGCGCGAGCCCCATGTCGAAGCGGTAGCGGAAATCGTCCGGCGCGTGCTCTCGCGCTGGACACTTTGATTCCATGGTAGTTAGTTTTTTCTCGGAAACGAGCCAGCCATCATGAGCAAGAGACCCGTTGACGTCCGCGAGAACCTGACCCCCGAGGAGTTCATCCACGAGTACATCGAGAAGAACCGACCCGTCATCGTGACGGGCGCGATGAAGAACTGGCGCGCCCCGTCCACCTGGACGCCCGAGAGCTTCCGGGAGCTCTTTGGCGACATGCCGGTGGAGGTGACGGCGGACGGTCCCGTCGTGCTGGAGAAGATGCCGTTCTCGGCCTTCTACGAGCACCTGAAGGCCGCCAGCGAGGGCCCGGGCGAGCCGGACGGCAGCATCGACAAGCTGCGCTACATGCGCATGCGCGAGCTGGAGTCGCTGGAGAAGGTGAATGGCGACTGGGCGCGGCCCGGCTTCATGCCCGAGGGTGGCTACGTCATCCCCTTCGCCCCGTTCGGGATGGATCCCACGCGCAAGCGCTTCCCGGGCTTCGGGTTGTTCATCTCCCCCAAGGGCGCGGCCAGCAAGCTGCACGTGGATGGCATTCGCTCCAATGCCATCGTCTGTCAGGTGTACGGCTCGAAGCGCTGCTTCATGTTCGCCCCGGACCAGGAGGCGCTGCTGCCGGATCAGGAGTCGCGCCGCGCGCGCAAGCTGAAGCGGCTGGACTACGAGCGTCCGGATTTCGGCAAGGCGAAGATGGTGGAGTTCGACGTCAACCCCGGAGAGATCGTCTTCGTGCCTCGCCAGTGGTTCCACGAGGTGCACACGCTGAACACCAGTATCTCGCTGACGTACAACTTCGTGCACGGCTGCGAGGCGCTCGGCTTCGCGTCGTGGTTCCTCCGTACGTCCATCACCAACCCGGCGTCCCACAACGTCGGGTAGGTGTCCCGGGTTGCTCTCGGGCTCTCTAGCCCGGGGGCAACTCCACGCGGGGATAGGTGCCGAGCAGCCGCATCGCGGTGGTGTAGGGCCGCAGGGCCTGGAGCACGGCCTCGATCGACGCGGAGGCGGCATGCCCCTCCAGGTCCAGGAAGAAGCGGTAGGCCCACGGTGTGCCCGGCAGCGGCCGGGACTCCAGCCGGGCCAGGTTCACCCCGTGCTCGGCGAGCACCAGCAGCGCCTTGCTGAGCGTGCCGGGCCTGTTCTCCAGCACCATCAGCAGCGACGTCTTGCAGGGCACGTCCGCGGGCAGGGGCGTGGCCTCCCGCGCCACCTCGAGGAAGCGGGTGAAGTCCGCGCTGGCTCCCTGGAGATCGCGCGCCAGCACCTCCAGCCCGAAGCGCTGCGCCGCCGAATCACTGGCGATGGCCGCCACGGTGGGATCATTCCCCTCGCGCACCCGCTGGGCCGCGCCGCCCGTGTCCAGCTCGGGGAGCTGGAGCACCCAGGGCAGCTGCTCGCGCAGGAAGGTCTCGCATTGGAGCAGGGCCTGCGGATGGGAGCGCACGATGCGCAGCGACTCCAGCTTCGCCCCGGGCAGCCCGAGCAGCCGGTGCTGCACCTGGCCCACCAGCTCGGAGATGATGGTGATGCCCTCCTCGGCGAGCGCATCGTACGTCTCGTACATGGCCCCCGCGGTGGTGTTCTCGATGGGCAGCAGCGCCAGGTCCACCTCGCCCTGGCGGAGCGCGTCCACCGCGCCGCGCGAGGTGTCGAAGCCGGTGAGGAGCACTCCGCCGGGCCGGCCCCCGTAGCGCTTGTGCGCCGTCAGGTGGCTGTAGGAGCCCTCCACGCCCGGGTAGGCCACCCGGAGCGGCGTGGTGTCCAGCGTCGTCACCAGCGCCTGCTGCCGGGCCACGGACATCTCCATGATGAAGCGGTAGAGACGCTCCACCTCATGGGGATCCAGCTGACGGGCCACCGCCGCGGCGCGGATGCGGCGCAGCAGCAGATCCTCCCGCCGTTGATCCCGGATGGGGGACGCCGCGGCCAGCTTGGCCCGGGCGATGTCCTCGGCCAGATCCATCCGGCGGCGCAGGGCGTCGAGGAGATCCTCGTCCACCCGCTCGATGGCTACACGCAGTTGCTGCAGATCCGGAACGTCCGACATGGCGACCTGAACTCCCTGGAGGGATGCGAGCACCCGCACCGAACGAATTCGCAGTGTACCCGACGGGATTCCAGGTCGACCCCGATTTCGTGGACACCCCGGAGGGGCGCCTACGCCTCGGCCATCAACCCGTCCGCCTGGCGGCGGCGACGGCGCAGCACCGCGCGCAGCCACTGGCGTGCCGGCTCCTCCACCCAATGGAAGGCCGCCAGGGAGAAGAGCACGGCCACGCCCAGGTAGCAGGAGAAGAGGAGGGGTCCGGGGGTCACCCCCAGGGCGCTGCCCGCCTGGACCACGTAGCTCTTGATGGGCTGGTGGAGGATGTAGAGGCCGAAGCTGGAGCGCCCCAGGAGGACGAGCACGGGGTGCCGCAGCCAGTGCTGGCCCGGCGTCTGCCGGAGGGCCAGCCCGTAGACGATCATCGCGAACAGCGGCAGCAACAGCCCATTGTGCAGCAGCAGCGGGGGGATGCGAGGGCTCACCAGCAGCACGCCCAGGAGCCCGGCGGCTCCGGCGGGCGCGAGCAGTCGCAGGGCCGGCGGTACCGGCAAGGACTGGGAGTGCCTCAGGAGGTACATCCGTCCGAGCACGATGCCGGCCAGGAACTCGGGCAACCGCATCAGCGGGTTGAAGCCGGCCAGGCCCATCCAGAAGCCACTCGCCGCCGCATCGATGCCCCAGACGAAGGGCGCGGTGAGCAGCAGCGAGGCACCGGTGCAGGCGGCGAGCATGGGCACCAGCCACCGCGCGCGGAGCCGTCCCACCCGCTCCGCCAGCAGGGGGTACAGCAGGTAGAAGAAGGCCTCGTTCGACAGCGACCAGCCCGGGGCGTTCCAGGCCGAGGCGAGCTGCGGCAGCCAGGCCTGTACCAGTCCCAGGTACGCGGCTCCGGCCACCATCGACTTGAGGGCCCCGAGCAGGGGAGGGTGGTGGTCGAGGAAATAGCCGACCGCGCGCGGGGCATCGAGCAGGAAGCTCAGCAGGTAGATCGGGTAGATGCGCGCCACCCGGGCCTTCCAGAACGCTCCACGGTCCAGCGGCTTCTCCGGCCCGGTGTCTCCGTAGGCGTACGCGAGCACGAACCCCGACAGCAGGAAGAAGAAGCTGACGGAGACGAACCCCGTGCTGACGAGCGTGTGGACCCAGGCCGGAAGCGCACGCGCCGAATCCCCGAGCAGGTACAGGTTGTGGAACAGCACCACGTGCAGCGCCGCGAAGGCACGCAGGCTGGTCAGCTCCAGGAACTCGGGCTTGGCTCGACCCATGGTGTCCAGCATAGGACAGTCGGTGCGCGAGCGCGCCAGCGATCTCCCATGCCTGCCCGGCCCCCTCTTCTGCGTCCAGGCGCTGTCAGGAACCTCGGCGGAACGGCGTCCTCTCGCGCGCCAACCCGTCGATGAAAGTGGGACTCGTTGATCCTCTCCTCTTCGCTCCGTCTCCTGCCTGGCCTCTCCCTGCTGCTCCTCGCGGCGGGTCCTTCGCTGCCCGCTCACGCGGGTTCCGCTTCCGAGTCCCTCTTCGCTGGATGTACGGCGGAGCCGATCGCGGACGAGGGGTGGAGCTACGAGTGCGGCGACTTCAACGCCATCGTCTCCGACCATGCGGCCGTCTCCGCCGAGGTCTTGTGGGAGAGCAGTCGCCGCACGTTCGAGGGACAGGCCGCGGGCCGGATGAAGTTCGAGGAGGAGCCGGCGACGCTGGCGGGCAGGAAGGCCCGGCTGCTGCGCATGAGCGCGAAGGAGCCGGCGGCACAGGAGCTGTCGGCGTTCGCGGTCTTGCCGGTGGAGGGGAAGGGGGCGCGGCGGGTCCTCTGTAAGGCCCGGAACACTCCGGAGCACCAGGCGCGCTGCGGGCGCGTGTTGGAGAAGCTCGCGGGCAATGGGTGGAGGGCCGGACCCGAGGCGGGGGTGAGCGTGAAGCACTCGGAAGCCTCGCTCGCTGGCCGGGAGCTCCCCGCGCCCGCCGGGTGCAAGGTCCTGGCCGATGACGGCAGCGGTCGGGTCGAGTGCGAGGATGGCTCGCGGCTCGGTTGGACCCATCTCCCCGAGAGCTCCCGACTGGGGGCGTTCGTGAGGGATGGCGTGAAGACGTTCAAGGATGTCGCTCGGGTTCCGTACATGGAGTCCCGCATCCCTTGCGTCATCGACGGTGTCCGGACGGAGTGCACGCACCTGCGCCTGCTCGAGCCTGGCGGACGGCGTGATGTGTACGTCGGGGGCGTCGAGTTGCGCGGCTCGGCGACCGTCATCACGTGCATGGCGGGAGGGACCTCGCGGCAGGTGCCCCACGCCTGCCAGCAGGTGCTGAGCTTCCGCTGAGCCTTCCTCGGGGCGAGGGCGGAATGGACGCCCGGGGCCGAGGGTTACATCCCCAGCCGCCAGTCACGGGGGCCACTTTTCGGAGATATTCGAAGGGGGGGCCCTATGCACGAGCCTCGAATCGTGACACACGGCAATGGTCGCGCCCGGTTGGGAAGCGGCCTCCGGCTCAACTCTTTGAGGCTGGACAAGAAAGAAGACGAGTAAATGGCAATCGGTACCGTGAAGTGGTTCAACGACGCGAAGGGCTTCGGTTTCATCACGCAGGAGGGCGGGGGCGAGGATCTCTTCTGCCACCACAGCGCGATCCAGGCCGACGGCTTCCGCTCCCTTCAGGAAGGGCAGAAGGTCGAGTTCGATGTCGCCCGCGGCCCCAAGGGTCTGCAGGCGCAGAACGTCCGCCTCGCCTGAGTCGCGACGTCAGGTCCTGTCACCAGGCCCTGTCACCAGGCCCAGTCTCCTCGAGAGGTTGGGCCTTTTTCATTTCCAACGCGGCACCCGGTTGTCGGCGTTGGATGATGGACACCCCCCTGTGTTGGGGTGGCATCTCCGGTTCAGGTGCTTAAATCCATGGTTCACCGCGCTCCGATGAGCCGGGCGGTGCCCTGAAGGATTCCCATGACGGGAGGCTTCTGGGTCTCCTTGCCTGCCTGGCGGGCGCGGTTCCATGTGCATCAGACTGTCAGCACGGGCCCGTCTCAGGGAGGAGACAGGCCTCTCACTCTCTCCTTGGAGTCTCATGACCGTCACATTCATCAAGCGTCAGAAGGAACGGGCCCGTCAGCAGCGCAATCAGGACAAGCAGGTCAAGCGCGAGGAGCGCAAGCGCTTGAAGTCCGAGCGCCCCAGCCGTGCGGAGTGCGGAATGGATCCGGACATCGCGCACATCATCCCGGGGCCCCAGCCGCCGCTGGAGCCGTGAGGACCCTAGAAGGCGCCCATGCTCACCAGGCCGAAGGAGTGCCTCACCCGGCCCTGGATGCCGAAGAAGAGCCCGGACAGCACCGGGCCCGTCCGCAGCGTGGCCGTGGCCATGGCGTGGGTCCGCGTGGTCACCCACTGGTGGCTGAACACGGCGCGCAGGTCGAATTGATCGCGCCGCATGATCGTCTCGAGGTCCATCCAGAGCAGAGGCTCGGCGTGGTTGGAGCGGACCCCGAAGGTCAGCTCGAGCCAGGACAGCCGGCCCCGCAGGTGGGCCCACCGCTCATCGAGCAGGAGCCCTTGGGGGACACGCGCGGCCGAGCCTCCCACCTCGAGCTGTTCGAGCCGGGCGCCGAGCAGCTTCAGCCGCAGTGTCTCCGGCAGGCGGAAGCTCGCCGCCACATCCGCGCGTGCGTTCTGGAAGTGGGGCTCGGTCAGCAACCGGACGGACGCGCGGAGGTGCCCGCCGAGCGTGGTGCCCCTCAGCTCGGGCGACAGCCCGAGGGCTTGCGCCTGGGTGGTGCCGAACTGGTAGGCCAGCCCGACTCCCGCCACGGTCGCCGCGATGATCGCGGTCGTCTCCTGTCCAGGCAGGCGATCGAGGAGCGGCCGCAGGGTCTTCTGGATCGGACTGTTGGGCCCGCGTAGCCACGGGCCGAGGTCGTGCACCCGGAAACGTTCACCCTCGGGACCGAGCTCCAGGAACTTCGCCAGGCGGCCTCCCGCCGGAATGTCGGACAGGGTCAGGTCCTGCGAAGACAGGGAGAGCACGTCCCAGGCCTCCCGCTGATCGCGCGCCCCGGGCCGCACGAATCCCCAGGCCCGCGCGCGCACGGCGAGCGAGAGGTTGGGGACGGCGAAGCCTCCCTCCAGGGCGCGCTGGGGATCCGCGAAGGAGAAGAGCAGCTCCTCGAAGGCGGGCAGTTCGGGCAGCTCCACCGGAGGAGTGGTGTATTGCCGGTGCACCTCGAGGGGCTCCGCACCGGCTGGGAGCGCCCGGAGCGCCACCATGAGCGTTACCGCGCATGCTGACACGAACCGGCCCATTGGAGGTAAAGGTGGGCACCCTTCCCCCTGGCCGCAAGGACGCCCCCTGCGTAGGGGGCGTAGAAGGGTTCATTGCCTGTCTTCCAGCCCGCTTTGATGGACTTCCGACACCTGCCGGTCGGCTCCACACGGGCTCGCTCGTCATCCAGCCGCTCGTCCAGGTTGTAGAGCGGGAAGGGCCTTCATGCGCCCGAGCCTGGCGACCTCATGCCTTGATGTAGCGCTCGAACACGAAGCCGAAATCCTTCACCCAGTATTTCTGCTGAGCGCCAGCGAGCCACGAGAAGGCGGCCTGGTTGAGCTCCTTGAAGGACTCCACGATCGGCGCGGCGCCAGCCTGGCCGCGACCGAGGGTGGTGGAGGCGACCTCGATGCTGGCCTTGGCGTGGCCGAGCGCCACTTCGTTCTCGTGCATCAGTTCGGAGATGCGGAACAGTGCCTTGTAGAGGTCCTTCACCTGCTCGAGGTGCTTCTTGTGCACGTCGATCGAGAAGTCCTTCGTGCCGAGGCGGAACTTGATCTCCACGTCCATGTCGATGTTGCCGGCGGTCTCGAGCAGCACATTCGAGACAGGGTGGGTGCTGTAGCTGTAGCGGCGCAGCGTGCGCTTCTTGCTGGCGGCGCTGGTGCCGTCGAGGTGGACGAGGGCCTTGTTGGTGAAGCAATACTCGTCTGACTTGGACTTGATCAGGAAGAAGATCTTCTCCTGGTCCTCGTGCATCACGTAGTCGTCGGCGTCCACCTTGTTGTAATCCGTGGGGGCGATGACCGAGCCGATGTCGCTGAGGCCAAGGGCGTCGGCGGCGATTTTCCCGAACATGTTCATTCTCCTGGGGTAGGTGCTGCGTCGGAGGGTGGCGGTGTGAGCCCGCGGTCCCGTGCCAACATAGCTCAATCCATCGAGCGCCTTGCCACAACCCGATGCATCTTCATGAGGGTCGAGCAGGCGGATCCCGATTGTGGACGAATCAACCAGGCGGATAGATGGGGATGCGCGGTTGCCACCGCGTTACAACACGACTCCACCCTCATCAGGAACGTCCCAATGACATCACATCTCCAACGGCCCCACCGGGCCGTCCAGCACCTGCTCCGGTGCGTTACCACGGCGCTCGCGTTGGCCCTCCTGGCCCTCACCCCCGGGAGCGCGCACGCGCAGACGACCTTCTCCCTCCTCTCGCCCAACAGCACGCCCGCCGTGCCCTCGGTGACGAATGACTCCACCGCGGTGGAGCTGGGCGTGAAGTTCAAGTCCGACGTGGCGGGCGACATCGTCGGCATCCGCTTCTACAAGGGCGCGGGCAACATCGGCACCCACATGGGCCACCTGTGGAGCGCCACCGGGCAGCTGCTCGCCTCGGCCACCTTCGTCAACGAGACGGCCACTGGCTGGCAGCAGGTGACGTTCGCCACGCCGGTGCCCGTCGCCGCCAACACGACGTACGTGGCCTCGTACCACGCGCCCAACGGGGCCTATGGCTTCACGGACTCGGGCCTCATCGTGGGCATGGACAGCCCGCCCCTGCACGCACTGCCAGGCAGCACCACCAGCGGAGGCAACGGCGTCTTCAAGTACGGCCCCTCCGGTACCTTCCCCACCGACAGCTTCCGCAACTCCAACTACTGGGTGGACGTGGTCTTCCGGCCCGCGGCGCCGGTGAGCATCTGGCCGTCCACCGCCATGCCGGTCATCGCCTCGGTGACCAATGACTCCCGCCCCGTCGAGGTGGGCGTGAAGTTCCAGACCTCCGTGACGGGCAACGTGGTGGGCGTACGCTTCTACAAGGGCGCGGGCAACACCGGCACCCACGTGGGCCACCTGTGGAGCGCCACCGGGCAGCTGCTCGCCTCGGCCACCTTCGTCAACGAGACGGCCACCGGCTGGCAGCAGGTGACGTTCTCCAACCCGGTGCCCATCGCCGCCAACACGACGTACGTGGCCTCGTACCACGCGCCCAGCGGGGCCTATGCCTTCGACGACGCGGGCCTCGTCAATGGCGTGAGTGCCCCGCCCGTGTCCGCGCTTCCCGGCCCCACCAGCGGCGGCAACGGCGTCTACGCGTATGGGCCCTCGGGAACCTTCCCCACCGGCAGCTACGGCGACTCCAACTACTGGGTGGACGTCCTGTTCCAGGCCACGGGCGCGCCGCCGCCGGAGCCGCCTCCGCCGGGCAACACCTTCAGCCTCTTCCCCGTGAGCACGACGCCCGGCACCCCCACGGCCAATGACACGTCCTCCATCGAGGTGGGCGTGAAGTTCCGTTCGGACGTGGACGGCCGGGTGAAGGGCATCCGCTTCTACAAGGGCGGGGCCAACACCGGCACCCACGTGGGCAACCTGTGGAGCGCCTCCGGCCAACTCCTGGCCAGCGCCACCTTCGTGAACGAGACGGCCACGGGCTGGCAGCAGGTGACGTTCGCCTCGCCGGTGTCCATCACCGCCGGCACCACGTACGTGGCCTCGTACTTCGCCCCGGTCGGCGGCTACTCCGCCGACCTGGGTGGGCTGGCCAACGGCGTGGACAGCCCGCCCCTGCACGCACTTCCGGGCAGCACCACCAGCGGCGGCAACGGCGTGTATGCCTACGGCGCGGTGTCCAGCTTCCCCAACAGCAGCTACCAGAACGCCAACTACTGGGTGGACGTCCTCTTCGAGTCGAACGGCCCGCCGCCGCGCCCGGGTGTCACCGGCTCTGGCCCGGTGCTGCTGGCCACCGACCCGGCCAACCCCTTCACCGACTACCTGAAGGAGATTCTAAAGGCCGAGGGCATCGCCTCGTTCGCCACCACCGACGCCGGCAATATCGGCGTGTCGGTGTCGCTCAATGACTACCGGGTGCTCATCCTCGGCGAGACGACGCTGAGCGCCGCCCAGGTGACGCTCGTCACCAACTGGGTGAGCGCGGGCGGCAGCCTCATCGCCCTGCGGCCCTCCGCCAACCTCGACGCGCTGCTCGGCCTCAACCCGTCCACGGGCACGCTGTCCGAGGGCTACCTCCTGCTCGACACCACCCAGGCGCCGGGCGCGGGCCTCACCGCGGAGACGATGCAGTACCACGGCACCGCGGACCTGCACACGCTGGCCACCGGCACGCGCGCCGTCGCCGCGCTCTACTCGAGCGCCACCACGCCCACGTCCTACGCGGCCGTCAGCCTGCGTCCGGTGGGCAGCGGTACGGCCATCGCCTTCGCGTACGACCTGTCGAAGTCCGTCGTTCTCACGCGCCAGGGCAACCCGGCGTGGCAGGGCCAGAACCGCGACGGCTCCGGCATCGGCCCGGGGGCGCGCTCCAACGACATGTTCTACGGCAACGCGTCGTTCGACCCGAAGCCGGACTGGGTGGACATGAGCAAGGTGCAGATTCCCCAGGCGGACGAGCAGCAGCGCCTGCTGGCGAACATGCTCCACCTGACCAGCGCCGTCCCGTTGCCGCGCCTCTGGTACTTCCCCAGCGCGAAGAAGGCCGTGGTGGTGATGACGGGTGACGGGCACCCGGGGGGCGCCACCGTGCAGCGCTGGCAGCAGTACCTCGACGCCAGCCCCGCGAGCTGCAACGTGGACAACTGGGAATGCGTGCGCGGCACCGTCTATGACTTCATCGGCGGGCTGACGGCGACGCAGGCCGCGGCATACGAGGCCCAGGGCTTCGAGTACGCCCTCCACGTCAATACCGGCTGCGCGGACTACACGGCCACCACACTGGACCCGAACTTCTTCACGCCGCAACTGGCGAACTTCGCCGCGTCGTACCCGGGCATCCCCGCGCCCACCACCAACCGCACGCACTGCATCGCCTTCAGCGACTGGGCCACGCAGCCGAAGGTGTCGCTGCGCCACGGCATCCGGCTGGACACGAACTACTACTACTGGCCGGACTACTGGGTGCAGAACCGCCCGGGCCTGTTCACCGGCTCGGGACTGGCCATGCGCTTCGCGGACGTGGACGGCACGCCCATCGACGTCTACCAGCTCGCCACGCAGATGACGGACGAGTCCGGCCAGTCGTACCCGCTGCACATCGACACGCTGCTGGCCAACGCGCTCGGCCCCAAGGGGTACTACGGTGCGTTCAACGCCAACATGCACGTGGACGCGGACCCGTCGGCGGGCTCCTCGGGCTCGGCGGCCATCATCGCCTCGGCTCGGCGCGAGGGCGTGTCCGTCATCACCGCGAAGCAGCTGCTCGCCTGGCTCGGCGCGCGCGAGGCCACCCAGGTGTCCTCCGTGGCCTTCACGGGCACGGCGCTCACCTTCACCGTGGCCACCCCGGCGCGCAACCTGTCGCTCATGATCCCCACGCGGACGGCGACGGGTCGCACGCTCGTGTCCGTGAGCGTCAACGGCACGCCGGTGACGACGGTGCCGCAGACCATCAAGGGCGTGGGCTTCGCGTTCATCAACGGCGCGCAGGCCGGCACGTACACGGCCACGTACAACTGAGTCGCGCGCCACCCCGTCCTTCGGGGTGACGCAAGCGGCCCGGCGCGGAGTCCTCGCGCCGGGTCCACCCGGCACTGGCTGACGGGGGCCAGACATCGAGAGCCCCAGCTCTCAGGGCCGGATGGCGACCTTGATGACGCCCTCGCGCCGCTCGCCGAAGAGAGCATAGGCGTTCCGGATGTCGTCGAGCTTGAAACGATGCGTGAGCAGCGGCGTGAGATCCACCCGCTTGCTCCGCACCATCTCCATCAGCCGCCGCATGCGCTCCTTGCCGCCAGGACACAGCGTGGTGACGACGTGGTGGTCTCCCAGGCCCGCCACGAAGGCGTCATGGGGCAGCTCCAGCTTCTCCGAGTACACGCCCAGGCTGGAGAGGGTGCCCCCGGGCCGCAGGCAGCGCAGCGCGTTCTCGAAGGTGCCCGGCGTTCCGAGCGCCTCGATCGCCACGTCCGCGCCGCCTCCGGTGAGCCGCTTCACCTCCCGCACCACATCCACCTGTCGATAGTCGAGCACCACGTCCACGCCCATGCGGTGCGCCATCTTCAGGCGGCTCTCATCTCCATCCACGCCGATGACGAGGGCCGCGCCCATGAGGCGGGCCCCGATGGAGGCGCATAACCCGATGGGCCCCTGGGCGAACACCACCACCGCGTCGCCGATGCGCACCCTGCCGGACTCCGCGCCGCTGAAGCCGGTGGAGGCGATGTCCGTCAGGAGCACCACCTGCTCATCGGTCAGCTCGTCCGGGATGGGGGTCAGGTTGGCCTGGGCCGAGGGCACGCGCACGTACTCGGCCTGGACACCATTCAGCGTGTGGCCCAGGCGCCAGCCGCCGAGCGCCTCGTGGCCTCCGCCATGTCCGCACTGCGAGAGCAGCCCGGAGAGGCAGGCGCGGCACTGACCGCACGGAGTGACGGCGCCCACCAGGATCCGTTGCCCGGCCTGATAGCCCTCCACGCCGGGGCCCAGTTCCTCGATGACTCCCACGAGCTCATGGCCGATGACGAGCCCCGGCTTCACCGGGTACTCGCCCCGCACGATGTGCAGGTCCGTGCCACAGATGGTGGTGAGCGTCATCCGCACCACGGCCTCACCGGGGCCTGCCTTGGGACGCTCGACCTCCTCGATTCCAAACTGATTCACGCCGCGAAAGACGTTGGCCCGCATGGTTTTCCGCCTCCTTGAGAAGCGGGCACACGGTGACATCGCACCTCGTCGTCCCCATCCGTCCCGGAGGAGGGGTCGCGGCCTTCCGTACAGAACCGGCCCGTGCACCGTCGAGCGGCACACGTCCCCCTGCCTCCCCGGACGATGGACACCTGGCTACTGCGTCGAGAGGGCGCTCCGGGCGGGCCTCAGGGCATGGCCCACCTCATCCTCGTCGGGATCGAACCCCAGCAACCGTGGGATCGAGCCCGTGGGGCCGGGAGCAATGCACTCCGTCGTTGGCGACGAAGTGTCGGAGGGACCCCAGGGCTCGGAGCCGTGGAGGCTGTCGTTCCAGCTCTCAGTAGAGGTAGTCCAGCGCGGTCTTGTCGGAGCTGCTCCACTCGCCGGACTCGGTCGCCCGGAAGCAGGAGTTCATGATCGACCCGCCCACGCGGGCATCGGACGGCGTGCCGGGGATGAGGATGGCTCCCACGTTGGAGGCGCCCTCGTTGCTGTAGGCGCCGCCGCAGCTGATGGACCGATCGTAGTAGTCCGAGTGGCGGAAACCGATGCAGTGGCCAAGCTCGTGGGTGATGACGTGCTCGCTCACGTCAACGCTGTAGTTCTGCAGGCCGGTGCCGATGTTGATGGTGCCGTAGGGCTTGCCGCCCGTGGGGAAGCCCGCGGAGCCGCCGGTGCCGTTCGTGGTCTTCGCGGAGATGGTCGCGCTGCAGTCGGGGGCCGAGCCGCGCACCATGGTAAAGGACAGGTTCTGGCTATTGTAATTCTCGATGGCCAGGTCGAGCCCCGCGCTGAGGGTGCTATAGTTGTTGAACGTGGAGGTGGGGATGACGCAGATCTTCGTCACGCTGGAGCTGACGAGATTGGTCGTCCGGTACTGCTCCGCGCTCTCCTGGGTGGGCTGCAGCATCTCGAGGGACGCCGCGAGGGTCACGTGCGCGTCGTTCCCCACGTACACGGAACCATCGGCGACCATGATGTCGTTGGCCGGAAACCCAGCCTCGATCAGGTTGGAGATGATCTGCTGGTTCTCGAGCTCCGGGTCGACACCGCAGCCGACGAGAGCAACACCGGCCAGCAACGCCATGGACAGCTTCCGCATGGGGGCTTCCTTTTCGGGGGACTACAGGGATGGGGCGCTGCCGCCTGGGGTCTCCAGCCTTCGGCCGCGCACCCATTGCCCTGAGCAACCCTCGGGCCAAGCCCTGGATATACGGAAAAACAAAACCTTAGAAAGTAATACCCGGTTGGCACTGGATCATGGGTGTACCTATCGTCCCGGGAAATCTTGTAAAGAGTCCTGACATTTCCTGGTGAATTGTTTGTTGGTTCAAAGGGTTGCGAGCATGAATCTGGATTGTCCGAGTCTCGGACGGGGTGTTCACGAATCGGACAGTGGGCCCGCACTCCAAAAAGACGCATGAAGGCGTGGACCCGGACAAGGAGGAGACAATGGCGAAGCCTATCAACCTGATGGCGCCAGAAGTTCTCGCGAATCCCTATCCCCACTACGCGGAGCTGCGGCGCCTGAGCCCGGTGTGTCAGGTGAAGCCGCTGCGCTCCCTGGTGTTGCGCGCGTTCGGGCCCACCACCATTGCCCGGCTGGAGTCACGCGTGCGGGCCACCGCCGAGAAGCTCACGAGCGGTCTCGTATCTCCTTGGCAACTCGCTCCTCTTTCTGGCCAACCATCCCGAGATGATGGCGCGCTTGCGTGCGGAGCCCTCCCTGATTCCGTTGTTCATCGAGGACCAGTCTCTCTCGGAGCACGAACATGAAGCATCCCACTTTCGCAGCCGTGGTCGCGCTCTGGGGCGCACTCGTCCTGGGCAGTTCTTCACACGCGTCCGATCAAGGCACGGCGACTCGTGCCGATGAGTTCATCGGTTGCCCGGACGCGAAGGAGGATGACGCCCTCGCCGGTTCCCTCTGCGCTCGCTTCAGCGCACCGTTGGACTACGCGGAGCCGAGCCGTGAGCGGCTCGAGCTTTTCGTCCGCAAGTTCCCGGCTCCGGGGCGAGCGGCCGGGCAAGTCTGGCTCGTGGCGGGTGGGCCCGGCGAGTCAGGGGCTTCGTTCTACCCTCTGCTCAAGACCCTACGGGCCGCCTTCCCGGGATATGACTTGCTGGTCCCCGATCATCGCGGGACCGGTTTCTCGAGCCGGCTCTGCCAGAAGGAAGAGGCCGCCGACAGCGCCGATGGTTTCGCGCTTCAAGGGGCCGAGTGGGCGACATGCTTCGAGGCGCTGGAGTCCGATTCCAAGCGCACCCGCGCCTTCACCATCACCCACGCCGCCTACGATCTGCGTGCGCTGATGGAGCGCTACTCCGCCGGCCGGCCAACGTGGCTCTATGGGGTTTCCTACGGCACGCAGCTGGTGTTGCGCATGATGACGGTCGCCCCGCCGAAGCGCCTCGAGGGGATCGTGCTCGATTCCCTCGTTCCTCCGGAAACGACCGAGCAATGGGACCTCAGTCATCGATCGGCCGTCGTCGACGAGGTGGGCCGTGCGGTTCTCGCGCAGTGTGACGCGGACCCTGGCTGCCGTGCTCGTCTCGGAGGCTCGGCGGTTGCCGCCATGCAGGGGCTCGTCGACGACTCCAAGTTGTCCGCTGCCGTCCCCGGGGGGCGTCCGAAACTCTTCTTCGGCGCACTGTTGGACAGCCCGGAGCCGCGGGCGCGGATTCCCCTTGTCCTCGCGGGCCTCAGAGGCGGCGACCTCGAGCCGTTGCGGCAGGTCCAGCGTGACTTGGAGGCACTGAGCGCCCGGTTCGGCCGCTTCCCGCAGTCGTCGATTTCCATCCCGCTCGTCAGTGTCATCAGCGCATCCGAGAACAACGCCCGGCCGGGCCTCACCAAGGCCCAGGTGGAAGCCGAGGCCGCCCGGTTCCTGTTCGTCAGCAGCCTGCCGGGTCAGCTCGTCGGTCGAACGTCTCTGTCCTATCCGCGCGACGAGTGGTTCGGCCGGTCTCCCGCCGCTCTTCCGCCCGTTCTGGTTCTCCAGGGCGACATGGACCCCAAGACACCCCATGCGGGTGCCCAGGCCCATATCCGTCTGCTGCCCAAGGCCGCTGGCATCAACCTGTTCACCGTCAAGGGCGGGCCGCACTTCCTGCTCTTCACGGCGCCAGATTGCTTCAAGGCCGCGGTGAGCACCTTCGTCCAGAAGCGGCGAGCGCCTCGTGCGGCCTGCTCGATTTGACCCCGGCATCATCGGGCAGACAGCCAGGAGGCCCCTGGCCCCCGCCGCGCCCTTCATGCTTTGACACCGCTTGGGGATGCTGGACAGCGGCAACCCCAACCGCGTAGGGCTTCGCGGGTGTGATTGGCCGAACCGGCCGAGGGAGGGGACGATGATGAAGAAGGCATGGGCCTTGGGGCCATGGGTGCTGGCGGGACTCTGTCTCTCGCTGGCCACGAGCGCGGGGGCCGCGACCGAGCGCAGCACCGTGTTGCTCCTGGGCAACGTCGCGGGGCGCCAGCAGGTGGAGTACCTCCCCGAGGGAGAGGTGAGGGTCCACTACGAGTTCAACGATCGCGGGCGGGGACCGGTGCTCGATTCGACGTTCCGCGTGAGCGCGAATGGCACGCTGGTTTCAGCCGAGAGCCGTGGCGTCGACTATCTCAAGGCGCCCGTCGACGAGCGCTACTCCGCCACTGGCGCATCCCACCACTGGAAGAGTTCGGCCGGGGAGGTGCGGCGCGAGGTCTCCGGGCCCGTCTTCTACCTGAGCCTCGAGTCCCCGCCCGAGGAGGCCGTACTGCTCATCCGCGCGGCGCTCCGGGCGCCCGGGCAGCGGATGGCCTTGCTTCCCTCGGGCGAGGCCCAGGTCGCCGCTGTCGGCTCCCTGACCGTCAAGAGCAAGGCCGGCAGCCGGCGCGTGCGGCTCTACTCCCTGAGCGGGCTGGACCTCGCTCCGAGCTATGTGTGGCTCGATGAGCAGCAGCGCTTCTTCGCCAGCGTCTCGAGCTGGATGAAGCTCGTCCGCGAGGGCTTCGAGGATACCCTGGAGCAGCTGGATGGATACCAGGAGGCCGAGCAGCGCCGCCTCGCGCGGGCGCGGGCGCGCGCCCTCACGACGAAGCTCGACCGTCCGCTCGCCATCACGCATGCCCGCGTCTTCGACCCGGGAACGCTCACCGTGGAAGAGGACCAGACCGTGCTCGTCACCCAGGGCCGCATCTCGGCCGTGGGCCCCTCGGCGAAGCTGGTGGTGCCTCGCGACGCGCGGATCCTCGATGCCCAGGGCCGCTTCCTCATGCCAGGCCTCTGGGACATGCACGTTCACATCACGGGGGGCGCCGATGGTCCGCTCGCCCTCGCGGGCGGGGTGACCACGGTGCGCGATCTCGCCAACGAAGACCGCACGTTGACGCGGCTCATCCAGGAGATCGAGGCCGGTCACGACATCGGACCCCGGGTGCTCAAGGCCGGTTTCATGGATGGCCGCAGCCCGTACTCAGGGCCGACCCGGGTCTTCGTGGACAACGAGGAGGAGGCGCGCACCGCCATCGACAACTACGCGGCCAGGGGCTACGAGCAGATCAAGATCTACAGCTCCATCAAGCCGGAGCTCGTCCCGACGCTCGTGCGCCTGGCCCATGCGAAGGGTCTCCGGCTCAGTGGCCATGTGCCGGCCTTCATGACGGCGCGGCAGTTCGTCGAGGCCGGCGCCGATGAGCTTCAGCACATCAACTTCCTGGCGCTCAACTTCCTGTTCGACCGGGTGCAGGATACGCGCACGCCCGCGCGCTTCATCGCCGTGGGAGAGCATGCCGCCACGTTGGATCTCGGCTCGCCCGAGGTGCGTGCCTTCCTCGCGCTGCTGCGAGAGCGGGGCGTGGTGGTGGACCCGACGGTGTCCATCTTCGATGACATGTTCCACGACCAGCCCGGCCACTGGAACGCGGGTCTGAGCCCGATTCTCGGCCGCCTGCCGCCCACCCTGCAGCGGCGGCTGGGCTCGGGCAGCGGCGGGCTCCCGGATGTGGCGAAGCAGCCCGAGCGCTACCGCGACTCCTTCCTTCGCCTCGTCGAGCTCGTGGGGCTCCTGCATCGAAGCGGCGTGCGCATCGTCTCGGGCACGGACAACCTCTCCGGCCTGTTCCTGCCGCGGGAGCTCGAGCTCTACGTCGCCGCCGGCATTCCGCCCAGGGAGGTGCTGCGCATCGCCACGCTGGGCAATGCCGAGGTCATGAAGCGCGACAAGGAGTACGGGCGCGTGCTGCCCGGCTATGTCGCCGACCTCATCCTGGTGGACGGCGACCCGACCCTGCTCATCAGCGACCTGCGCAAAGTGCGCCACGTCATCCGGGGTGATCGCCTGTACGAGAGTGCGGCCCTGTTCCGCTCGGTGGGCATCGCGCCCTGAGTCTGAGCCTGCCCCTGTGTTCAACCCCACTCGGACGTCCACATGAGCCGAGTGGGGGGCTCAGCCGAGAACGACCAGCGCGTCAACGCGAGCTTCCCTCCGTACGAGGAAGCGCTGAAGGCGAACAAGGTGAATTACCAGGCATTCACGTGCGCTGACTCTTGGGCGAGCTTTGCCTTGCTCGTCCGGCCAGGCCTGGGACGTCTCCTGGACGTGTTCGCTTGCGTGAGGTGTGGCCCCTGGCACTGCTACTGCCCGGCTTCTTGAAGGCCGCTGCCTGTTCGCCGCTAGAAAGTGTGCAACCCGAACCGAGCTGCTACGCTTCATACGAAACACTCTTATCTTCAGGCGTGGGGGTGACTTCGGTGAAGCGATCGGTGCTCTTCCTGGTGCTCCTGCTCATGTCGCTGGTGACGCCTGCCGGTGCGGCGGACCGCTTCTGGTTCGACGACGCCGCAGTGCACGTCGCCGACGGCGCGTTCCGCGATCAGTACGGCCGTGAGGTGGTGCTGCGGGGGTTCAACGTCTCCGGTTCGGCCAAGCTCGCCGAGTACCGGGGCCTGCCGTTCGCGAGCACGGCCGACGCCCGGTCCTCCGCCGCGGCGATGCGGCGGCTGACCGGCGCGAACGCGGTCCGCTTCCTGCTCACCTGGGCGTGGATCGAACCCGAGCCCCGCCTCATCGACCTCGCCTACCTGGACAAGGTGGCCGAACAGATCAGCGCGTTCACCGACCAGGGCATCCGCGTCCTCCTGGACTTCCACCAGGATCTGTACTCGCGGCACCTGTTCAACCGCGACAGCTGGTACACCGGCGACGGCGCCCCGGCGTGGGTGGTGCGCGCGGGCGGCTACCCGCGCGAGTCGTGCGGCCTGTGCTTCCACTGGGGCCAGAACATGAAGAACAACAACGCCGTCACCGCCGCCACCTACGACTTCTGGCACAACCGCGAGGTGACCACCTCCGCCGGGCCGATCCGCATCCGCGACGAATTCCTGTACGCGGCCGGCGAAGCGATGGCGCGGGTGAAGTCGCGGCTGTCCGCCGACGCCTTCCGGCTCGTGGTGGGCGTCGATCCGCTCAACGAGCCCTACGCCGGGCGCTACGACTCCGGCCAGGACAGTATCGAGTGGGAGCGCGACCTGTTGTGGCCGTTCCACCAGCAGTTCCGGGCACGCATGGACCAGGTCGGCTGGGCGGACAAACCCGCGTTCGTCGAGCCGCTGGTGTTCTGGAACCAGAACGTCGACTTCTTCGCCGAACCCGGCGGGTTCACCGACGTGCCGCCGCTCGGGCAGCGCTACGTGTTCAACGCGCACTTCTACGACGGCAAGGCACAGTCCGGCGTGCTGATGCCCGGCAAGGCCGGCGACGGGCAGTACACCGGTGACTTCAACAAGATCCGCGACCGCGCGCGTGCCCTGGGCACGGCGGGCATCGTGACCGAGTACGGGCACCCGGTCGACGGCAACACCTCTGACAAGAAGTCCACCGTGCTCAAGGCCATGCACCAAGGCCTCGACTCGCGCCTGTCCGGCACTCAGTGGTGGGCGTCGGCCGCGTCGTCCGGTCCGGTGCTGTCGGGCAGCCAGTGGCACTGGGACGTCAACTACGACCGGCACCACGAGCTGATGAACGACAACCCCGACAAGGTTCGCACCGACGGAGACGCGATGAACGACGAGCACTTCTCCGCCGTGCACGTCGACGACAACGGCATCGCCGCCCTGACCGTGGACGAACGCCTGGTAGACCGGCTGTTCCCGCGCGCCGTGGCGGGCACGACGGCGGCGTTCGCCTACGAGGACCGAGCGCGCGACGGCAGCACCGTGCTGACGTGGAACAAGATTCCCGACACGATGCCCGCGGTACGCGCACTGGTTGGCACGGGGCAGTTCGGCGTGCTGGTGTGGCGGTCCAACGGCGGCACGGCGCCCACCGAACTGCACCTGCCCGCGTCGTTCGCGCCGGGCGCGACGACGGTGGTGAGCTCGATCGGCTCGGTCAGAGGTGTGCCCGCGTACACCGGCGCCGAGTCGGTGGCTGCGGCGGCGGAACCGGGCGTCACGGGCGTGAACCGGCTCTTGCTCTCGACACGGGACTCCAACCTCCACTTCGCTCTGGTGACCAACGGCGCGGGGGGCGCGTCATTGGAGGCAGCAAGGGCCGAACTGGCGGCGTGGGCGTCGGCCGCGTTCGGCGGCTGATGCCCTCTACTCCGCCGGGTGGTCTCCCCAAGCTCAACAGGCCTCCCATTCGCCCGATGCTTCGCAGTTGCTGGAGCCGGCCCGGCGGGTGTTCCGGTGGTTCAACTGGACGAAGCGCGGGAGGAGACCACAGCCGCCTGCTTGGACCTCCAACGCATTGGACTGCAAATGTTTCCAGTGACTTCTTCCTTCATGCAACCCGGTTGAAGCATGCGAACGTCCGGCCCCCCGGGGCCGAAGTGCCGCCGGCTGGCCGCTGTTCCAAACCACAGGGAGAAGGTCCATGCGTCTGCCATTCGCAGGTCCGCGAGCCTGTTCGCTCGTGCTCGCGTTGCTCAGCTGTTCACCTCCACCGCGGGATGATGGGAATCCGGTAGCGGCGAGCGCCTCCGGGAGCGCGTATGTCAGCCTGACCTCGCCGGAACCGCAGCTCCTTGCTTCCGCGACCTTCGCGCCTTCGGATGGGCTCGCCTTCGTGACCATCACCGTCACGCCGCGAGACTCGAATGGAGCGCCCCTGGGGCCAGGGCTTCACGTCGAGGTGCTGAGCAGCGACGGGTCCGTCACCCTGGGCGGCACGGGAACCACGGCATGCACGGTCAATGCTCCGTCAGCGACCTGCCTGACGGCGGTGGACTCGGGCGCCGGGAGCTACGTCGTCACGGCGAAGAGCTCGACGGCACTGGCCGTGCCGACGACCTTCTCCGCCACCGTCACGGGTGCGAGCGGCACCGAGGCGCTTCCGGACACGGCGGACGTCACGTTCGATTCGAGCCGGTTCGAGGGCGGCGCCGGTTGCGCCGGCACCTGTGGCACCACCATCACCACGGGCAACGTGACCATCACCAGCAGCCATGCGGAGGGCCGCAACCTCTACATCACGGGGGGCACGGTGACGTTCGACGCCACCACGGTGGGGCAGACCTTCGGTGACGTCTTCATCACCGGCGGCACGGTGACGCATCTCCAGGCCACCAACGCCGCGATGTACAAGCTCGACATCCTCACGGGCTCCTGGAACCTCCTGGGCGGCACGGTCAACACCACCAGCAAGGGCTATGGCATGACCTGTTTTCCCAATGGCTCCTGCAGCGGCAACGGGCTGGTCAGCTTCGGCCCCAATGGCGCGCCATCGTCCGCGCTGTCAGGGACGAGCCAGCTGTACGGCGCCAGCCACGGCGGCATGGGCTCCGGCAACTACCGCATCAACATGACCGCGGCCAGCAACGCCCATGCTGGCAACGCGGGAACGACGTACGGCGATTACCGAGACCCGAAGTATCCCGGTGCCACCAACAGCACCTACTCGGGTTTCCATGGGGGCGGCGTCGCGCGCATCACCTCGGCGGGGACCTGCGTGCTGGCTGGCACCGCCTCCATCACCGCGAGCTCTCCGTTCAATGGCGCGGGGGGCTCCATCAACCTTCGCTGCCGGGGCATCACCTCGACGGGCTGGACGGGAAGCATCAACGCGGACGGAGGCCCCGGTGCGGGGAACTCCTCCATCCCGATGGGCGCTGGCGGGGGAGGGCGCATCGCGCTGGTCAGCACCGGTGATGCCGCGACCATCACCGGCGCGGTGAGCTACCCGCCCACGAATCTCACGGCCCGGGTCCACGCCTTCGGCGGCGCGCCGGCCAACTCCAGCTACGTGATTGGCGCTGGCGGCGCGGGGACCATCTATCTCAAGCACAGCGGGCTGACGTACGGCGACCTCCTCATCGCGAACAACTCGCCCGCGCATTACCAGAACGAGGGGACGACGCGGCTGCCCGCGATTGCCGGCACCCTCACCGCGAACGTCACCGCGGGCGCCACCCAGCTGCCCGTCTCCATCGCCAGCACCAGCTTCAACACGACCTATTACGAGAACGCCGGTGCGCCGCTGAACACGAACCCGGCGCTCACCCAGAACACGACTCCCTCGTCCTCGGCGGCCTACAACGGGGTGTTCGCGGGCGGCTGGCTGCGGCCCGACATCAGCGCCGCGGGCGGGGCGCTGTTCGACCCGTCGAACCTGGTGAGCGTCACCACCAACGCGGTGGGCAGCCTGACGACCACCGCCGTTCCTTCCGACATCGCCGCGGGCTCGTTCTTCCGGAGCGTGGAGGTGCTGGATCACCTCGACGTGCTCGGCAACGCGATTCTCGAGACCAACGGTGACATCTACGTTCTCTCGGGCAACACGACGAGCTCCGGGGCGAGCACGATGACCGTGAACGGCCTGGTGCTCTTCGACACGACGAGCAACCGGACGGGCCGCATCCAGTACGCGGGTGGGGCGGTGAACGTCGTGCAGAGCACCCAGGCAATGCCTCCGGTGGGGGGCGGCACGCTCGTCGCGGACAACGTGTCGTTGACGGCGGGCGCGCTCACCGTGCCCACCATCGTCGCGTCCAACGACGTGGCCGTGTCGGGGGGCACGCTGACCACCAACTCGCTGACGGCGGCGCGCTATGCGCAGACCGCGGGCGTCCTCAAGCACTACCCACCGATATTCAAGACCTCGCCGGCCGCCGCGATGGTGTACGGGCTCCACCTGACGCTCGCGGACACCTTCACGCTCACGGGGGGCTCGGTGGACGTGGCGGGGCTGGGCTATCCGATGGCGTGCGATCCGCAGGGCGCGCCGCTGACGGCCTGGGGCTTCGGAGCGACGGGCCCCCTGGCCGCGACCGGCGTGGCGAACGGCTACGGTGCGGGTCACGGTGGTGTCGGCGGCGGGTACGCGGCCGGGGCGGTTCGCGGCATGGCCTACGACGACTATCGAGACCCCCGGTATCCCGGCGGGGCGGCCGCGAGCGTGGGCGGCTCGCCGTCGTACCTCTCGTACCGGAGTAACGGAGGTGGCGTCTTCCGGCTCGAGGCCGCCGGAACCTGCACGCTGGGCGGAAGCACGCTCATCAAGGCCGGCGCGGTGACCACCGGAGCCCAGTACGGCGCCGCGGGAGGCTCGGTCTCCATGCGTTGCGGTGGCTTCGACACCACGGGTTGGAACGGCTCTATCACCGCCAACGGGGCGAACGCCTACTCGGGCTCGATCGGCTCCGTGCGCGCGGGCGGTGGCGGCCGGATTGCGCTGGTCAGCACGGGCGGGGCCTCGAGCCTCGTCGGCGCTCTCACCTATCCGCTCGCGACGGGCAACGCGCAGCTCCAGGCACGGGGAGGCATCGGCCTCAACGCGACGTACACCGACGGTGGCGCGGGCACGGTGTTCCTCAAGCACGCCGACGTGGCGTACGGCCAGCTGCTCATCAACAACAACAATCAGACGCACTACCCCGCGGGTGGATACACCCCGTTCATCTCCATCGCGGGAACGGTCAGCAGCGCGGTCACCGCCGGTGACACCACGATGGGGGTGACCATCACCAGCACGCCGCTCCACGGCTCGGTTGCACTCAACCAACGCCTCTCCGGCATGTGGCTGCGACCTGATACCAGCGTGAACAGCGGAAACCTGCCCGCGGACAACCTGGTCACGGTCTCCGGAAACACCTTCGTGAGCTCTACGCTGACCCAGCTGACGATCTCACCCGCCCTGGCCGCGGTGCCGGCGGGCGCGAGCTTCAAGAGCGTCGACCTCTTCGACGTCTACGACGTCGTGGGCGGCGCCATCACGCAGACGAACGGCGACATCTACATCGCTCCGTAGCCGCTCCGGTGGAGTATGAGCGTTTCCGTCCCAATAGCACACTGAGCTCAGTTCACCGGTGCGTACACCGCCGGCTGCACGCACCGGGCCCGCACCAGGCTCCCCGTCAGGCTCTCCGAGTGCCCCAGGAGCAGGTAGCCCTGGGGCGACAGGTGAGTGAACAGCCGCCGCAGCACCCCCGTCCTGGACGCCAGGTCGAAGTAGATGAGGACGTTGCGGCAGAAGATGAGGTCGAAGGTGCCCACGCCGGGGTAGCTCCCGGCGTTCAGGTTGAGTCGCTCGAAGCGCACCACCGAGCGCAGCAGCGGGCCCACCCGCATCCAACCCTCCTGCGAGCGCACTCCCTTGAGCATGAAGGTGCGCAGGTACCCGGGAGGTATTTCCCGAGCCTTGTCGACGCGCCACAGCCCCTCGCTGGCCTGCTCCAACGCGCGTGTGGACAGGTCCGTGGCCAGCACCTCCACCTCCCACCCCGAGCCCGGTGGGAACTGCGAGAGCAGGACCATGGCCAGCGAGTAGGGCTCCTCGCCCGTCGAGCACGCCGCGCTCCACACCCGCATGCGCCTCGAGCGCTGCCCCGCCGCCGCCTGCTCCCTCCATCGGGGGCACACCCGCTGCTCCAGGAAGTCGAAGTGGGCCGGCTCCCGGAAGAAGTGCGTCTCGTTGGTGCAGATGCAGTCCAGCATCCGCACCTGCTCGTCCTCGTTCCCCTCGGCCACCACGTGGCGGTAGTAGGCCGCATGGGAGTCCAGCCCCAGCGCCCTCAGCCGCGGCGCCAGGCGCGCGCTCAGCATCGCCTTCTTCACCGGCGGCAGGAAGATGCCCGCCTGGCGGTAGACCAGCTCCTGGAAGAGGCGGAACTCCCGGTCGCTGATTCGCGCGTTCACGCCGCCTGCTCCGCCGCCCGCGACACCGCGAGCAGCTCGGACACCGAGAGCAGCCGGTCCAGGTTCAACAGCAGCACGAATCGGCATGGCACGTTCCTAGAAACGCGTGAAGTCGCGCAGGCGGGGTGCACCCGGCGTCGGGGCAGGCACGGACTCGGCGGACACGGTGGACACGGCGCGCGCCAGCATCTCCGTGGCGGGCGCTCCGGGCGACCATGGCGCCCGTCTCTGCTGGACCTGCCGCAGCGTCAGGCCCCCGTCGTCCATTCCATGGATGCGGAAGAAGGACATGAGCTGCTGGAGTGCCTGCGCCTGCGCGCTCAGCTCCTCCGCCGTGCTCGCCAGCTCCTCCGCCGCGGACGCGTTGCGCTGCGTCACCTGGTCCACCTGCTCCATGGCCTTGTTCATCTGCATCAGGCCCGAGGCCTGCTCCTTGGACGCCGCGCTCACCTCCTGCACCAGCTCCGCCGTCTTCCGGATGGAGGGCACCAGCTCCTTGAGCAGCACCCCCGAGCGCTCGGCGATCTTCACGCTGCTGCTGGCCAGGCCACCAATCTCCTTGGCCGCCTTCTGGCTGCGCTCGGCCAGTTTGCGCACCTCGGTGGCCACCACCGCGAAGCCCCTGCCATGCTCGCCCGCGCGCGCCGCCTCCACCGCCGCGTTCAGCGCCAGCAGGTTCGTCTGGTAGGCGATCTCCTCCACGATGGAGATCTTCTCCGCGATGGCCGTCATCGCCTGCACGGTTTCCGCCACCGCCGCGCCGCTCTCGGCGGCGTCCTGGGCTCCCTTGGTGGCCATCTGGTCCGTCAGCCGGCTGTTGTCCGCGTTCTGGGTGATGGTGCTGCCGATCTGCTCCAGCGTGGCGCTCGTCTCTTCCACCGAGGCGGCCTGGCTGTTCGTGCCTTGCGACAGCGACTGCGACGTGGCCGACACCTGCGAGGCCGCCGAGGACAGCGCCACGGCCCCCGCCCGCACCTCGCCGATCATCCCGCCCAGCTTCTGCACCATGGAGCCGAAGGCCCGCCCCAGCGTGTCGTTCTCCGAGCGCGGTATCACCTGCACGGTCATGTCACCGGCCGCCAGGGACTCGGCCACCCGCGTCATGTTCCGCAGCGAGCGGATCATCTCCTGCATCCCCGCCAGCATCTGTCCCGTCTCGTCGCGGCCGCGCGCCTGCACCTCCGCCGCCAGGTCTCCCTGCGCCAGCCGGCCCATCGCCGCCACCGCCTCGTTGATGGGGAGCACGATGCCGCGGCTCAGCAGCAGTGCCAGCACCACCGCCAGCACCGCCCCCATCCCTCCACCCGTCATCAGGGTGCGGTACATGGCCGCTTCCAGCTCGTTGGAGGTCCGCGAGCGCTGCTCCAGCAGCCGCAACTCCTCGTTGGAGATCTGCGCCATCCCCTCGCGCATTCCGTCCATGAACTGCTTGCCCCGGGCGGTCCCCACGAAGCCCACCACCTCGTCCACCGGCACCTCGCCACTCGTGGCCTTGCGGCGCAGCTCGACGAGGGGCTCCACCTCCTGCGACAGCCAGCGCTGGTAGTCCTCGCGCAGCATCTGCAGGCGCTCTTGTTGCCGGGGGTTGTCCGTCGTCAGCTCCCGGGCCCGGGCGAAGTGCTGGGTGAAGCCCGCCTTGCCGGACTGCAGGGGCCCGAGGAACTTCTCATCCCCCGTGATGGCGAACCCCCGCAGCCCCGTCTCCATGTCGACGAGCGACTTCATGGTGCCGTTGATCTCCTGGAGTACCTCGTAGGAGTGCTTGTCCCAGCGGTTCGCTTCCGAGAGCTTCTCGAAGCTCGAATAGGAGATGCCCACCACCAGCAGCAGGACCGCGATCATCGAGCCGAAGGCGAGGTACAGCTTCTTTCCGATTCCGACGTCTTGGAGCATGGGACCATCCTCGGAGGAGGGGGGAACAGGCCGCGGCGGACAGCGCACGCGGCTTGGGTGATGCCCAGCAGGTAGAGCGTGACGGCCTCGTGCGTCAGCATCGCGGCGAAGACGTCCATAAGACAACCGCCCCCCTCCCGGCATGGATGCACGGAGAGGAGGGCGGTGCGAGTGAGTCGGGTCTTCTGTTGCTTACTGAACCAGGTGGAGGCGGAGTTGGGGTCCCGCCCGGTCCCGCCTAATGGGCGAGCATGGTCAGCGCGCGTCGGTAGAAGACCATGTGCCTGGGCAGCACGGTGTCGCGCCCGATGAAGCGGCGGGTGATTTCCTCGAAGTCCCCCTGGTCCGCCAGGGGGTTGAGGTCACGGCTGGTCCAGTACCAGGCCGCCACGCGGAAACCCACTTCGGGGTTCGCGGCGAGCTCGGGGTCGTTCTCCAGGTCGATTCCCAGCGCCTTGCCGGCGGCACGGTAGTTGGCCCGGCCGGTGAGCAGGAAGGGGCCACGGCCCTTGTAGCGAGCGCCGTCCCCGGGCCGCACGTTGCCCAGGTCTTCCCGTCCCTCGTACTGCTCGCCTGAATCTGGCTCCTCGAACCGATTGAGCTGGCCCGTCACGAAGGCGAGCTCCGCGAGGAAGGCCGCCTGACGCTGGGGCGTCGTGATGTCCGCCTCGATCATCGCCTTGTTGAGGTGCGGCAGCAGCTCGGCGGCCCGCATTTCCGAGCAGTTGGGCATGACGGTTCGCAGCTGCTCCAGGGTGAGGCCCGGGCCTTCGGGCTCTTCCTGCTCCGGAGGCCGGAAGTGGACCCCGAGTTCGCTCCAGGTGTCGGAGTCCACGATGCCGTCCTCGTTCATTCCCCTGCCTCGCTGGAAGGACAGCACCGCATCCTCCGTCTGCGAGCCGAAGAAGCCATCCGTCGGGCCGGGGTTGAAGCCGGCTGCCGTCAGCTTGCGTTGCAGCTCCATCACCAACGGGCCACGCGAGCCCTTGTGCAGCACGGTGGACAGGCCCACGGACGTGAGTTGAAGGAACGTCGTGTCGATCTCGGTAGGAGTTGGCATCACGGAAACCTCCCTCTGCTTCAAGGTGTGGTGGTGCCAGCGGCTTTGTGAAGGCTGGCAACTCCCAGACAGGCATCCGCTCCCCGCCAGGGCAGAGAGAGGACCTGACCCGGAGGACTCGCCTCCACGGTCCGCTGCTCGGTGTCACCCTCGAAGGGCTCGAGCTTGTCCGCCGTGGAGTCTTAGAACAGGACGGGGATGGTGGAGAAGCCGCGCAGCCCGGCGCCCGCGCCGGTGCCCCACTTCAGCTCCTCGGCGGGGATGGCCAAGCACATCTGGGTCCTGCGCGCGCCGTCCTGGGCGGGGTCGAAGCGGTCCGAGTTCATGATGCGCTCGGCCCAGACGTGGATGCGCTCGCGGTCCTCCTCGGGGATGCCGAGCATGTCACTGATGACGGTGATGGGCATGGGGTGGGCGAAGGCGGGGACCAGGTCCATGCGGCGCTCACCGGGGGCCTCGTCACGGGAGGCGGCCTCGCGCTCGGCGCGGTCGAGCAGGGTGCTTGCGGCTGTCGACGTGGACCGTGTCGCTGAGGTTGCGGGGGCATCCTCCTGGAGCACCCGTGGGGCTCCATCCCGGGTTGTTTATGTGCTTGGGCGGGGTTGGCCCCACTGCTCAGGACGGCGACGTCCCCTCGGCCTCCACCGAGACCTGCTCCCACTCGCCCCAGGTCTTCAGCCGCTGGGTGTAGAGGTGCTGCACCAGCTTCGTCGGCATCTGGCCGAAGAGAACGCGCAGGGGGGGCTTCTCCGCGTCGACCACCTTCAGCAACGCGCGCGCGGCGGCCTTGGGATCGCCGGCCTTCGCACCGCTCCTCTGACTGGCGAGTGCCGTGCGCAGGCCGTCGTAGGCGGGATGGGGCTTCGAGCGCACCGCGGAGGCGCCCCCCCAATCCGTGGCGAAGAGGCCCGGCTCGACGAGGGTGACCTTGATGCCAAGGCCCCCCACCTCCTGCGCGAGGGACTCGCTGAAGCCCTCGAGTGCCCACTTGGATGCGTGGTAGCCGCCCAGGTTGGGGAACGCGCCGACTCCACCGATGCTCGAAATCTGGAGGATGTGCCCGCTCTTCTGGGCCCGGAGCGTGGGCAGCACCGCCTGCGTCACCCACAGCGCGCCGAGCACGTTGACGTCGAGCTGATGCCGGATGTCCTGTTCCGAGAGCTCCTCGATGGCACCGAACAGGCCGAAGCCCGCGTTGTTGACGACGACATCGAGACGGCCGAAGCGCTCGGTGGCCCTGCCCACGGCCTGGAACACCGCATCCCGGTTCGTGACATCGAGTGTGAGGACGAGGAGTGCCTCCCCGTACTGGCGACTCAGGTCGGCCAGCGCGTCGGCGTTGCGGACCGTCGCCGCGACCCGGTCTCCCCGGCCGAGGGCCGCCTCGACGAACGCGCGGCCAAACCCGCGAGATGCTCCTGTGATGAACCAGACCTTGCTCATGTTTCCTCCAGCGTCCGACCCTCGTTGATGTTGGCTGTTTGTGTCAAATGTGGCAGTCAATGTCAAGAAAGGCATATTCTGACATTGTGTTCTGTTGTCGTATGCTGACGGGATGAGGAGCCGGAAGACCAAGGAAGCAGCAACAGGGTTGCGAGAGCGGACGCGACGAGCGGTTCAGGTGGAGATCGCGAATGCGGCCATGCAGCTCTTCCTCACGCGGGGCTTCGATGCGACGACCACCGAGCAGATCGCCGCCGCGGCGGGAATCTCCACGAGGAGTTTCTTCCGCTATTTCGAGACGAAGGAGGACGTGGTCCTCGGGTACTTGTCCGAAACGGGGCTCGCCCTGCAGCAGGCGCTGGAGGCGCGTCCACTCTCCGAGAGCCCCTGGGCCGCCCTGCGCCGCGCCTTCGACGTGGTGTGCGAGGGCACGAAGCGCGACCCGGAACGCGCTCTCCGAGGCGCCCGGATGCTCGCGCAGACCCCGTCGCTTCGGGCGCGGCACACGGAGAAGCAGATGCAGTGGCACGACGCGCTCGTGCCCGCCATCGTGAAGCGCCTCCCGCCGCGTGCCGGGTCACCGCAGGGGGACCCTCGTGCGGCCGCCATCGTGGCCGCGGCCCTGGCGTGTCTGGATGCCGCGCTCGCAGCGTGGACGGCATCCGGAGGCAAGGCGGATATGGGGGCCCTTCTTGATGACGCGATCCAGGCGGTCCGTCACCCATAACTCCCGCCCCGGAGTCGGCGGGAGTTGATGCACTACCGCTCGCGCCTGCTCCGACGTGGACAGAAACCATGCGAAGAGGGCTGCCGGCCTCTCCACCGGCCTGTGGCGCACAGCTCGGCGGCACCCGTCCGCGGCCCTCCTTGGCCCCTCTGCTCAAGCCCTCACCCTCAACAGGCCTCCCATTCGCCCGGTGCTTGAATAACGACACCGGACAATTTCGGAACTTGACGGTTCCGGAACTCAGCAGTATCAATATCATCTCAAGGATGACTGCATGACTCAGAACGATGACGACGCCGTTGCCGTCGAGCCTGCACAGCCAGGACGCAAGCGAGACCACTCGCGCGACGCAAAGATTCTCGACGCCACGCTCGAGGTTCTCGCCGAGGTGGGCGCAGCGGGCCTGACAATGGACATCGTGGCCGCGCGAGCCGGAGCAGGGAAGGCGACCATCTACCGCCGATGGACGTCGAAGACAGAGCTGGTCATCGACGCCGTCGCGCACATGAAACGCAATCAGGTCGATCTCGAGCGTCTGCCCGACACGGGCACGCTCCGCGGAGACCTGCTCGGCCTGTTCAAGCCGCAGTCGATCGAAGAAAGCGAGCGCAAGCTCAAGATCATGACGGGGCTCGCCTCGTTGCTCTCGCAAGACCAGGCGCTCGCCGACGCAGCAAACGCCGCGGTGGTTCAACCGTGGGCCGAAGCGCACTTCGCGCTGATGCGGCGAGCGGTCGAACGCGGTGAGATCTCGGCGTCCGCCGACATCGGCACTCTGTCCCAGGTCATCCCGTCGATGGCCGCCTACCGCACCCTGGTTCAGCGCAAGCCGATCGACCTGGCCTTCCTCGTGTCGATGGTTGACGGAGTCATCGTGCCAGCCCTGCGGCGTCAGCCCTCGGAGGTACCACCCGATTCGACAGGTCACAGACCTGTTCCCACCACCTCACGGGTCGACGAGCCCCCGTCGCCCCGACGAGCCGCGAGCGTGCGGAAACGCTCGAAAATCTGAACCTGCATAGGAGAGAGTCATGACCGTCAGCGTTACCAACCACCTCAACTTCCGTGGCGATGCTCGTGCGGCGCTGGAGTTCTACCAGTCCGTGTTCGGCGGAGACATCGCCATCGTCACCTACAAGGACGCCCAGAACGTCCAGGCTCCGTCCGAGGCGAACCAGGTGATGTGGGGCCAGGTCGCCGCCAAGAACGGCTTCCGCGTGATGGCGTACGACGTGCCGTCCCGGATGCCGTGGGACCCAGGCAAGAATGCATCCTTCGTCTCTGTCCGCGGTGACTCGGATAAGGAAATCACCGCGTTCTGGGAAAAGCTCTCCGTTGGCGCGACCGTCGCGCAGCCGCTGGGGCCGTCGGGATGGGCGCCCCTCTACGGCATGCTCAAGGACCGCTTCGGCATCACGTGGGTCCTGGATGTCGCTACGGGGTACAAGGCGCCCTGAGTCAGCGAAGGAACGGGCGCGGAGCCGCCAGGCAAAGAGCCCTTCCGTAGAGCCGGATGACGCGAGGCGGTTCAGTGCCCTGGGCGCCGCGCGTCACCTGGCGAAGGCGGAAGCAGCGCCGGCGGGGGCGCTTGAAAGTCATGCGAACTACTCGCATAGTTCGAGTTCGAGGCGTTCGAAGTGCTCCAGCGCGATGTCTCCGAGCACCTGGGCTTTCCGGCATCTGCAAGAGCTGTCAGCGCACATCATGACCCACGCGCTCTATCGCCCAAGGGCACCTCTGGATCGGCTCGTCGACTTCTTCTGGGTGTCCAACGCCCATGTCGCGCAGGCTCCGCGAGAGCGCGTGCTGCCGACGGGCGCGCAGGCGCTCGTCGTCCACCTCGGAGAGAGCCCGATGCGCATCTATCCCGATGAGCGAACGAGCGAGCCGGCCGAGCTCTCCGGGGCCATCTTGTGCGGCGCGCGGCAGAGCCCGCTGCTCATCGGCACCTCGCATGGCTCGACCGTCGGCGTCCACTTCAAGCCTGGCGGAGCACGCCCCTTCTTCGATGTCCCCGCCGACGCGACGGCGGAGCAGACCGTCTCGCTGGAAGCACTGTGGGGCACGTCAGCCCGTTCACTGCGTGAGCGACTCATGGAGGCACCCACGCCGGTCGATCGAGTGCGTCTCTTGGAGGCCCTGCTTCTCGAACGAGTCCGCCGCTCGTTCGACCTGGGCCCCGCGCTCCGCGCGTCTCTCCGCGCGTTCGAAGAACCCACCCTCACGTCGGTTGCGGAGGTCAATCGCCGGACGGGGCTTTCGCCGAAGCGCCTCCTGGCGCTTTTCCGCGACGAGGTCGGCTTGAGCCCCAAGTCCTTCTGGCGCGTCCGACGGTTTCGAGCAGCGTTGCGCGACCTGGAGCAAGGGGCCTTGCGGGGTGCGGCCCTGGCCTACGAGCACGGCTACTGCGACCAGGCCCATTTCCTTCGCGAGTTCCGCGCCATCGCGGGCTCGAGCCCGCGCGAGTGGCTCTCGGCGCGTGTCGCGGGCACCGACCACGTCTCGGTGTACGGGTAAAAAAATCCAATACGCGGCGCCGCGCCCGCGCTTTCCTCGGCGGCATGAGCCCAAGTGAACGCTCCGCGCACCGTGCGTCGGCCTTGACGGAAAGATCGAACTTCCAGAGTCGGGCACATGGGCTCGATCGTCCGGCTTCGCGCGGAGCTGCTCGAGGCCGGATGGTCGAAGCGTAGCATTCGCACCAAACCATACTGGGCCTACGGAAAGCGTGGACTATGAAGACGAACAAGCACTCCACAGAGTTCGACTGGGCCGCGACCCGAGGCGAGAAGTGGCGCGCCAGGCTCGACGGCATGGAAAGAATGCTCGCGCCCATCGACGCGCCGCTGATCCATGCGCTGCGTCTCGACGGGCCTGTTCGGATCGCCGACGTCGCATGTGGCGGCGGCGGAACGACGCTGGAGATCCTCCGTCGAGCGCCAGAGGGGAGCATCGTTGACGGGTTCGACATCTCGCCGGGGTTGATCGAGACGGCACGCGCTCGCATTCCACCCGATGAGCGCGCCATCTCCTTCACGAGAGTGGACGTGGCGACGACGCCACCGCCCGGGGGCCCCTACGAGCGGCTCACCTCACGTTTCGGAGTGATGTTCTTCGACGACGCACCCGCCGCCTTCCGCAACCTCGCGGGCTGGCTCGCGCCGGGTGGTCGCTTCGCCTTCGCGGTCTGGGGGCGACCCGCTGACAATCCGTGGGTGACGACGGTGCGCGATGTCGTTGCCGGGTTCGTCGACGTGCCACCGTCCGACCCCGACGCTCCAGGCCCGTTTCGCTACGGCCAGGCCGACACGCTATTGAAATTGCTTCGGCAGGCTGGTTTCGGCGAGGTGGAAGTGAGCGAGTGGCGCGAAGGGCTCGCGATCGGCGGTGGCCTCGGTGCGGCAGATGCAGCGGACTTCGCGCTCGCGGCCTTCTCGATCGCGGAGCCCTTGGCCAAGACGGACGACGTTGTGCGCGGCAACGCGCGTCGAGCCTTGACGGAACGCTTCTCGCGCCACCTGCGAGACGGAGTCGTTCGACTGGATGCGAGGGTCAACCTCGTGACGGGTCAGGTCTGCAAGTGACATCCGGGTGAGCCGGTTGCACCGAGCTGCTCGAGCCATGCCTCCAGTGATCGACGAGAGGGTCCCCTGTGAGGAGGACCCTCTCGAATCAGATGGGCAGCATGTTGACGACGTCCTTCACCTCCTGGGGAGCGGCATCGGTCTCACCCAGCGCGCCCGTGTAGGCGCCCAGCAGCGCGGAGGCGGGGTTGACCTTGCCAGTCCCCAGCGCCCCGAGCACTCCCTCGGCGGCCCCCTTCCAGGTCTTGACCATCCCACCCAGGCCCCCCTCGATGACGCCCTTGACGCCACCCTCGGAGTTGCCAATCCCGGTCAGGACATTGCTGACGCCCGGCAGGAACCACAAGTGCTTGCCCGCCTCGCCGGCGAACCACTGGAAGTTGTCCTTGTTGCTCCCGTCCTTCTTGACGTGGGTGTCGGACGTGGTCGGCAGCCGGTGCTCCGAGCCCAGGGAGGCGTAGCCCTTCTCGGCGAAGTCCTTGACCATTCCGGCCTCGGTGCCGTGCCGGGCGTCTCCATCCTTGGTGATGCCCTCGATGTTGCCGTCTCCCTTTCCGCCCTTGACCTTGCCCGTCCGCTCCCCACCGTCGGAAATCTTGGAGCTGTCGATGTACTCCAGCACCTTCGCCAGCCGGTAGACGGCATCGGGGTTCTGACGGGAATCCTTCAGGTCGAGCTTGGCATCCACGCCGGTCTGCTTGCACAACTCATTGAACTTGATGTCCTTCTGACGACCGAGCTTGGCCAGCGCGGGAGAATCGTTGACGATGTCCGCCGCCGAGCGGGTGTCCCCCTGCGGCCGCTTGTCCGTGGCCTGGGGAATGGGCGTCCCGTCCTCCGCGGTCGGCGCGGCGGCTTTGCTCGGGGGATTCTTGCTCACGGCCGAGGGGCCGCCGGTAGGGATGGCCGTGGCGGGGGCAAGGTCCCCGCCAAAGCCAGGGAGCATGCCGCCGGCCGAGAAGGGGTCCATCATCGGCGCACCGGCCAGCTCCGGCGGCAGGCCACCAGCGGAGGCGTACGGGTCCATCATCGGCGCACCAACGAAGCCCTGGTCCAGCAGACCCGCGGCCGCGTAGGGGTCCATCGCGGGCGCCATCATCTGCGGCGCCATCATGCCGAGTGTGGAGGCGGCGTCGAGTCCGGCTCCGGCCAGCCCCGCGGCCCCCTGGGCGACCCCGCTGAAGGCATCACCCACGCCACCCAACATTTTGCCCGGCTTGTTGAGCTTGGGGTTGTTCAGCCCGTTGAGCTCGAAGCTGTCCCGGTTGAAGCCCGGACCGTTCAGGCCCGGCTTGTTGCCGTTGATGTCGGGGCGCGGCGTGAACTGGGGCTTCACGTCCGGCTTGGGAGCGCTGGGCTTGAAATCCGGAATCTTGTTGCCGCCACCCTTGAAGAGGTTGCTCGCACCACCGAGTTTGATGCCCATGACGTGCTCCGGAAGAAAGAGGATTGAGAAGAGGAAGCCGAGATGGCGAAGCGTTAGTGCAGCGTGCGTGCCAGGCCTTGGTTCCTGGCCAGACGCTGTCTTCTCAAGGGGTTGGGCCAAGGGGTGCGCGCCTCAGGGGGCCAGGCTGGTGACGAGGCTCACCAGGGGGAGGGTGGAGTCGAGTCACCACTGATGACCGGAGTCACCAGGGGGGCTGGGACTGCCGGGTGTAGAGGCGGGCCGAGGCGTCATCCACGGGGTCGGCGAAACATCGGCATTACGAGCGGCCCCGCACCGACCTGGATCACCCGCTGCTCCTCGAAGCTGCTCATCGCCTGCGCGAGCGCGCCCATCCCGCAGTCGATGCCACGGCCCCACGCCTTCGCGTCGACTCCCACCTTGGGCCCGCGCATCCGGCTCGTTTCCACGCCGATGGAGCCGGCACCGGAACGGTCGTGGATTGGAAAGGCGGACCTGGACAAGGCCAGACCGTCGTCCGCCCTGGGTCGACGCTCAACGGGAGTTCGAGGCACGGCTGCGGGCCGTCTCGGAGTCCTCGCGGCAACTCATGGTGGAACTTGAGGTTCAGCCTCGTGCGGCGAAAGCACCGGCCCGGGAGCCGCCGTCGCAGATCGGTCCCAGGACTTTCTTGCTAGAGTGAAGTTGCCGGAATTACAACGCGAGGACAGGCTCGCCAGACAGTGTGGGTATAACTTCATCGTTGGCGTCAAAAGCGCCGCGCACAAAGCCGTGTTGTTTAAACTAGACCGCACCCTCAAAGTTGTCGTCATGGATTGGTGCTGAGATGGCAGCCACACAAAAATCTTTACACCTTACCGTCTACGCACCTGCGCTTGTGGGCGACGATGGGCGTCCTCTTGCCATCGTCCATGGAATGGAGCGCGCGGTTCCCGGCTTGCGGCTGGGGTGGACGACTTCTGAAAAGGACGACCTCATTGCATTGCCGCACCGTGATGAGTGGGTCGCGACAGACAGGACAGACAACGGGTTTCCGTTCCTCTGCAATGACGACGAGAATCGCGTCGTGACGCTTACCGGATGGGAGAACGCGAGAGGTCTTGCCGCGGACATGACGCCACACTTTGAAGTCCACGCGAGGCTGCCACACGACGAAGCAGGTATTGCGGTGGCAGCGGATGCGCTGGAAGCCGTAGCGGAGGGCGCTCGCGCGATCTGGGGACACATGGATCCGGATGGGGTGGCCGAGACAGTGGCGCAGCAGTTTCGCCACCCGGGGGATGATCCGCATGTCCCGCCTAAAGGGTTGCCCTCGCTCAAACTCCCATGGGACATCCCCGCGCCTGAGATTCCGCACTTCCTCGGGTGGCTCAACTACTGGTCGGATGCTGCCGCACGAGCCATCGGCTTTCCGGACCCGACGCGCGACGCGGAGCTGCTCGCGCGCTCACGGCGTACCGCGATGGGCGGGTGGGTTGTCAGGCTCACCGATGCGCCGCTCGACCTGGACAACCCCGCCCACCTGGACGCGCTCAAGCGGGCCTACGAGTGCTTCCCGGAGATCGGCGGGCGCGTAGTCCCTTGAGGGGCACGGCTCGCGGTGGCAGTGCTCATGGTCCCGTCTTCTGGACTCGGCGGATTCAGGCCGGGCGAGCCAGTAGGAACCAGAATAATACGTTTCCATCATCGGACGGCTATCCCTTACGGGGTCGGGGGGGTTGGGGGAATATGAACGACCTCGATGTCTTCGAGGCCGTTGGCCTTGAACAGCTTCCTGAGTACACCCGCCACCCCGAAGGGCCGCTCCCGAAACGCCACGGAGTGCTTAGAGCTCGTTTCAAAAATGGACCTGAGAGGTCAGGTAACATGCCCTGCCTATTCAGGGCCATTTCGTAAATGGCGCTCAAGCACGCGATAGAGAAGGAGGCAGTGGCCAAGGCGAAGGAGTGCCAGGTGCATCTGTGGGTTCCGCTCTTCGCGAATCCGCAGGCGTTTCATCTGGTGGAACCAGTCCAGGGAGCGCTCCACCACCCAGCGATGGCGTCCCAAACGCTCCTTCGACTCCACGCCTCGGCGGGCGATGCGGGGAACGATGTGGCGCTTCCGTAATCCCCGGCGGGTATCGGCATAATCGTACCCCTTGTCGCCGTGCCCTTTCGCCGGACGCCTGCGTGGCCTGCCTCGTGGCCCCTTGATGGGGAGGATGGCGTCGAGGAGCGGCAGCGCCTCGCGCTTGTCGTGCACGTTGGCGGCCGACAGCAAGGTGGCCAGCGGCAGGCCCCGGCGGTCTACGACCAGGTGGTGCTTGCTGCCCGCCTTTCCTCTGTCCGTTGGATTCGGGCCTGTTTGGGCCCCCCTTTTATCGCCCGTAGGCTGCTGGAGTCGAACGAGGCCCGGCTCCAGTCAATGAGCCCCTTGTGCCCCAACTCGTTCAGCAACACCCGCTGGAGCTTCTCGAAGACTCCTGCTCGGCTCCACTTTCGCAGCCTCCTCCAGCACGTCGCCCCGCTGCACCCGAACACCTCGGCTGGCAGGTCTCTCCAGGCGATGCCCGTCCTGAGCACGAAGATAATGCCCCGCAGGCACGCCCTATCGTCGCGCAATGGACGACCTCTTCTCCCTTTGCGGCGATGTCGTGGCAGCAGCGGCTCCACCCTCGCCCACAGCTCGTCCGGGACCAGTTCGCGCCTCATGCTTGCGAGGATGAGCACCAGGTACGTAGAGGGAAGTCTGGATACCTCTGCGGTTCATTTATGAAACAATCCCGGGGAGGCAGGTCAGATGACCTAGGCTCCCTGGTCCATTTTTGAAACGAGCTCTTAGCACTTGGAACGGCCGACGTGGCCTGATCAACTCGATCCAGCGCAGGGGGCCCCAGAGCGCGTCGGACGTCGAGAGCCTCGGCCGCTGGTCGCGGCGCCGGACCGCTCGCCGCGCCGGCCTCGCTGATGCCTGTCTCGGTGGATCCCGTGCTCATCTGATTCCTCCCGTGAAGTGTTCTCGGCGGCGGTGAACGATGCCTTCCAGAGGGAGTAAGCGCGAAGCCGACGAATTTACTCCTGGACGGGAACCCCGGTCCCGGTGAGGTCGAGAAGGAATGCCGGAGTGGACCACTGGGGTGTACCGGTGGTACACCCCTCGGATGCATATTGTCATTCGCATCCTCGGAACCGCAGCTGTGACTGCGCTTCTCACCTACCCGTTGTGGTCTCCGGAGTGGGGGACTGGGCTGCTGGGTGAGATCGTTCTGGTCCCATTTCCGGGCAACCTCCTGATCATCGTCGGCTTCCTCGGACTGGTCGCCTGGTACTGCGCCTCCCTGCAGCAAACGCTGCGCAGAGCCGGGGCCGCAAGACCAGCGTCGGTGTGGTGGATGTTCGCGATCCCAGCGAACTTCGTTGAGGACTTCTATATCGTCGACCGCGTCAGTGACGCTCTGCGTCCGAGCACTTCCTCGGTGACGTTGCTGAGCTGGACGGCCCTCGGGTATGGCTGGTGCGGGTTCCAGATCCTCTCTCTGTTCCCGGGTCCGGTCGGGGTGGTGAGCGGGGGAGTCGCCATCGTGCTGTGGTTGACTCACTGGGTGTTCACGCTCATCTTGAACCGACGGTTGCGCTGATGCCGCTGCCACGATTCGACCGATTGCCGGCCGACGACAAGGCTGCGATCCTCTCCGTCGCCCGGGCGCATTTCGCCCGCGACGGGTACGACGGAGCCTCATACAACAAGATCATCCATGAGGCTGGAATCTCCAAGACCTCGGCGTACCACTACTTCGACGGGAAGTCGGACCTTTTTGCCACCGTGCTGGCCGACTGCGTGACCCGGGCCCAGACCGAGATCGGCGACTGGACGCCGGCGACTGACGCGGCCGGCTTCTGGGCGCAGCTGACGGCCACGAGCCACACCCTCGTCCAGCACCTCAACACCCACCCCGATGACCGGTCCGTGCTCGCGCAAGCACCTCGGTCACCGGAACCGAACCCGTGGACGCAAGCGATGGTCGACGACGCCATCAGACTCAGACTCGTCAACCCAGCCGAACGGACCCTCATCACCGTTGCCACCCAAGGCGTCCTCGATGCGCTCGACGATCACGCCCTCGACCATCCGGCCCGCGCCTCGGAGATCGCCGGACAGTTGCCAATCCTCTTGGCCCGACTCTGGGCCGCGACAGCACCCGCACCCTGACCGTCCAAACGACCGGTCCGTCCCGGAGTGCAGAGGGCGGGTCTTTGGCGCTACCAAACTGGAAGCCTTCCACCTCCAGGAAGAGCTCATTCCGTATGATTTTCTTCTGAGATGCGCGTGACTCCTGACGTCCACTACAAGAACCGCGAGATGGAGGGCGAGCGGCTGGAGCTGACCGACAAGGAAGCCATCTACTGGCTCGGGCCCAACCTATCGCTCCGGCGCTGCACCGTGGTCCTCGGCATCGGAGGGCGGCAATTAGTTCCGATGTGGGGGAGGCTGATCGACTGCACCATCGAGGCAAAGCGTGAGTTCGCCGACGAGTGGTTGACGTCCCTGTCGTTCGAGGGCTGCCGGTTTAAGGGCCGCTATTCAAACGTCGGATTCGGGCAGCGAGTGGGAGTTGATACCTGATGGGAACACGGAGGGATCGCGAATTGCGATTTCTCCGAGGCCCGGCTGGACCTGTGCAGTTTCCATGGCTGCGACATGCGGACGATTCAGCTCCCGAAGTGGCCGTGCTTTACCATCCTGGACCCGCTCAAGCACGGACCGGAGCTGCTGAGCGTTCCCTGGCCGGGCGATTTCTTTCCGGTCATCCTCGAGGGTCCGCGAAAAGAGCGGCCTGATAGGGCCGCGCTGTCCTTCTACGCGCCGGCAGAGGCGAAGCGCTCTGGGACGACGCTGGAGGAACTCAAGGCGGCAGTGGAGCGATTCGACTTCATCGTGCGGTAAGGGAACAGTGCGAAACGAAGCGTACTCGGCCACTGCATCCGAGGTGGGCCCCGACGTGTACCGGTTGTGGGGCTTCCTCGATGCCAATGGTGACGCGGACCTGACCGTCGATGTGCTCGCTCAGCCAGGGGCGGGCGATTGGGTCCCCGAGTCCTCCGTCGAGCTGAACGTGCAGCCCGGGCAGGTGCTGGCGGTGGACCTCGCGCTGCCGCGCCGGGTGCTGCGTCCGCTCCCCGCGTTCCAGGTGGTGGAGCAGGGGGAGGGGAGCGTGCTGACCCTGACGGACTCGGCCACGGCGATCACCTCGTTCTCCGTGAAGAGCGAGGGCTTCGGATTGCTGCGCGGAGAGGCGCACCGGCGCGCCCGAGCCCGGCAAGATGACGTCGAACGAGGCGGACATCTTCTCGGGCATCCTCACCGCGATGGGCGTCGATACCTCCGGCAGCGGGTTGCCTGACGCGAGCGCATTCCGGCGCACCTGAGCGCTCCGCGAAGGTGTCAAACGACTCGTGGGGCGGGAATTCGTGGTGCGCGAGTAGCCGGAAGGCTCAGTCCAGGTGGCGCCAGAAGGAACCCCGCTCCGTGATGAGGTGCAGGGCCTCCCGCAGTTCCTCGTCATGCTCGGCGCGCGTGGCGAGGTTTGCCATCGAGACGATTCCCACGAACTGGCCGTCGCGTTCCACCACCGGCACGCGGCGCTAGGAGTCGTGTCGTTCATCCAGTTCTTCGGCTCGGCCGTGCTCCCCCAAGCAGGGGAGAAGCCGGAGCCGGAGGAGGAGAGCCCGTCCTTTGCCGCGAAGGTGGAGGAGCCGAAGAAGGAGCGCACACTGTGGCCCATCCCTTCGATGAGTACGCGCTCGGCACCGGGATGGCTTCTATCCCCGGGTGTCCGGCAGCCACTTCCGACCGAACGACCTGTGGTACCGGTATTGCCGCAACGTTCCGTCGGGACCGACCTCAAGCACCCGACGGCCTTTCAAGCTCTGGACGTATCTGTCGCCACAGCGGCAGCGCATCAGACTCCCAAGGCCTTCCTGGAGCACCCGCGCAGCCAGTTGCCGGTCGGTCTCCGGTAGATCCTGGACCATCCAGAGATGCACGTAATCGTCGGTGCCGCACCTGCCCTGGCGGCACATGGGCAGGCCAGGGCGCCACCATTCTCCGAAGCGAATCAGGCCGGCAATGAGCAGCCCGAGCAGGACGTAGGCCGCCAGCCCGGCCACGCCGCCCACTGTTCCATAGAGGACCACGCCGGGCAGCGACGTCTCGCCGCCGGAGACGCCGATGCCGACGCCGATGCTTGCTCCCATGATGGGAAAGAGGAGGAAGAGAAGCTCGATGAGCGTCATCGCAGCGGAGCACATCCAAGCCGCATGCCAGAGTCACCCGC
The DNA here is from genome assembly GCF_016887565.1 of Archangium violaceum. NCBI lineage: Bacteria > Pseudomonadati > Myxococcota > Myxococcia > Myxococcales > Archangiaceae > Archangium > Archangium violaceum. The sequence continues at coordinate 5,401,819 of NZ_CP069396.1, forward strand.
TGGCAGGCCTTCGAGAGTGGAACACGCACTGTGACGCATCGTCGAGGAGGGTGAGCCTGGAGTGACAATCCGGCGCTCGCCCCGGCGCGGGTCGGCGGGCGGGTGGTGGCGACGCGACTGTCCGGCGGCGTTCCGCGGCCGTTCGGAGAGGTGGGCGCATGGGCCCCTGGCGCATGCGGCAGCCCTGCTTCACGCCAGGCCGATCCTTTGTCGCCGCGACCTCGAGGCATGACCTCTCAAGTTCTGAACCTGGAAGGAACTCCGGCCGTGGTATGAAGCGAGCACGCCGGGCTTCCGCTGACGCCACGCGGGCGTGGCCGGCAAGCACGGCAGAGGGCAGCGCATGACGGTTACCATGAAGAAGCAAGGCAGAAGGTTGGGCCCCTTCCAGCTCGGAAGACGGTGCAAGCACGCGGCGGCGGAGCTGGGCCACATCCACGAGGCGCGCAATGTCGAGACGGGCGCCTCGTCCCTGGTGATGATGCCCGGGCCACGCCGGGTCCCCAGGAAGAACTGGCAGGTGCGCATCTCCTTCCAGACCCGCCCCCCTTTCTTCGCGCTGGAGATGGAGCAGGCGCCGGCCTCGGGCTCGCTGGCGGAGCTGGCCAACCTGCTCACCCTGCTCCTCGCGGGGCTCGACGCCGTGAGGCGCAACGCCAGGACGCGCGCTCACCTCACCCGCGAGCCGACGTGTCCGTGGCTGAGGCGGCCTCAGGTAAAAGCACTGGCGGCCGCGGGCCTCGCCGTGCTCGCGCTGGGCGGGGGCTTCTGGTTGGGCACGGGAGCCCCATCGATGGATTCTCCCACTCCGCCACCGTCGACTCCGGGTCTCGGCGAGTGGGCCGATGCCGGGTTCCCGCCCTCTTTCCTGATCGACGGTGCCGAGCGGACCCCGACGGGTATCGCCTATCCGCTTCCCGACAAGCCTTTCGCGAGCCAGCTCAGGCCCCCCTGCCGCACCAAGGCAGACCATGTCGCGATCAACGGCGGCTGCTGGGTCGCTCTTGAACGCCGTCCGCCGTGCGATGAGGAGCAGGCCGAGCACCAAGGCAAGTGCTATCTCCCGGTGATGAAAGCACCACGACCGCCTCAATCCCTCTCACCGTGAGATTCAGCGGGACATGAGGCACGCGGTGCACTCACCTCGAGTCGAAGCCTGAACCCCTTCTCGAGGCGGCCCTGCTGCGCCTGGGCGTGGAGCCGCTCCTGGCGGTGAAGGTGCTCGGTGTCGTGTGCGGGCTCGTGCTGGTGGGCATCAGCATGGGGCTCGCCCGGGAGTTGAGCGGCTCGCGGGCGGCCGGGGTACTCGCGGGTCGCGGGGCTCCTCGTGGCGTTGCACACGGGCGTCGCGGTGCGAGCTTTGTAGGGGTTGTTAGGCTCACGCTAATCTCCCGCTGCATCTGCTCCTTGCGAAGCACCCTGAACCAGAGCCCCTTCCCTCCACGGTCGTTACCCGCTTCATCGGTAGTACGGGCCCTTCCGACTCCTGGCCGTCGCCACGCCCTCACGGCGTGTTCGGGTCGCTACCCCGCTCGGACCAGGTCTCCCGTGTTGCGCACTTCACCGTGTGCTCACATGTCGCGCCCCACTAACCCGCTGGTCAAGTGCACCTTCACGGCGCACGCACACTGAGGGCACATGAGGAACAGGGGACAAAGGAAAAGCCCAGCAATCCCTTGAGATTGCTGGGCCTTCCAGGTTGTCCCCGACGGGATTCGAACCCGTCGGGGCAGGCTACACGGGGGAGATTTCGCGGCGGCGGAAGGGGCGCTCGACCTTCTTGTTGGCTGTGCGCTTGAGAGCCCGGGCCAGCAGCCTCCGTGTGTCGCGCGGGTCCACCACGTCGTCCACCATGGCCATGGCCGCCGTGCGCTCGATGCGGATGTGCTGGCGCAGGCCGTCCGCCAGCTCCTTCTTCATGGCCTCGGCGGCCTCGGGGCTCTCCGCGCTCTGCAGCAGCTTGCGCGCCGCGATGGACACCATTCCCTCCGGGCCCATCACGCCAATCTCCGCCCCAGGCCACGCCACCAGCAGGTCCGGCTCGAAGGCCCGGCCGTTCATCACGTAGTAGCCCGCCCCGTAACCCTTGCGCACCACCACCGTGAGCTTGGGCACCGTGGCGCTCGCCACCGCGTACATCATCTTCGCCCCGTGCCGGATGATTCCCTGCTGCTCCACCTTCGTGCCCACCATGAAGCCCGGCACGTCCTGCAGGAACACCAGCGGGATGTTGAAGGCATCGCACAGGTTGATGAACCGCGCCGCCTTGTCCGACGCGTTCACGTCCAGGATTCCGCCCAGGTACATCGAGTTGTTCGCCACGATGCCCACCGGCCAGCCATCGATCCGCGCCAGCCCTGTAATGAGGTTGCGCGCGAACCTCGGCTTGAGCGGGAAGAACTTCCGGTCATCCACCAACGACAGGATGACCTTGTGCATGTCGAACGCCTGCCGCGGGCTCTCCGGCACCACCTTCAGCAGATCCTCGTCCCGCCGGTCGAACGGATCCGACGACTGCTTGCGCGGTGGCTTGTCCTCGCAGTGCGAGGGGAAGAAGGACAGGTACTCGCGGATCGCGGTGAGGCACGCCGCGTCGTCCGGGTACTCGGCATCCGCCACCCCGGAGAGCTCGTTGTGCACCTTCGAGCCTCCCAGCTCCTCCTCCGTCACCTTCTCGCCCACCACCGACTCCACCAGGTACGGGCCACCAATGGCGATGGAGCTCGTTCCCTTCACCATGGGCACGAAGTCCGCCAGCGCCGGGATGTAGGCCGTGCCCGCCGCTCCGGGGCCCACCATCGCCGCCACCTGCGGAATCACCCCGCTCATCACCACCTGCTCGCGGAAGAGGTACCCCGTGTCCGCGAAGCTCGCCAGGCGCCTCGGGTCCACCTCGCCTCCCGCCTCCAGACGCGCACCCGCCGAGTCCACCAGCCACACCATCGGAATCCGGTTCTTCAGCGCGATGTCTCTCAGCCTCGCCACCTTGCGCTCGCCCACCGTGCCGATGGAGCCGCCGAACACCGTGAAGTCGTAGATGGCCGCCGCCACCGGCCTGCCGTCGATCTCCCCCACGCCCGTGATGACCCCGTCCGCTGGCGAGGGCTTGCCCGGCTCCCCCTCCTCGGGAAGGTTGCCCTCCGCTCCGGCCAGCAGCCCCATCTCCTCGAAGGTGTTCTCGTCGAACAGCTGCTTCAGCCGCTCGCGGGCCGTCAGCTTCCCCTTCGCGTGCTGGCGCTCGATGCGCTCCGGCCCTCCCATCCCCTCGTTACGCCGGCGCTGCTCCTCCAGCTTCTCCACCCGATCCTTCATCTTCATGGTGTGGCCTCCCAGGAGAGTCGGGGCGATACCTTGCCAGAGCCCCGAGCACCCCCGGAAGGGTAGAGTGGCGCTGTGTCTCCCATCGCCCTTCGTGTCCTCTGCCTGACCCTCGGGCTCGTCCTCGCCAGCTGCTCCGAGCCCTCCACGGAGCTCCGGCGCTCCGCCCGCGTGGAAGGCAGTGTGGCGCCGTCGGGCCCCGCTCGGGGCAATGCCTACCTGTTCCTGTTCGCTCCCGGCGAAGCGCCTCCCGAGCAGCGCGGGGAGCCCAGGTACGTGACCGCCGTCCCCGAGGTGCGCCTCGCGGCCGGGGATGCGCGCTTCCGGTTCTCCGAGGTGGGCCCCGACGTGTACCGGTTGTGGGGCTTCCTCGATGCCAATGGTGACGCGGACCTGACCGTCGATGTGCTCGCTCAGCCAGGGGCGGGCGATTGGGTCCCCGAGTCCTCCGTCGAGCTGAACGTGCAGCCCGGGCAGGTGCTGGCGGCGGACCTCGCGCTGCCGCGCCGGGTGCTGCGTCCGCTTCCCGCGTTCCAGGTGGTGGAGCAGGGGGAGGGGAGCGTGCTGACCCTGACGGACTCGGCCACGGCGATCACCTCATTCTCCGTGAAGAGCGAGGGCTTCGGGTTGCTGCGCGGAGAGGCGCCCCGGTTCTTCGTCCGGCTCGCGGACTCCAATGGGGATGGGACTCCGGATGACGTGAACGGGGATGGGGTGTTCGACCTGTGGCCCCAGTTCTTCCTGCGCTTCGTGCCCCGGCCCGGGCAGACCGTGCCGCTCGACAGTCAGGGGCGGCCCGCGCAGGTCCTCGTGCCGCTGCTGCCCAATCCGGCCCCGTTCCTCGGCGGCCTGCAAGGCGACCCGAGCCGGGAGATCGCCGCCGACCTGCTGCAACTCTTCGTCATCCCGCTCGCCCAGGCCGTCACCGACGAGCCCGGGCGGGGCAGGGTGGTGACCACGCTCGGGGCCATCCCCGTTGGCGAGTACGAGCTGTGGTGCGTGAACGACGAGGGGGGCTCCTGGTTCGTTCCCAATGACCTGGGACGGCGGACCGTGGAGCCCGTGTCGAGTCAGGCGCTGCGGTTCCGCGTGGTTCACGCCGACGCCGCGGATGCCGGAGCGGGCTCGCGGTAGGGCGAGCGAGAAGGGGAGCCGCGAGGGCTCGCGGTGGGTGACTTCAGCCGTGCATGCGGCCTGAGCCCTGGCAAGTCGCCTGCCCGGTGGTCGACAGTGCGACTGCCCCTCTGTCGCAGCGACGTGTCGGGCACAGCCGCGCCGCGGGCGCCCCTCGTTCCGCGGTGAGGGGGCGTACTCGCCAAGACGCCCGGCCTCGGGGCGACCTCGACCGCGTGGCGCGCGGCCGACCAGGCGCGGCGCCGCCCATGCTTGCCGTGGACGGCGTGCGCACGATGTGTCGGGTAGCGCTCAATCCCTACGCGCCTGCATACCGCAAAGGACGCCAATGCTAGCACTCACGTACGAAGGACCGTGGCGGGTGTCGGTCAAGGAGAAGCCGGACCCGCGCATCGAGCACCCCCAGGACGGCATCGTCCGGGTGGAGACCGCGGCCATCTGCGGTTCGGACTTCCACATCATGCACGGCCTGATCCCCGACACCCGCGTCGGCTCCACGTTCGGCCACGAGTTCGTGGGCATCGTGGAGGAGGTGGGCCGGGACGTCACGGGCGTGAAGCCGGGCGACCGGGTGGCGCTGCCGTTCCAGATCTTCTGCGGCAGCTGCTACTACTGCCAGCGCGGCCTGACGTCGTGCTGCCTGAACACCAACCCCGGCACGGACGCGGCGGCTGGCATGTACGGCTACTCGCACACCATGGGCGGCTACGACGGCGGCCAGGCCCAGTACGTGCGCGTGCCCTTCATCGGCGTGGACGCGGAGCACGTGCCCGAGGACGTCTCGAGCCTGGACGCGCTGCCTCTCACCGACGCCTTCCCGACTGGCTACCAGGCCGCCGAGATGTGCAACATCCGCGGCGGGGAGACGGTGCTCGTGCTCGGCTGCGGGCCGGTGGGCCTCTTCGCCATGTGGTCGCTCTGGGCCATGGGCGCCGGCCGCGTCATCGCGGTGGACCACTACGACTACAAGCTCGAGTTCGCGCGCCGGTGGCTGGGCGTCGAGACGCTCAACTTCCGTGACGTGGACCTCGTCACGACCGTCAAGGGCATGACCGAGGACCTCGGTGCGGACGCGACCATCGACGCGGTGGGCGCCGAGGCCGCCGGCAGCCCCATGCACCGCGCACTCGGGATCTATGCGAAGCTCGAGGCGGGCAGCCCGCAGGCGCTCAATACCGCCATCCACGCCACGAAGAAGGGCGGCACCATCTCCGTCATCGGCGCGTATGGCCCGCCGTTCACCGGCGTGGACATCGGCACGTACATGAACAAGGCGCAGACCATGCGCACGGGCCAGGCGAGCGTGAAGCGCTACATGCCGCTGCTCTTCGAGCACATCCGGGCCGGCCGCATCCGCCCCTCCGACGTGCTCACGCACCGTGGCCCGCTGGAGAAGGCCCCGGAGTTCTATCACACGATGGCCCAGAAGAAGGACGGGTGCATCAAGTGCGCCCTCTTCCCCAACGGCCCCAGCATCCACTAGCCCGGAGACGACCCACATGGAAACGACGAACACTCCGCGTGAGTCCCAGGTGCGGGCTCCCCGCATCGACACGACCCATGCCCCACGGGAGCCCAAGTTGAGCAGCGTCGAGGACATCCAGCGGCACTCCGGCTACAAGGCCGTGCAGGCCCCGCAGCGCCCGGCCTACTGGGGCGTGGACCGTGAGCTGTCGCGCCGCCCCGGCGTGCCGATGATGCGGCCGCCGGAGCCCTGGCCCAATGCGCGCCTGGACATCGAGCCCATGGACCCCGCGCGCTCGGCCGTGTTCAAGCACGGCCGTCCCAACCGGGAGTGGCCGCCCGTCTTCGGCACCACCTGCCCTCCCAAGGGGCTGTCGGGCCTCATCCGCAAGTGGGCCTCGAGCCTCCCCGACCACAAGCCCCAGTACTGGCTGCTGAAGCTGCTGGGCGACCGCGTGGACAGCGCCGAGCACCGCCTCAAGAAGCTCGCGCCCGTGGCCCTGCCGCTCGCCGCCGCGGGGCTGCTGGGCCGCTTGTACCTGCGCGACAAGCGCAGCGGCCCGAGGCGCGGCCGCGTGCGCAGCACCCTGCACCTGCGCACCGCGTACGGGCACTGAGCCTCGGGAGGTCGCAACGTTGAGCGCAGCACATCCGTGGCGGGAAGCCTCTTTATTCGAGGCTTACCCGTCTATCAGGATGAACCCATGTCCGAGCAACGCGAGTGGAAGGTCGGAGACACCACGCTTCGTTTCGAGCCGCCTGACCTCGTCTGGGTGCACACCCGTGGCCATGCAACCCTGGAGGACGCCATCCGCATGTTGGCCATCTACCGGGAGCTGGGCGAGCAACAACCCCTCTTCATCGTGGCGGACCTGAGCCAGGCCACCAAACTCGATCCCGAGGGCGGGCGCTATCTCAGCGAGCACGCTCGATCGGAGTGGATCCAGGGCTGCATCTACATCGGAGCACGGCTGCTGCACAGAGCCATCTCCAAGGGGATTGCCCTCGCGGCGCACCTGTCCGGACGCGCGGACGAAAGCGCGCTGACCCGGGTTCACTTCGTCTCCTCGGAAGCCCAGGCGCGCGACCTCATCCCCCAGCTGCGCGCGAAGCGCCTCGGGAAGGCGGCCTAGTCGTCACCGGGAGAGTCGGCGGACCCAGTCGAAGTACGTGGCGCGCGGGTCCTCCAGCGGATGGCGGAACAGGGCCCGGAGGTCCGCCTTGTCCACCTGATCCCCGTCGAAGCCCCGGTACAGCGCGTCTCCGAGCAGGTACCCCAGCGCGTGGCTGACGCCGTGGAAGAGCCGGTCCTTGCGCAGGGGCAGCAGCTTCACCGCCTCGTCGGGCACCTCCACCTCCGCCGCCTTGTGCGCCAGCACGAACGCGGCGATCTGCCGCTCCACGCCTCGTGCCTGGGCGAAGCGCAGCGCCCACTCGCCCGGGCCCAGGCAGCTGCGCCGCGGGTTCACCAGCTTCGAGCCGAAGAACCCCAGCGCCTCCTCCAGGCACCGCGCGTAGAACGCGTCCGAGGCCCGCCTCGGTGCCTCCATCGCGTCTCCCACCGCGCAGTGCCGCACGAAGTGCGCCGCCTCCTCGGCCGCGTGGTTCAGCGACAGCGAGGCCAGGTACGCCGTCCGCGCCCGGGGGATGTAGCAGCTCTCCCGCGACAGGATGTGCCGCCGCAGCTGCAGCAGCTCGCCCTGCGTGAAGCGGCCCCGCTGCTGGATGCGCACCAGCGCGTCCTCGTCCGCCGCCGTCACCACCTCCACCTCGTCCAGCGCCCGGCCCACCGGCACTCCCGCCAGCCGGCCGATGAGGCTCGCCATCTCCCGGAAGCGCTCCGCCGCGCTCCGCTCCCGCAGCGGCGAGTCCCCGGACTCCGCCTCCAGGTAGTCCAGGAAGCTCTGCTGGCACACCACCGGTGAGGCGTTCAGCAGGCACAGCGAGCCGTCCGGCAGCTCCACCGCCTGCGCCGCGCCCGCCTTGCCCTCGCGCGCCAGCCGCCAGTACACGCCCTCGGCGTTCTGGTACACCACGAGCCCGCGCAGCCCGTGTCCCTCGCCCAGCGCCCGCTCCACCTGCGCCGGAAGGTGACAGGGCGCCACGTGGTACTGGCCCACCAGCACCATCACCCGCGGCCGATCCTCCGCCCGCACCGCCCGGGCGATCCGCTCCGCCGCGTACGCGTCCCGCAGCTCCAGGGAGCGCTCGCCCTGGGCCCTCCGGTCGATGCCCACCACCTGCAGCCGATAACGCTTCGCGTAAGCCAGCAGCGAGCGCAGACCCGACCAGGCTCCGTTCCCCTGGCCCACGCCATGGCCCAGGCGGGCGAGCAGCGAGCGCTCCGCGAGACGACCCGCGAGGTATGCCTCCACCGCCGCCTGGTGCCGGCCCTCCACGCACTCGAGCGCGAGCACCACCCGGCGGCCCGCCTCGCGTACGCCCTCGACGAGCTCCAGGTACGTCTCCTGCGCCAGCGGCAGCGTGTGGTAGTCGCCCACGTACACCACGTCCGAGGCCTGTACCTGCTGGGACACCGTCGAGGCGGTCAGCACCCGCCGGTACTCGGAGGTGCGCCGGCGATAGCGGGCCTCATAGGCCCGGAAGGCCACCGACTGCCCCTCGATGGCCCGGGCGATCTGGGCCTTCTGGCGGCGGAACAGGGCGAGGTGGAGAGCGAGCGACGCGCGCATGGACGATCACAACTCGCACGCGCCCGCCACCCCGGCAAAAATTCGGCGGCCGGGCCCACCCCCCTTCCTTGACGTGCCGATCCCCTCGGAGGAGCATCCAGGTTACCCGTGAAGTCCGCACTCCCGAGCCCCCCCACCGTCCTCTTCGCGCTGGTGCTCCTCGCGGCGCTGCCCGTGTCCGCCCAGGAGCAGGCGTCCCTGCTCCATACCGCGCCCGCCCAGGCGGAGCCCGGGGCGACGCTGGTGGTCGACGGCGTGCTCACCGGGACCCAGCGCATCCAGCGCGTCGTCATCCGCTACCGCGGCCCCGGCGAGCCCTACTCGGAGGCGCCCATGGAGCTGCAGTACGGCGACCTCTACCGGGGCGTCATCCCCGGAGGGAACGTCGTGCCGCCCGGCGTCGAGTACTACATGGAGGGCTACACCCCCGACGGCGACCGCGTGCCTCTCTTCAAGAGCGCCACCCGCCCGGTCCGCGTCATCGTCGTGGGGCAGGTGCCCTCCACGCGAACCCCGCTCTCCACGTCCCGGCCCGCTCCGGAGCCGGCTCCCTCGCCGCGTGCCACCGCCTCGGCCGCGCCGGCCCGGACCTCCGAGCCGGAGCCCGTCGCCCGCAGGCCCGAGCCCGCCCGGAAGGGCGCGTCGGCCTCGAAGGGGGAGTCGGCGCCGAAGACCGCCGAGCCGGCGCCGAAGGCCGAGTCCCGGCCCGAGCCCACCCGGAAGACCGGGTCCTCCGATGACGCCATGGCGGCCCTGTCCGCCGACCTGCCTCCGGACACGGAGAGCGCCTCCTCGCGCCCGGCCCTCGCACGGGCCCCCCGGCCAGCCGAGCCCACCGAGCCCCCGCCCGAGCGCTCGGCGCTGGAGGAGGACCTGGCCCTCTACACGGCCGAGGACACCCTGGCGCTCGCCACCCGTCACGAGGAGAAGGTGAAGAAGGTGCCCGCCATCGGCGCCTCCTTCGGGCGCGAGCAGATCCGTGCCCTTGGAGCGCGCACGGTGGCGGACGTGCTGGACGTGGTGCCCGGCCTCACCATCAGCCGCGACGTACAGGGCTTCCACCGCGTCGCCATCCGCGGCCTTCGCAATGACGCCGAGGTGCTCTTCCTCCTCAATGGCCAGCGCCTCAACAGCTTCTTCGATGGCAAGGCGCTGATGAACCTGCCGGTGGAGAACCTCGAGCGCATCGAGGTCATCCGCGGGCCCGGCTCGGCGCTGTACGGCGCTGGCGCCTTCCTCGCGGTGGTGAACCTCGTCACCCAGCGCACCGAGGGCTTCCTCGCGGCCGTCTCCGGTGGAGGTTTCCCCGCGCTCGACGACCGGCTGGCCACCACCTTCGATGGCCATGCCTCCGGGGCTCACTCCTTCGGCCGCTTCAAGCTCTTTGGCGACGCGGACGTCTGGTTCCAGGAGGGGGACTCGGTCCCCATCGAGACGGACGCGCTCGACGCGGAGACGCTCGCCCAGAAGATGCGCGAGCCGTTGGATCCCGTCGGCTACACCCAGGACAAGCGCTTCCTGCTCAACCTGGGCCTGGGGTTCGGTCTCGACGTGACGCCCAAGGGGCACCTCAACGTCTCCGCGCGGATGATCTCCGAGGATCGCGACGCCCTGATGGGCCTCTTCGACACCGCGGGCCCGGGCTCGCGCCTGGGGTGGCAGGTGTTCCTCGGCGACGTCACCTACGAGCACGAGCTGAACGATCAGGTGCGGCTGCGCGCGCGCCTCTACGGGGACCAGCAGCAGACGGATCGGCTCTTCCACATCGGCCCGAACGACTTCCGCACCGGCCCCGACGACAACCAGCTCTTCCCCGAGGGCATGCAGGAGCAGACCCGCGTCACCGTGCGCTCCATCGGCGCCAGCGTGGACTCGGACATCTCGCTCTTCGAGGGCAACCGCCTCTCGGTGGGCGCCGTGGGCGAGCTGCAGATGCTGGGCGCCTACAGCTACGAGACGAACTACACGCTCGACAGCCGGCGCCGGGCCGAGCTCACCACGCCCGAGGGCCTGGTGGACATCCTGAACCTCGCGGGGGGCGCGGCCGCGCGGCGCCTGTCGCTAGGCGCCTTCGCGCAGGACCAGTGGACGGTGGTGGAGCCGCTCACGCTCACCCTCGGCGTGCGGGTGGACGCCACCCAGCTGCCCACCGTCAATGCCTCCAACGTCATCACCGGCACCCACCTGGTGCCCACCATCAACCCGCGCGTGGGGCTCGTCTTCTCCGCCACGGACTCGCTCGTCCTCAAGCTGCTCTACGGCCGCGCCTTCCGTCCGCCCACGCTCCAGGAGCTGGTGGAGACCATCCCGGACACGGACTACAACCAGGGCCGCTTCGAGGGGAACCCGGCCCTTCAGCCCGCCGTGGTGAACACGCTCGAGGCCGGCGCGGACCTCGTCCAGGCCGCGGGTGATGCGCGCGTGCGCCTGCGCGCCAACGCCTTCTTCGAGAGCTTCTCCGACCCCATCATGGCCGTGGACACCTCGGGCAACATCGTCCCGGTGCGCAACCGCGAGCTGGGCGTGCTCGTCTACGGCCTGGAGGGCGAGGCCCGGCTGGAGGCCTCCAAGCGCGCCAACGCGTGGGTGAACGCCAGCCTCTTCCGCGCCGAGGACAAGGAGCTGCCCACCAACCACCAGTACCTCACCGACATCCCCCAGGCGCGCTTCAACGCGGGCGTGTCCATGCCCATCGGTGACTTCATCAACTTCGATCTCGTGGTGCGCGCTGGCGCCGAGCGGCGCAACAACACCCGCTCCGTGCTGGAGCTCATCCGCCGCTACAAGATTCCCGCCTACAGCCTCATCACCGCGCAGCTGCGCACCGAGCCCATCGGCGACCACTTCGAGCTGGCCGTGGTGGTGCACAACGTCTTCGACTCCGACCTGCGCGACGACGTCCCCCGGCCGGACCGCATGTCCGGCCTGCTGCCACGCGAGGGCGTCTCCGCCTTCCTCACCCTGAGGGCCCGCAACTGATGTCCCGCACGCTCACCGCCGCCATCCTCGCCGTGGCCCTCGCGCCGGGTCTCGGCTGCATCCAGTTCAACGACCAGTGCCAGCCGCTGGTGGACGATCCGAACTCCGTCGTCGGCTACCTGGCCCAGGACGTCCTGCTCGACAAGCCCTTCACCCGCCACGACAACAACGCGCTGGGCCAGCTCGCCGCGGACGCCTTCCTCCACGCGGAGGACGGCTCCAAGGCGCCCGCCGAGCTCGGCATCGTCAACGGGGGCTCGCTGCGCGCCGAGGGCCTGTGCGTCACCCGCACCTCCGTGCCCAAGGGCCCGCTGAAGAACGGCCTGCTGCACGAGATCCTCCTCTTCGAGAACGCCGTCATCACGGTGGACCTCACCGAGCAGCAGCTGGTGGACATGTTCGAGCACTCGGTGGAGGCGCTGTCCCCGGAGGGCCAGCCCATCGTCTCGCCGTCCGGCGCCTTCCTGCACGTGTCCGAGGGCACCACGGTGCGCGTGGACTGCTCGCGGCCCAAGGGCCAGCGCGTGGTGGCGCTCAAGGTCAAGGACCGCACGGTGCCGCTGCCGCCGCGCGCGGATGCTTCCATCCGCTACCGCGTGGCCATGGCCGAGTTCCTCCTGGGAGGAGGGGACGGTTACGGCGCCATCTTCAAGGACGCGGGCAAGGACCTGTCACGCAACCCCGTCACGGCGAGCGCGACGGATGGCAAGGCCACGGACGCCAACCTCACCGAGGCCTATCTGCGGAAGAACCACGCCACGGACAAACAGCCTCTGGCGGAGGCTGAGCGTATCGTCTTCGTCGACTGCGCCCGGCCGGGCGGGCCCGGGGTGCAGTAGGCCGGCGGCGCGTGGCGCGCACGCTTCAGGACTGCGAATCTCCCGAACCGTCTGGCCGCGACGGCGTCGGCCCGAACACGTCATTGGGCGACGGCATCTTGCGCAGCTCGGCTCGGGCCACCTTCCATGCCTGCTGGACGATCCACGAGAGCGAGCGATCCTGCCGCGTCGCCTCGCGCTGGATTTCGTCCAGCATGTCCTCGGGGAAATAGAGGCTCTGCTTTCGATGATCGGTTGCGGCCATGAGGGCTAGGACCTTCCTTCCTCGCGAGGGTCCTGCCGCTCGTCGCCCGTGACGTCGTTCACGGCGGGGAACGACTTGATACGATCGCGAGCGATCTTCCAGGCCTGCTGCACGACCCACGAGAGCGAGCGGTCCTGGCGATTGGCCTCCTCCTGGATCTCCTTGAGCATCTCCTCGGGGAAGTACAGGGACTGCTTGCGCTTGTCGGTGCCTGCCATACCTGGGTCTCCGGAGCGGATACGAGGTGACGACCTGAACACACCGGTGCCGTTATCCGACAGTCTCCCTGACGGGTCAACGGTTTCGGAGTGCTCCCACAGCGTATGCACCCGGACTGACGCCGTCTGGGAAAAAAACCCGCAAAAGGGAACGCCCCGGGTCCTCATGGCGAGAACCCGGGGCGTTCCGGAAAGAAGGACCGCCAGGACTGATCCCGGCGGCCCCGTGGGCCCAGAGGGGGAGGGGGGGGACCCCTAGGCCCAACTCCGTCAAAAATCCATGTTCAGAACATCTTTCGTCGCGCGACCATTTCCCCCCACCCTCTTTTCCCCGACCCTCCCGTCCCTCGCGACCTGCGTGACGATCATAAGAATCGTCTTGCGCCCCTTCAACCGGCTGCATCCGGTGTAACCCGACTCGCCCGATTCTGATTCCTTCCCCTGTTCAATGGCCTCCACTGGTGAAACGAGCGTCCTTTTTTCGACGGCCCTGGAGCGGGCCTACCGGCAGTTGGGGCTGGCGGGGGGCTCGGTGCTGCTGGCCGTCTCGGGGGGAGCGGACTCGTCCGCGCTGCTCGTGGGCACCGCGCGGGTGCGCGAGTCCCTCTCCTTGAGGGTGGAGGTGGCCACGCTCGACCACGGCCTGCGGCCCGAGGCCCGGGAGGAGGTGGAGGCGGTCGCCCGGCTGTCCGCCCGCTGGGGGCTGCCCTGTCATGTTCGCCAGCTGCACCTGTCACCGGGTTCCGGGGTGGAGGCGCGGGCGCGCGAGGCCCGCTACCGGGCCCTGGAGACGCTGCGGCGGGAGCTGGGACTCCGAGTGGTAGCCACCGCGCACACGGCGTCGGACCAGGCGGAGACGCTCCTCATGAGGTTGGTGCGGGGCACGGCCCTCCGGGGCGCCGTGGGCATCCACCGGGCACGTCCCTTCCTCGTCCGCCCGCTCATCGAGCGCACGCGGGAGGAGGTGGAGGCCTTCCTGGCCGAGGAGGGTGTCTCCTTCGTCGCGGACCCCATGAACGTGGACCCCGCCTTCCTGCGCACCCGCATCCGCTATGAGGTGCTGCCGGTGCTGGCGCGCGCCGCGGGTTTTCCCGTGGCGCCGCACCTGGCCACCTTCGCCCGCCTGGCCGCCGAGGACGAGGCCCTGCTGGGCGAGCTGGCGGACGGGGCATGGACGCGGCTCACCCTCCCGGATGGAAGCCTGGATGCGGTGGGCGTGCGCGCCCTGGAGCCGCCGCTGCGCCGCCGGGTGCTGGCCCGCCTGCTGGCCGAAGCGGGCGCCGAGGTGAACGATGCGTCCCTCTCCCGGGCACTGGACGCGGTGGAGACGGGCCGGCCCGTGACGCTGGGCGGAGGCCATGAGCCCGGGGCACTCCAGCTCCACACGGCGGGAGGGCGTGTGCGCTGCGTGCGCCGTGGGGGTTCCACTCCACCGCCTCCGGCGCTCGTGCTGGCGGGGGAGGGGGCGTCGGGCGTCCAGGAGGGCACGGGGTGGCGCTTCGCCGTGGCGACGGACGCTCCCCCTCCGGGCACCCTGGGCCTGCCGCTGCCGGAGGAGACGCGCTGGCCCCTCAGCGTGCGGACACGGCGGCCCGGAGACAGGGTCCGAGGGCCCGCCGGCTCGCGCAAGCTGCAGGATGTGCTGGTGGACCGGCGCATTCCCGGGGAGCGCCGCGACTCGCTTCCCGTGGTGACGGACGCCGAGGGGGCCGTGCTCTGGGTCCCAGGGGTCTGGAATTCCACACCCGCGCGGGCTGTAGGCCTCTTTCTGTGGGCCTCGCCTCCGCACCCGGGCATGCTCGGGACGACTCCGTTATAGAGTCGACCACTGCGGAGGATGCGGGGGTGGAACCCCCAAAATAGTTGAGGCGTTTTTGCTGTTGCTGATACCGTCCGACAAACGGGTCACACACCCGGTGTCGTGACAAACGGTCGAAATGCTAGGCCTTTTTGACCGTGCCCTCATCCTGCCGAGCACCGAAAGGGCAGCTGACACGTGCGTTCGACTTACAAGACCATCGGCCTCTGGGTCATCCTGATCGTCCTCTTCGTCGCCTTCTACAATTTCTTCTCCACGAGCAACGATCCGGTCCAGGAACCGACGTTCACCCAGTTCCTGGCCAAGGTAGAGGACAAGAAGGTCCGAGCCGTCTCGGTCAAGGGGAACACCTACTCGGGTGTCTACACCGATACCGAGGACAAGTTCCGCACCACCGGCCCCGAGGCCGACGCCACCGTTCTCGAGCAGTTGCGCAAGAACAACGTGGACGTGAAGTACGAGCGGGAGGAGCAGAACAGCCTCTGGCTCACCATCCTCGGCCAGTGGATGCCGGTCGTCTTCCTGTTCCTCTTCTTCATCTTCTTCATGCGCCAGCTCCAGGGTGGGAGCGGCAAGGCGATGACCTTCGGCAAGTCGAAGGCGCGGCTGCTCAACGAGAGCCACAACAAGGTCACGTTCGCGGACGTGGCCGGCGCCGACGAGTGCAAGGAGGAACTCGAGGAGATCGTCGCCTTCCTCAAGGACCCCAAGAAGTTCACCAAGCTGGGCGGCCGCATCCCCAAGGGCGTGCTGATGATGGGCCCTCCGGGTACCGGCAAGACGCTGCTGGCCCGTGCGGTGGCCGGTGAGGCCGGTGTGCCCTTCTTCTCCATCTCCGGCTCGGACTTCGTGGAGATGTTCGTGGGCGTCGGCGCCAGCCGCGTGCGCGACCTGTTCGAGCAGGGCAAGAAGAACGCCCCCTGCATCATCTTCATCGACGAGATCGACGCCGTGGGCCGTCACCGTGGCGCGGGCCTCGGCGGTGGTCATGACGAGCGCGAGCAGACGCTCAACCAGCTGCTGGTGGAGATGGACGGCTTCGAGTCCAACGAGGGCGTCATCCTCATCGCCGCGACCAACCGTCCGGACGTGTTGGATCCCGCGCTGCAGCGCCCGGGCCGCTTCGACCGCCGCATCGTGGTGCCGCGTCCCGACCTGAAGGGCCGCCTGGGCGTGCTCAAGGTGCACACCCGCCGCGTGCCGCTGGCCCCGGAAGTGGACCTCGAGGTCATCGCCCGCGGTACGCCGGGCATGACGGGCGCCGACCTGGAGAACCTGGTCAACGAGTCCGCCCTCATGGCCGCGCGTCAGAACAAGGAGCGCGTGGACACCAGCGACTTCGAGCAGGCCAAGGACAAGGTCTTCATGGGCCCCGAGCGCAAGTCCATGATCATGACCGAGAAGGAGAAGAAGAACACGGCCGTCCACGAGGCGGGCCATGCTCTCATCGCCAAGCTGCTGCCCGGCTGCGATCCCCTCCACAAGGTCACCATCATCCCGCGCGGCCAGGCCCTGGGTCTCACCTGGAGCCTGCCCACCGAGGACAAGGTCAACGGGTACAAGAAGCAGATCCTCGACCAGATCACCATGGCCATGGGCGGCCGTATCGCCGAGGAGCTCCTCTTCAACGAGATGAGCTCGGGTGCGTCCAACGACATCGAGCGCGCCACCGAGACGGCTCGCGCCATGGTGTGCCGCTGGGGCATGAGCGAGAAGCTGGGGCCCCTGGCCTTCGGCAAGAGCGACGGTGAGGTGTTCCTGGGCCGCGACTTCAACTCGGCCAAGGACTACTCCGAGGACACCGCGCGGCAGATCGACGCCGAGGTGCGCGGCATCGTCATGGGCTGCTACGAGAAGGGCAAGGCGCTGTTGACCGAGCACCTCGAGGGCCTCAAGCGCGTGGCCGATGCGCTGGTGGAGTACGAGACGCTGGATGCCGAGGACGTCAACATCCTCCTCCAGGGGGGTCAGCTCACCCGCGAGCGTCCGCCTCCCCGCGTCGTGGCTCCGCCCACCAAGTCCACCGAGAAGAAGGACAAGCGGAAGATCCTCGACGCCCTCGAGGGCATCCCCAACATGGAGCCGAACAAGGCGTAGCCTGAGCCGCGCTTCCGTGTAGAACCCGGGCCCTCTCCACTCACGTGGGGAGGGCCCTTCTGCTTTCCGAGCCCCCGGAGCCGACCCGACATGATTCGCGCCCGCCCCGTCCGCGCCGACCGTCCCGCCGACCTCGAGCCGACCCTGCTCCGCATGGGGCTGCCCGCTCCCGCCCGAGAGCACCTGCTGGAGAAGCTGCCCGCGCTGCACGTGCTGCTCACGGGCCTGGAGCGCGAGCAGGGCCGCTTCCTCTCCGGCCTCTTCGCGTCCTCGGTGGCGCCCGGGCGCGAGGAGTTCCCTTCCTGGGTGGCGGGCGACGAGCGCACGCGGCCCGGCACCGGGCTCCTCTCCGGACGCAAGGTGCAGTTCGAGCGCGTGGTGGCAGAGGCGAAGGCCCGGCCGGAGCTGGCCGCACTGGGCGCGGCGCTGGCTCGTGTGCTGGAGGCCTCGGCTCCGCCCGCCGCCCTGGTGCTGGGCGGTCGCACCTTCTCCTTTGGGACGCGCACCTACGTCATGGGCGTGGTGAACGTGACCCCGGACAGCTTCTCGGACGGCGGGCGCTACTTCGACACCGAGCGGGCCATCGCGCACGGGCTGCGGCTGGCCGAGGCGGGCGCGGACATCCTGGACGTGGGCGGTGAGTCCACCCGGCCCGGCTCCCCGCCCGTGTCCGCCGAGGAGGAGGTGGCCCGCATCGTCCCCGTCATCCAGGGCCTGCGCGCCCGCACGGAGGTGCCCATCTCCGTGGACACCACCAAGGCGGCGGTGGCCCGCGAGGCGCTGAAGGCCGGCGCGGTGCTCGTCAACGACATCAGCGGCTTCCTCTTCGACCCGGAACTGCCCCGCGTGACCGCCGAGGCGGGCGCGGCCTGTTGTCTCATGCACATCCAGGGCACCCCCGAGACGATGCAGAAGGACCCCCACTACGAGGACGTGGTGGACGAGGTGCTCGCCTTCCTGGAGGACGGCGTGGCGCGGGCGGTGGCCGCGGGCGTGCCGCGCGAGCGTGTGCTGGTGGACCCCGGCATCGGCTTCGGCAAGACGCTCGGGCACAACCTCTTCCTGCTGCGGCGGCTGGGGGAGCTGCGCGTGCTGGGGCTGCCGGTGCTGGTGGGCACCAGCCGCAAGTCGTTCCTCGGGAAGCTCGCGGGGGGGAAGCCGGCGAACGAGCGTCTGGCGGCGACATTGGGCTCCGTGGCCGCCGTCGCCGCGGCGGGGGACGCGGACTTCGTGCGCGTGCACGACGTGGCCGAGGTCCGGGACGCGCTCGCCGTGGCGGATGCCGTGCGCGCGGCGGGGGAGGGCGGGTCGCTCTACCTGGCGGGAAAAGTACGAGACTGAGGGAGTGTCTCCCCCACGGCGGATGTGCGCCCCGAGACGACCCACCACGGGGAGGGGCAGCCTGACTGGCCGCAAGCTTGTTTAGGGGGCTCGTACTCCCTAGCTTCGGGGCCTGTGGAGGGCAGGGTATAAGCCCTCGGCGTCGGAGGTTCCGGCTTCAGGGCCGGGCTCAGGGAAAGGTGGAGCGGCACACCATGGCTTACAGGATGAACATGCCCCCCAAGGAAGAGCGGGCGTCGCAGCGACTGTTCGGCACGGACGGCGTCCGGGGCGTCGCCAACGTGTACCCCATGACGGCGGAGGTCGCGATGCAGCTCGGACGAGCGCTCGCGCACCTCATCCGCAACGGGCCCCACCGGCACCGCGTCATCATCGGCAAGGACACGCGGCTGTCCGGCTACATGCTCGAGCAGGCGCTCGCCGCCGGCATCATCTCCATGGGCGTGGATGTGGACCTGGTGGGTCCTCTGCCCACACCGGGCATCGCCAATCTCACCACCTCGATGCGCGCCGACGCCGGCGCCGTCATCTCCGCCTCGCACAACCCGTACCAGGACAACGGCATCAAGTTCTTCTGGCGCGACGGCTTCAAGCTGCCGGACGAGACGGAGGCCAAAATTGAAGAGCTGGTGGCCAGCGGCGCCATCGACTCCATCCGCCCCACCGCGACGAAGATCGGCCGGGCCTTCCGCCTGGAGGACGCGCGCGGGCGCTACATCGTGTTCCTCAAGACGACCTTCCCCCGCGAGCTGACGCTGGAGGGGATGACCATCGTCGTCGACTGCGCCAATGGCGCCGCCTACAAGACGGCCCCGGCGGTGCTCGAGGAGCTGGGCGCCAAGGTGATTGCCCTGGGCGTGCAGCCGGACGGCAAGAACATCAACAACAAGTGCGGCGCGCTCTACCCGGAGAACCTCTCCCGCGCGGTGGTGAAGCACGGGGCGAACGTGGGCATCGCGCTGGACGGTGACGCGGACCGGCTCATCGTCGTGGACGAGAAGGGCAACGTGGTGGATGGCGACGCCATCATGGCCATCTGCACCGGCGAGCTCGTCACCCGCAAGGAGCTGAAGAAGAA
Organism: Archangium violaceum; assembly: GCF_016887565.1. Lineage (NCBI taxonomy): Bacteria > Pseudomonadati > Myxococcota > Myxococcia > Myxococcales > Archangiaceae > Archangium > Archangium violaceum. Next base: position 5,421,043 of record NZ_CP069396.1, read on the forward strand.
GACGCTCGTGTCCACGGTGATGAGCAACATCGGCCTGGAGCGGGCGGTGGCGCGCTGGGGCGTGAAGGTCGTGCGCACCAAGGTGGGTGACCGCTACGTCGTCGAGGAGATGCGCAAGAACGGCTACAACATCGGTGGCGAGCAGAGCGGCCACCTCATCTTCTCGGACCACACCACCACGGGCGACGGCACCCTGGCCGCGCTGCAGCTGCTGGCCGTCATGTGCCGCCAGCAGAAGCCCGTGAGCGAGCTGGCCTCCATCTTCGAGCCCGTGCCGCAGACGCTCGTCAACGTGGTCGTCAAGCAGAAGCGCGAGCTGGGCGAGCTGCCCACGGTGATGAGGGCCATCCAGGACGTGGAGAAGAAGCTGGGCAAGGAGGGCCGGGTGCTGGTGCGCTTCTCCGGCACCGAGCCCAAGGCCCGCGTCCTCATCGAGGGCACCGACGCCGCGCGCAACGAGCAGTACGCCCGGGAGATCGCCGAGGCGCTCTCCAAGGCGCTCAACGGTTGACATCCGGTCTCGGGCCGCCAATAGAAGGGCGCGCGTGCGCTGGTACGCGCGCCAGGGAGCGGCCGAGATGGGACAGCGATTGGGTGTGAATGTGGACCACGTGGCGACGCTGCGTCAGGCGCGGCGCACCACGTACCCGGATCCGGTGACGGCGGCGGCCATCGCCGAGCTGGCCGGTGCCGGGCAGATCACCATCCACCTGCGGGAAGACCGGCGTCACATCCAGGAGCGCGACCTGCGCATCCTCCGGGAGACCGTCCAGACGCTGCTCAACCTGGAGATGGCGGCCACCCAGGAGATGGTGAAGATCGCCTACGAGCACAAGCCGGACGTGGTGACGCTGGTGCCCGAGCGGCGCGAGGAGCTCACCACCGAGGGCGGGCTCGACGTGGCCGGCCAGCGGGATCCGCTCGCGAAGATCATCAAGAACCTCAAGGACGGGGACATCCCCGTGTCGCTGTTCATCGATCCGGACCTGGACCAGGTGCGGGCGTCGCACAAGGTGAACGCGGACCGGATCGAATTGCACACCGGGCGCTACTGCGAGGCGCGCAACGAGCGCGAGCGGACGCGGGAGCTGAGCCGCATCGTGGACGCGGCGAAGGCGGCGGCGCGGCTGGGCATGACGGTGGCGGCGGGCCACGGGCTCAACTACGACAACGTGCTGCCCATCGCGCGCATCCAGGAGATCGACGAGCTGAACATCGGTCACTCCATCGTCGCGCGGGCGGTGCTGGTGGGCTTCGAGCGGGCGGTGCGGGAGATGGTCGAGCTGATGCGCAACCCGGGATAGGTGCCATGGCGATCCTCGGCCTGGGGATGGACATCTGCTCGGTGGCGCGCATCCAGCGCATCCTCGACGGGCCGCGCGCCGAGCGCTTCCTGGAGCGGGTGTACACGGAGGCCGAGCGGGCGCTGTGTGGCGCGCGAGCGGACGCGGCCAGTGCCTACGCGGCCCGCTTCGCCGCCAAGGAGGCCCTGGTGAAGGCGCTGGGCGCGCCTCCGGGCCTCACCTGGCAGGACATGGAGGTGGTGCGCCAGGGCGGTCCGCCGGGCTTCCGCCTCTCCGGGGTGGCTCTCCAGGAGATGGAGAAGCGAGGCGCGGAGGCCCTGCTCGCGCTCACCCATGACGCGGGGGTCGCCGCCGCGACGGTCATCCTTCAGAAAAGGAGCTGAGCCATGCGCCGTGCCCTCACCGCCGCGAGGATGCGCGCGGCCGACCAGGCCGCCGAGTCCCGTTTCGGCATGCCGTCCCCTTTGCTGATGGAGAACGCCGGCCGGTTCCTCGCGGACGCGGCGCGCGAGCTGGGCGCCCCGGAGGGGCGGTACGTGGTGGTGTGCGGGCCGGGCAACAACGGCGGGGACGGGCTGGTGGCGGCGCGCTTCCTCCACGCCGCCGGGCTCCCCGTGACGCTGGTGCTGGTGGGCGACAGGGCGAAGCTGACGCCCGAGTCGAAGCGCAACCTGCACGCGCTCGGGCCCTCGGGGATTCAGCCCCAGCCGCTCGGGGCGGTGGCGGAGCCTCGGGGCGGGGACGTGGTGGTGGACGCGCTCTTCGGCACGGGGCTCACGCGGGCTCCGGCCGGGGAGTTCGCCGAGGCCATCCAGCACATGCTCCGCTGGCGCGCGGCGGGCGCGAAGGTGGTGGCCGCAGACATCCCCTCGGGGCTGCACACGGACACCGGCGAGCCCTTCTCTCCCTGCGTGGAGGCGGACGTCACCGTCACCTTCGGCTTCCTCAAGCAGGGGCAGGTGCTGGAGCCCGGCGCCACCCTGTGCGGCGAGCTGCGGTGCGTGGACATCGGCATTCCTCCCGAGGCCGCCGAGCCCCACCCGGGCGTGGAGCTGTTCCTCGTCGAGGAGTCGGATGCGCGAGGGGCCATCGCTCCGCGCCGCTCGGACACGCACAAGGGCACCTACGGGCACGTGCTGGTGGTGGCCGGCAGCCACGGCAAGTCCGGCGCGGCGGCCATGTCCGCCCTGGGAGCGCTGCGCGCGGGCGCGGGGCTCGTCACCGTGGCCACCCGCTCCGAGGTGGTGGAGTCGGTGCTGGGCCATGCGCCCGAGGTGATGGGGTGGCCGTTGGAGAACCGGGGGCCGCTCGGCATGGCGGACCTGGAGCCCCTGCTGGAGGCGGCGGAGAAGAAGGACGTGCTCGTCGTGGGGCCCGGCATCCCCCGGGGCCCGGAGACGACGAAGCTCCTGGGCGAGCTGCTCTCGCGCGTGGATGCGCCCGCGGTGCTGGACGCGGACGCGCTCAACGCCGTGGCCACGGACCTGGACGTGCTGCGCCGGGCGAAGGGGCCGCTGGTGCTCACCCCGCACCCGGGCGAGATGTCCCGGCTCACGGGCGTGCCCACGAAGGATCTCCAGAAGGCCCGCGTGGAGGTGGCGCGGGACTTCGCGCGCACGCACGGGGTGACGCTGGTGCTCAAGGGCGCTCGGACGCTCATCGCTCACGCGGATGGCTCCGTGTACGTCAACCCCACCGGCAACCCGGGCATGGCCACCGGAGGCATGGGGGACGTGCTGAGCGGCGTGCTGGGCGCGCTGCTGGGACAGGGCCTGAAGCTCCCCGAGGCCGCCTGGACTGCGGTCTACGCGCACGGGCTGTCGGCGGACCTGATGGTGGCCCGGCGCGGCAGGCTGGGGTTGATCGCCACGGACGTGGCCAAGGGGATGTGCAACGTGTGGACGAGGTGGAACCGATGAGCGCGCCCTCGCTGGGCCGCACGGTGCTGTCGGGCTCGCCCGAGGAGACGCACCGGCTGGGAGTCCGGCTCGGGGAGCTGCTCCAGCCGGGGGACTTCGTGGGCCTGGTGGGCGACCTGGGCGCGGGCAAGACGCACCTGGTGCGCGGCGTGGCCGAGGGCGCGGGCGTGTCGCGCTCGGAGGTGGCCAGCCCCACCTTCGCCATCGTCTACCCCTACCGGGGCCGGGTGCCGCTCTACCACGCGGACCTCTACCGGCTGGCCGACTACGACGAGCTGTACGCCACGGGCTTCCTGGACCTGGTGGGCGGGGACGGCGCGGTGCTGGTGGAGTGGCTGGACAGGGTTCCGGAGGCCGCGCCCCGCGAGTACCTGCGCATCACCCTCCGGGACACCGGCGAGGAGTCGCGCGAGCTGGTGGCCGAGGCCTGGGGCTCGCGGCCCGCGGCGCTGCTGAAGGCGTGGCTGGGGTAGGGGACTTCAGCTGGTCGTCGTCGCCCTGGCGGACTTCGGGCCTGGTTCCGGAGTCCGCCTGCGGGTCTGGCGGGGGCGCCAGAGAGCATTCCAGCGGACAGTGGGAGGCCGCCATCCTGGGCAGAGCCTCCCGGTCCCTGGGTATCTTCCGCCCCATGCCCCTCTCCCACGCAGCGAAGTGGCTCCTGGTGGTTGTCCCGCTGGCCGGCGCGGTGCTGGCCGGGTGTGGCGCCATCGAGCCTCCCCCTCAGCAGCATCCCCATGCCACCGTCACCTTCGAGGTGACCGTCCCTGCCGACACTCCGGCCGACGCGGTCGTCCTCGTGGTGGGCTCGGACCCCTCACTCGGGACGGACACGGCTCAGGGCTTCCAACTCCGCCGTCAGCGTGAGCGGCTCTATTCGGGCTCGGTGCGCCTCGCGGTGGGCTCGGAGGTGTCCTTCGAGCTCTGGGTGGGTGACGCGTGGCGCCCCGAGCTCGCCATGGACGGCTCGCCCATGTCCCGCCACACCTTCCGGGTGGAGGGGGACATGACGGTGCCCGCCACCGTGGCTCGCTGGGGCGCTCCGAGCAGCGGTCCCCCGCCGAGGGAATGAGGGCGAGGACCCCTGGTCCGAGCCCACATCTCCCCATACGTCAGCTTCGATGTTGGAGATTTCAAATGAGCAACGGCCCCGATTCCAGACGCCCCCGGCCCTGGCGTGTGCTCATCGTCGATGACGATGCCGCCAGTCGGAGGACGGCATCGGCGCTGCTGTCACCCGCCGGTTACGAGGTGGTCTTCGCCATCAACGGCGAAGAGGCGCTGGCCGTCGTGGGCGAGGCTCACCCCGACCTGGTGCTGCTGGACGTGATGATGCCGGGTCTGGACGGCATCGAGGTCTGCCGCCGCCTGCGCGAGCGCTCGGGGAAGGACTACGTCCCCATCATCCTCCTCACGGCGTTGGATGGGAGGCGAGAGGTCGTCCTCGGGCTCGAGGCCGGCGCCGATGACTTCCTCACCAAGCCGGTGCATGGGGCGGAGCTGCGTGCCCGCGTGGCCAACCTCCTCAAGGTGCGCGCCTACCACCAGCTCCTCACCACGCAGCGCGACAGCGCCCTGGCCACCGTGGACGAGCTGCGCCAGCAGATCCTCCAGGCCGATCGCCTGGCGACGCTCGGCACCTTCGCCGCCGGCGTCAGTCACGAGCTCAACAACATCGCCCAGGTCCTCAATAGCGCCGTGGACGAGCTGCCTCCCCAGCCGCCCGCTCCCGAGGACGCGGACGCCCGGGACACGCGCGAGGTGCTCGCGATGGCGACCCGTCACGTCACCGAGCTGGCCCGGACCATCCTCCGCATGGCCCGCCCCCAGGAGGAGGCCACGCCCCTGGCGGACCTGGGGCGGACGCTCGGTGAGGTGCGCGACATGCTGCGCCTCACGGGCCGCGCCCGGCACGTGCGCCTGTCGCTCGAGCTGCCCGAGACCCCCTGTGTCATCCAGGCCAGCCCGGTGCATGCGCAGCAGGTGTTCCTCAACCTCCTCGCCAACGCCGCGGATGCCCTGTCCGGGACGGCCCAACCGGAGATCCAGGTCGGCGTGCGCCACGTTCCCGGAGGGCATATCGAGGCGTGGGTCCAGGACAATGGCCCCGGCATGAGCGAGGAGGTGCTCGCCCGCGTCTTCGAGCCCTTCTTCACCACCAAGCCCGCCGGTCAGGGCACGGGGCTGGGTTTGCCCGTCGTCAAACAGCTCGTAGAGTCGTGGGGTGGACATCTCCACCTCCACAGCCGGCCGGGGCATGGCACCCGCGTCGTCGTGGAAGCCCGGGCGGCCCCCTCGCTCGCCACTTCCTCCTCTTCCGTTTCGAGTCTCCCTCCGTGAATCCGCCTCCCGCCTCCCCCTCGTCACCGGCCTTGATGCTCGTCACCAATGAGGCCGGACGCGTCCTCTCCAGTTGTGGCAGGCAGGAGGGATTGTCCGGCACGGCCTTGGAGGGGCGCACGCTGGCGGAGCTCTTCGGAGAAGAACCCTCGCGCCAGTTGCTGGCGGGGAGACCCGACTCCCTCGGCCTCTCGCGAGGGGGGCCCACTCCCGAGGAGGGCGGCGAGCCCTCCGTGTGGCATCTGCGGAGCCAGCCGCTCGTGGGGGGTGGCGTGCTCGTCTCCGTGAGCATACCGGAAGCGCTGGCCAGCGAAGTGCCGGCCGCCTGGGAGCGCCGCATCAGCCGCAGGCTGCTCAGCTCGAACGAGGATCTCCTCGGCCAGCAGCGCGCCTTCATGCTGTCCATCCTCGACGCGGACCCCAGCCTCGTCTACGTGACGGACCGCCAGGGCCGCTTCGTCTTCGCCAACAAGGCGCTGGCGGATGCGTACGCCACCACGCCAGACGAAATCGTCCTCCACCGTCCCGCGGAGATGCACTCCAACCAGGAGGAGCTCGAGGTCTTCGCGGACGTGGACCAGCGCGTGTTCACCACCGGGGCCGAGGCCCGGCAGCTCGAGCGCTTCACCAAGCCGGATGGCACCGTCGGCTGGTACGACACGCTCAAGCGGCCCCTCCTGGCTCCCAGTGGGGAGCTGTTCGTGCTCGGCATCACGGTGGAGATCACCGAGCGGGTGCGCGTGGAGCAGCAGTTGCACGACGCCAAACAGCGCCTGGAACTGGCGGTGGGGGCGGGGAGCCTCGGCCTGTGGGACTGGACCGTCGGTGAGGACCACGTCTACTACTCGCCCACCTGGAAGGCACAGCTCGGCTACGAGGAACACGAGCTGCCCGACACCTTCGCCACCTGGAAGGACAACATCCACCCGGAGGACGTGGAGAACGCGCTCCAGACGTTCCAGCAGCACGTGACGGATGCGTCACGCGGCGACCGCTTCATGAGCGAGTTCCGCATGCGGACCAAGGACGGCTCCTGGCGGTGGATCGCCGGTTACGGCCTGGTGGTGCGCAACGAGAAGGGCCTGGGGGTGCGCATCACGGGCTACCACCTGGACATCTCCGAGCGCAGACAGCGCGAGCAGGAGGCGGAGCTGCGGCGGGACAACGCGCGGCTGGCGCACCTGGCGCGGATGAAGGACGAGTTCCTCGCCAACATGAGCCACGAGCTGCGCACCCCGCTCAACGCGGTGCTGGGCCAGGCCGAGGCCATGGCCGAGGGCATCTTCGGGCCGGTGACGGAGCAGCAGCGCGGCTCGCTGCAGACGATCGAGGAGAGTGGCCGCCACCTGCTGTCGCTCATCAACGACGTGCTCGACATCGCCAAGAGCAACGCGGGGCACCTGGAGCTGGACTTCGAGGAGGTGCCCGTGGAGGAGGTGAGCCAGGAGAGCCTGCGGCTGGTGCGCGAGCAGGCGCGGCGCAAGAAGATCTCCGTGGCGTACTCCAGCGACGGCGAGGTGCAGTATCTGCGCGCGGACCGGCGGCGGCTGAGGCAGATCCTCATCAACCTGCTGAGCAACGCGATGAAGTTCACCCGGGAAGGAGGGCGCATCGGGCTGGAGGTGGCGTCCCGGGAGGAGGGGGATGCGGTGGCCTTCACGGTCTGGGATACGGGGGCCGGCATCGCCCGGGAAGACGTGAAGCGGATCTTCGAGCCCTTCGTGCAGCTCGACGCGGGGCTGGCGCGCCAGAACGAGGGCTCGGGCCTGGGGCTGGCGCTGGTGCGCCGCTTCGTGGACCTGCACCACGGGATGTTGGAGGTGGACAGCGAGGTGGACCGCGGCAGCCGCTTCACGGTGGTCCTGCCCGTGGGGGAGATACTCGCCGAGGAGCCGGCGCGGAGCGCCAGCCCGAGCACCGAGCCCGCCCCGCCGACGGTGAGGCCCGACTCCACCTCCCAGCGCACCGTGGTGATCGCCGACGACAGCGAGGCCAACACCCGGCACCTGCATGGCTACCTGGTGGCCCACGGCTACTCCGTCCGCATTGCCCGGGACGGCCTGGAGGCGGTGCGGCTGTGCCGCGAGGTGCGGCCCCTGGTGGTGCTGATGGACATCCAGATGCCCCGGCTGGACGGCCTGGAGGCCATCCGCTGCTTGCGGGCCGAGCGCGTCACCGCCTCGATTCCCATCATCGCGCTCACCGCCCTGGCCATGCCGGGAGACCGCGAGCGGTGCCTGGAAGCGGGGGCCAACGAGTACCTGAGCAAGCCGGTGCGCCTGCGGCAGGTACTGGAGGTGATGCGGCGGTTCGAGGCGCGGGCCTGACTCAGGGCCGGGTGCAGAGATCCTGCACCTTCCAGCGGTGCAGCACGAGGCGGCTGTCCACGCCGACGATGTCCTCCTCGTCGATGGGGTGCCAGTGGTCCTCGCCCGACAGCTGCTCGCTGGCGAGCACGAACTGCTCCAACTGCGTCCCCGGCTTCGGAGGGCCCGAGAGCCCGCGGTGGGGGCGCTTGCCCGTCTCGGGCGCGGTGTCCGAGAGGAAGAGCGTCCGGTTGCGCCGCGTCGCCACCATCACGTCCCCGTTCGTCACGAGGAAGTTCATCGACGAGCGGTCCTGCCCCGGCACGTCCGTGATGGACGCCACCAGCTCCATGGTCCGTGCCAGCGCGCAGGCGACCTTCTCCACGCACGCCTGGCCCTCGAGCGTCTGCTGCTCCGCCAGCTGGGTGAGGAAGAGGTAGAAGCAGCGCTCCGAGTCCGTCGCGCCCTGGATGTGGGCGCGCAGGTCCGGGCGGATGAGCGCCTCCACCTCGGCCTTATGCCGGGCGAAGTTCTTCACCGTGCCGTTGTGCACGAAGCACCAGCGGCCGAGGGAGAACGGGTGGGCGTTGCGCTTCTCCACCGCGCCCACGGAGGCCAGCCGCAGGTGGGCCACCACCGTGCGGGCGGACACCCGGCTGCTCACCCGCTCGAAGTCGGGATCGCAGTACGCGGGGCCCAGGCCGTGCGCGACGAGCGGGCGCTCGCCTGCTTCATAGGATGCGATACCCCAGCCGTCCTTGTGCTCCTTCGATTGATGGAGAAGGGAGTTCTTCTCCGTGACGAGGGAGGGATGAACGGCAGTGGGGATGGACGAACGAAAGCCGAAGAGACGGCACATGGTCTTGCTTGTCTTTTATAACGGCCGGCCCCGACGGGAAGTCCCGGAGTGCACCTGCTGTCCGACTGACATCACGGACAGAGGGCCCGCTCGCTTTCTACCACCACATGGCCATCTTTAATGACAATCCGCGCGTGATTGATTCCCAGGTGATAGGGCAGATGGCGATAGTTTGAGCACGAAAAAACAACGATGTTCGCCGGATCCCCCACGGTAATCCGGCCGTATGTGTTCAAACCAAGTGCGAGGGCGGCCCCCCGGGTAGCGGCCCAGTAGGCCTCGGCGGCCGTCAGGCCGTTCTCCAGGCAGGCGAGCCCCATGGCGAGGGGAAGGTTCTCGCTCATGGCGGAGCCGGGGTTGAGGTTGGTGCCGAGCGCCACGTTGACCCCCGCGTCGCGCAGCTTGCGGCCGGGGGCATAGGGCCGCACGCGCAGGAAGAGGGTGGAGGTGGGCACGAGGACGGCGGTGACACCCGCCTCGGCCATGGCGCGGATGCCCGCGTCGCTCACGTTCTCCAGGTGGTCGGCGGTGGCCGCGCCGAGCTCGGCGGCCAGCTCGGCCCCCCCGTTGGAGGTGAGCTGGTCGGCGTGCAGCCGGGGCTTCATCCCCAGCTTCTGGGCGGCCACGAGGATCCGGCGCGCCTCCGCCAGGGTGAAGGCGCTCTGCTCGGCGAAGACGTCGCAGAAGCGCGCCAGGCCCTGCTCGGCCACCGCGGGGATGATCTCCCGGATGCACAGGTCCATGTAGGCCTCGCGCCACTCGCGGTACTCCTCCGGCACCGCGTGCGCGCACAAGAGCGTGGGGATCAGCTCCAGGGGCTGGAGCGCCGACAGCCGCTGGACCACCCGGAGGATCTTCAGCTCGTCCTGCAGGTTGAGGCCGTAGCCGCTCTTCACCTCGGCGGTGGTGATGCCGTACTCCAGCATCATCTGAAGCCGGGGCAGGGCGAGCCGGATGAGATCCTCCTCGTTGGCGAAGCGCGTGGCGCGCACGGTGCTGACGATGCCGCCGCCGGCCTGGGCGATCTGCAGGTAGGTGGCACCCTGGGTGCGCAGGTCGAACTCCGCCGCGCGCTCACCGGCGAAGACGGCGTGGGTGTGGGGATCCACGAAGCCGGGGCCGACGAACTGCCCGTGCGCGTCGATGACGCGGGTGGAGGGGCCCACCGCGCCCGGAGGCAGGGCACCCTCGGGGCCCACGTACCACACCTTGCCCCGGCGCACACCGACACAGGCATTGGGTTGGGGCGTGAGGGCCTTCTCGGCGGGCTCGGTGTGCGAGCCCTCCACGGTGAGCACCTCGGACGTGTTGCGGACCAGCAGCTCCAGGGTTTCCATGAATCACTCGGTGATGCCGGGGATGCGCACGCCACGGCTGCGGGCGACGTCGACGGCCTCGGGGTAGCCAGCGTCGGCGTGGCGCAGCACGCCCATGGCCGGATCCGAGGTGAGCACGCGCTCGATGCGGCGGGCGGCCTCGGGGGTGCCGTCGGCGACGATGACCTGGCCGGCATGCAGCGAGTAGCCCATGCCCACGCCGCCGCCGTGGTGGAAGGACACCCAGGAGGCGCCATTCACCGCGTTCACCAGGGCGTTGAGGATGGGCCAGTCGGCCACGGCGTCCGTGCCGTCCTTCATGGACTCCGTCTCGCGGTTGGGCGAGGCCACGGAGCCGCAGTCCAGGTGATCGCGCCCGATGACGATGGGGGCCTTCACCTCGCCCTTGCGCACCATCTCGTTGAAGCGCAGGCCGGCCTTGGCGCGCTCGCCGTAGCCCAGCCAGCAGATGCGCGCGGGCAGACCCTGGAAGGCCACGCGATCCTGCGCCATCTTGATCCACCGGTGCAGCGACTGCTTCTGGGGGAAGAGCTCCAGCACCGCCTGGTCCGTGCGGCGGATGTCCTCGGGATCTCCCGAGAGCGCCACCCAGCGGAAGGGCCCGAGGCCCTCGCAGAACATGGGGCGGATGTAGGCCGGGACGAAGCCGGGGAAGTCGAAGGCGTTCTCCAGGCCGGCCAGCTGCGCCTGGGCGCGGATGTTGTTGCCGTAGTCGAAGACGTGGCTGCCGGCGCGGGCGAAGTCGAGCATCGCCTCCACCTGCATGGACATCGACTGGCGGGCCTTCTCGACGTAGCCCTTGGGATCTCTCTGGCGCAGCTCGGCCGCGGCCTCCAGGGACAGGTCCACGGGGATGTAGCCGTTGAGGGGGTCGTGCGCGCTGGTCTGGTCCGTGACGAGGTCCGGCTTGAGGCCGCGCCGGTACAGCTCGCGGTACACCTGGGCCGCGTTGCCGATGACGCCGATGGAGCGGCCCACGCGTTTGGCCTGGGCCTCCTTGGCGAGCGCGATGGCCTCGTCGAGGTCCTTGGCGACGACGTCCAGGTAGCGCGTCTCGACGCGGCGGCGGGCGCGGTGCGGGTCGATCTCCACGCCGAGGAAGACGGCGTTGTTCATGGTGGCGGCCAGGGGCTGGGCGCCGCCCATGCCGCCGAGGCCGCCGGAGAGGACGAGCCGGCCGGAGAGGTCATCGGAGCCGAAGTGGACGCGGCCGGCCTGGGCGAAGGTCTCGTAGGTGCCCTGGAGGATGCCCTGGGTGCCGATGTAGATCCACGAGCCGGCCGTCATCTGGCCGTACATCATCAGACCCTTCTTCTCGAGCTCGAAGAAGTGGTCCCAGTTGGCCCAGTGGCCCACGAGGTTGGAGTTGGCGATGAGGACGCGGGGAGCATCCGGGTGGGTGCGGAGGATGCCGACGGGCTTGCCGGACTGGACGAGGAGGGTCTCCTCGTCGGTGAGACGGCGCAGGCCGTCTACGATGCGGTCGAACGAGCTCCAGTCACGAGCGGCCTTGCCGATGCCGCCGTAGACGACCAGGTCCTCGGGGCGCTCGGCCACGTCGGGATCCAGGTTGTTCATCAGCATCCGGAGGGCGGCTTCCTGGACCCAGCCCTTGCAGGACAGGGTCGTTCCGCGGGGGGCACGAATGGTACGGGACATGTGTCTCCTCGGGGGTGTTGCGCCGCGCGGAGACTAGCCGAAGCGGGGTTCCCGGGGCACCGAATCCATCCGCGTCCGTCGTGGACGAACGAGGTGGGTGCCAGAGTGTGAAATGCATCCCATCAGCGGTGGCGGGCAGGCGCCAGACATCTCGCAAGTTGCTCTGGGACGCGCGCGCGTTTCCGTGCTAGCACGCACCGCGCCATGAGCCGCATCTATCGTTCGCTTCCCCCCGCTGGTACCCGGATTGGTCTCGCCTTCTCGGGCGGTCTCGACACTCGCGCCGCCGTGGCGTGGATGTCCCGTAAGGGACTCGACGTCTACGCCTACACGGCCGACCTCGCCCAGCCCGACGAGAAGAACCCCGCCGACATCCCTCCCGTCGCCATGCAGCACGGGGCCAAACAGGCGAAGCTCGTGGACTGCCGCGAGGCCATGGTGCGCGAGGGCCTCGTCGCCATCCAGTGCGGTGCCTTCCACCTGTCCGTGGGCGGCAAGAAGTACTTCAACACCACGCCCCTGGGCCGTGCCGTCACCACCACCGCCATCGTCCGCGCCATGCGCGAGGACGACGTGCACGTCTTCGGCGACGGCAGCACCCACAAGGGCAACGACATCCAGCGCTTCTACCGCTACGGCATCCTCGTCGACCCCGAGCTGCGCATCTACAAGCCCTGGTTGGATCAGGAGTTCGTCAATGCCTTCGGCGGCCGCAAGGAGATGAGCGAGTACCTGGTCTCCATCGGCCTGTCCTACAAGATGGGCACCGAGAAGGCCTACTCCACCGATGCCAACGTGCTCGGCGCCACGCACGAGGCCAAGGACCTCGAGCACCTGGACAAGGGCATGAACATCGTGGAGCCCATCATGGGCGTGGCCCACTGGCGCCCCGAGGTGGACGTCCGCCCCGAGCGCGTCACCGTGGAGTTCGCCCAGGGCCTGCCCGTGTCCCTCAACGGCAAGCGCTTCCCGTCCCTCTTCGAGCTCTTCCTCGAGTGCAACCGCATCGGCGGCCGGCACGGCCTGGGCATGAGCGACCAGCTCGAGAACCGCGTCATCGACGCCAAGAGCCGCGGCATCTACGAGGCTCCGGGCATGGCGCTGCTCCACATCGTCTACGAGCGCCTGCTCTCCGCCATCCACAACGAGGCCACCACCGACCTCTACTTCTCCCTCGGCCGCCGCCTCGGCCGCATCCTCTACGAGGGCAAGTGGTTCGATCCCGAGGCCATGCTCCTCAAGGACTCGCTCACCCGGTGGGTGGCCCCCAGCATCACCGGCAGCGTCACCCTCGAGCTGCGCCGCGGTGACGACTACACGCTGCTCGACACCCAGGCCGAGCACATGGCCTACGACCCGAGCAAGCTCTCCATGGAGAAGGTCGCCAGCGCCTTCACCCCGGAGGATCGCATCGGCGCCCTGGAGATGCAGAACCTCTCCGTCGGCGACAACCGCGGCCTGCTCCTGCACCACCTCTCCAGCGTCCGCCGCCTCGCCTCCGGTCCCACGGGCACCGGCACCGGCCTCGCGCAGTTGCTGGGCGACGGTGAGGAGGAGTGAGGTTTTCTCATTCCTCTCGGTTTGCGTGAAAATGAGAATTCCGAGCCGGGGATGAGCCCCGGCGGTCAGGAGTTCTCTTCATGCGAACCGGACGGTCGTTGCTGTTGTGCTTCTCCACCCTGACGCTCGCTGCGTGCGGCCCCCTCGCCGAGGAGGACGCCGCGCCCGGCGAGCGCTCGGATGCGTTGATCACCGATGTCGACGCGGACGGCCTCGACGATGCCTTCGAGGATCAGCTCGCCGCGAAGTTCGCACCCGAGGTGCGGCTGGCCCCGGACTCCATCGACTGGACGCGGCCGGCCAACGTGGACTGGTACCTGGCGCGGGTGCACATGCGCTTCGACCACGATGGGTGCCCGGACTGCCAGGTGCTCGCGCTCGGCACGGCCACCCAGGCCAACCTCTCCACGCGGACCCACAACCTGAAGAGCGGGCTGCTCTGCGGTCACAACAGCACCGTCTACGCCTCGAGCGCGTCGCACAAGGAGTTCTTCCTCCAGCCGCCGGATGATGCCGTGCACAACGGCACGACGTCCTCCGGGTGGCGCGTGTACGTGCACACGAAGAAGAGCGCGGTCGTCTCGGGCGGCTACGACCTCCAGTACTGGTTCTTCTACCCGTACAACGACTCCTACGCGTCCGTGAACCACGAGGCCGACTGGGAGCACATCACCGTGTCCACCGACTCGGCCGGCAACTTCCAGTCGGCCTGGTACGCGCAACACGGTGGCGGGAAGCGCTACACCGCCTCGCAGCTCAAGTGGAACGGGACGCATCCCATCGTCTACTCGGCCGATGGCTCGCACGCGAGCTACCCCTCCGCGGGGACGTTCCCCACCGAGGTGTCGGGCTTCGATGACCACAGCTATGACGGCGGTCCGGTGTGGCAGACGTGGAACAACTGGGTGAACGTGGGCGAGAAGGGCGCGCCCCGCAACGGCCAGTCGTTCATCAAGTACGGCGGCCGTTGGGGCGAGGTGGGCCAGCTCGACGACACGAGCGGCCCGCAGGGCCCGTCCTTCCAGGGCGCCTGGAACACCTATTGACGCCCGGCCGGAGCCGCCTGGAGAGTGCATCGCATGAGCGATTCCCTTCGCCGGGCGGTTCCGTTGTTCGCGGCCTGTGTGGTGCTGTCCACGTCCTCGGCCCTGGCCGGGGGCTCCATCTCGGGGATGGTGAGCGTTCCTCCGGGTCACGACATCAACGGGGCCATGGTGGTGGCGTGCAAGATGGGCCTCAATGCCGAGTGTGACGAGCGGACCGCCGTCTCGGGCATGTTCGACGACGAGCACGGGCAACGGCACGAGTACGAGCTGCCGGACGTCCCCTCGGAGGGCCGGGTCGTGATGGCCTGGAAGGATCTCAACGGCAACGGGGAGATCGACGCGGGAGACCTGCTCGGCTTCTACTCGAATCCGAAGGGCGGTCAGGAGGTGGCGATGGTCACCGCGCCCGCCAGGAACATCCACATCCAGATGAAGATCCACGGGAGCGGGGGTCCGCTCGCGGGCGGGTCCTCCGGCGGGTCCTCCTTGTCGGGCAAGGTGACGGCCCCCAAGGGGCAGGATGTGAAGGGCACGGTCATCATCGCCTGCATCCCGGCGGGCGGAGGCTGCGGCGAGCCGACCTACTCGGCCCAGGTGGCGGAGAGCGGTCGCTCGGGGTCCTTCGCCATCCAGAACGTGGCCCCGGGCAGCTACCAGATCGTCGCCTGGAAGGATCTGAACGGAAACAAGGAGATCGACTCGGCGGACCTGGTGGGGGCCCAGACCCAGAATGGCGCCTACGCCCGGGTGTCTCCACCCGCGAGCGTCAACCTGGAGCTGAAGATGGGAGGCCAGCCGTCCGGGTCGGGCAAGCAGCCCGAGGCCGCGGCACCCGTACCGAACGCCGCGCAGGGCACTCCAGGGGGCCCCGTGGAGGGGGCCTTCTACAACGGCTCCATCCGCAAGGGCGGGTACTACAACGGCAAGGCGCGCTCGTGGATCATCAATGCGTCCGATGACCTCGACGGCTACTACGTGCGCTTCCTGCCGAAAGGCCGCTACGAGTTCTCCAGCCTGTACCGCACCCGCATCAACTTCAACACGGCGTGCTACCTGCGGCTCTACACCTATCACTCGGGGCGCGTGCAGTGGGGCGCCAATGGCCAGGTGACCGTGACGCCGGAGTTCAAGATCGGCCGCCGCGAGAACCTCTGCAGCCCCTCGTCGAACACGGACTTCACGCCGAACATCGGCGCCCAGACGTGGACCGTGAGCCAGACCCCGGACCCCAGCGGCAAGCCGGCCCTCACCATCGTCGAGCAGGGCGGGGTGACCCGCACCTACGTCCGGGGCGAGTGAGCGGGCTGGGAGAAGGTCTCACGTCTCATGGGGGGCATTGACGTGCGTTACGCGGGTAGGTGAAGTGGAAGCCAGGTTCTGGCTCAGGAGCCCTGGGCCCCGGAGGCTCGTGGATGTCAGCCCTTGGCCGGAACGAGCCCTGCTCGTGTGGTAGTGGCAAGGAATCCAGGCACTGCTGCGGATGCGAGGGCAGGGCGCCCGCTCCCGCTCCGGTCCAGGCGAAGCCGCCTCCCGTGAATGTCGATTCCGTGGAGTCGCTCGAGAGTGCCCTGGCCCGTGAGCCTGGGGACTCTTGGTACAGGTTCAGACTCGTGGATTTGTACATCCGCGAGCGGGGAGATCATCGGAAGGCCTTGACGTTGCTGGAGGAGGTATCGCCGCGGCAACTGCCGGCCACCACCGCACAGGAGGTCTGGCGCCTGCGGGGCGAATGCCTCAAGCAGCTCGGCGAGCTGCCGGCCGCGGTGGAGGCGTACCAGCAGGCCATGACGAGCGAGCTCGCGGCGCTGGAATCGAGTGACCCGCCAGAGCGAGCCGCGGGGATTTCGTTCTTCCACCTCGGCCGCGCGCAGCTGCTGTCGCGGGAGTTCGCCAGGGCTGAAGCCACCGCGCGGCGGGGATTGGAGCGGTTCCCGGAGCGGTGGCAGCTCCAGGACATCCTGGCGGTGGCGCTCCACAAGCAGGGGCGTACGGCGGAGGCCCTGGAGGTGTACCGTCAGGCCGCGAGTCACCTGCAAGGGATGTATCCGCCCCAGGCCGCGCGCGTCTCGAGCATCTACGGCAGCATGCTCGCGTACATCCAGCATGGCTCACCGGCGGGCGGGGTGGTGGAGGAGCCCACTTCGAGCGGGGCGCATCCGGATGGAGGATGGGCCGTGGAGCGGGTGCCCGAGCTGGACTCCCCCTTCCGGAACATCGAGCGCCGGCACCGGTTGAGCCCCGAGGAGTTCATCGCCGAGTACGCGCTCGCGAATCGTCCCGTGTTGCTCAGCGGAATCCTGGAGGACTGGCCCGCCTGGCGGAACTGGACGAAGTCCGCGCTCCTGCAACGACATGGGGACACCTGGGTCCAGGTGCGCAAGAGCAGCGACGTCACGGACGACAATTACCAGGAAGGCCGCCAGCGGCCTCGAATGCGGCTGCGTGAGTACGTCGAGCAGGTGATGGGCAAGGGGGCCTCGGGCGAGCGCGATCCGCTCTATCTCTTCGGATTGCAGGTGCTCGAGGGGATGGAGGGCGATTACCGTCACCCGCCGCATTTCGCGGGCCCGATGTTCGCCTTCGATGAGGAGCAGCGCCATTCCAGGGCGCTGTTCTACGTGGGGCCGGCCTACTCCGGAGTGAGCTTCCACCAACACACGGCGGCCTGGAACGCGTTGCTCTTTGGCTACAAGCGGTGGTTCCTGCTCCCACCGTTCCACTTCCATGGCCCCACGACGATCGCCATGCACGAGTGGGCCCGAGCCCACCGGGAGCCCTTCGCGGCGGAGCTGCACGAGTGCGTGCAAGGGCCGGGAGAGGTGCTGTTCGTGCCGCAGCACTGGTACCACGCGGTGCTCAACGTCTCGGACTGCGTGGGGATCGCGGTGGAGCTGGGTCCCAACTCGAGGCTCTTGCAGCACCAACTCGACAGTGCTGCTTCAGGGTGACTCGGTTCTTGAACCGCCCGTGTCCTACTTCGCCAGCTCGACCTTCTCCATGTACCCGGGGATATAGGCCGGCCAGCCGCGCGCCTCGACCCGGCCCTTTAGCGCCTGCAGCGCCGAGGGCTCCCCGTGGACGAGCAGTGTCTGGCGTGGCGGGGCCTCGAAGCCGTCCATCCAGCGCAGCATCTCCGTCCAGTCCGCGTGCGCGGAGAAACCGCTCACCGTGCGCAGCTCCGCCTCCACCCGCACCATCTGCCCGTGGATCTTGATCTCCTTCTCGCCGTCCAGCATGCGCCGGCCGCGCGAGCCCTCGGACTGGTAGCCCACGAAGAGCACCGTGTTGCGCGAGTCCGGCAGCCGGTGCTTCAGGTGGTGGAGGATGCGGCCCCCGGTGGCCATGCCCGAGGCGGAGATGATGATGCCCGGGCCCTCGAACTGGTTGATCCGCTGGCTCTCCTTCGGCGAGGTGATGAAGCGCGTGCGCTTCGTGGCCAGCGGTGACCCACCGCGCTCCACGATGGCGGACATGTCCAGGTCGTGCTCCTCCGCGTGCGCCAGGTAGATGGGCGTGGCGTCGCACGCCATGGGCGAGTCCACGAACACATCCAGCTCCGGGATGCGCCGCGCTCGCTCCAGGTTGCCCAGGTGGTAGAGCAGCTCCTGGGTGCGCCCGATGGAGAAGGCAGGGATGACGACCATGCCCTTGCGCTCGACGGCCCTGTTCACGGCCTCGCACAGCGCGTCCACGGGGCGAGTCTCCGCGTGCTCGCGGTCGCCGTAGGTGCTCTCCACCAGGAGCGTGGTGGCCGAGCGGACCGTCTGCGGATCCCTCAGGATGGGCGCGTGGTAGCGGCCCAGATCGCCGCTGAACACCACGCGCTGGTTCGTGCTCTCCAGGTGGAACACGCACACCGCCGAGCCCAGGATGTGGCCCGCCCGGTAGAAGGTGAGGGTGATGCCGGGGAGGATCTCCCGGGTGCGCTCGTAGCCGAAGGTCTCGAAGAGCTTCAGCGCGCGCTGTGCGTCCTCCACCGAGTAGAGGGGGAGGGCGGGGTGGTGCTTCGAGTAGCCCTCCTTGTTGGCGTAGCGGGCCTCTTCCTCCTGGAGGTGCGCCGAGTCCGGGAGGAGCAGCGCGGACAGGTCCCTGGTGCCAGACGTGCAGTAGACGGGCCCGTGGAAGCCGTCGCGCACCACGCGGGGCAGGCCGCCCGTGTGGTCGATGTGGGCGTGCGTGAGGACGATGGCGTCGAGGCTCCGGGCGGGCACGGGCAGGGAGTGCCAGTTGCGCTGGCGCAACTCCTTGCGTCCCTGGAAGAGACCGCAATCGACGAGCACCCGCTTGCCCTGGTGCTCGAGGAGGAACTTGGAGCCGGTGACGGTGCCCGCCGCACCGAGGAACTGGATGGAGGCCATGCGCGCGACTCTACCCGACCCCGCCTCATGGAGGGCACTCGTGGCGTAGTGTAGGGGTCATGAGAAGGGGGGCGTCATGGACCAGGAGTCGAGGAGTCACACCCGGCTGGGGCCACTCGAGCTCACGCTGTTCTCCGTGGGATTCGTGTTGTTGCTGCTGCTCGGAGTCCGCTTCGCGCTCAGCTTCGTGAAGTTCGGCCCCACCAGGGTCCACGAGGCGAAGGCCAACCTCAAGGCGCTCTACACCAGCCAGAGAGCCTACTTGCAGGAGAAGGACCGGTACGGCCAGCGGCTCCATGAGATCGGCTTCCTGCCGGAGCGTGGCAACCGCTTCGCGTACTTCCTCCTGTCCTCCGGTCCCATCGAGCTGCGCGATGCCACGGTGGAGACGCGCGTCAACGATGCGGTCATCGTCTGGAGCGACCGCTATCGCTTCAAGAACGCCCCCGCGCCCACCGGCTTCGCCGGGACCGGCTGTCCCCTCATTCCCGGAAAGGACGAGGCGGGCAGACCCCTGGGCGTCGGCGTCTGGGGCACCCCTCCCCACGAGGCGTTCATCGCCGTGGCCGCGGGCAACCTCGACAACGATGCCACGCTCGAGTGCTGGTCCATCGCCTCGGTGCCTCGGGTGGATGCGTATGGCAACGTCATTCCCGAGGGCCAGCCCTACCTGGAGCAGGACGACCTGCCGCAGCCGACACGGTGGGAGCGCCTCCGGAAGCTGGTGCTCGGACCGCTGGATCCGAATGGCTGAGCCGCGCCCGCTTCCCTGGGGAGGGCATGCCCTCCTATCCTCTCGACAAACGTTTCATCAGGAGGATGTGCGAGCCATGAATCGAGTGAAAAAGGCCTCGTGGTGGAGTGCGATGCTCGTCGGTGGAGTGCTGCTGGCGCTGCCGGCCGCGGCCGCTGGCAAGCAGACTCCGGATGAGTGCAAGGGCCAGTGCCTGGTGAAGGCCAACACGGCCATGAATGCATGTGTCGCGGGCTGCCCGAAGGGCGGTGAGGCCGGCAAGGTCGACGAGAAGTACGGGGCCTGTGTGAACCGCTGCGCCGAGAAGCTCCAGTCCAGCACCCAGTCCTGCGACAAGACCTGCGGGAAGTCGAAGCCCCAGGGGCACTAGCCCGGGTTACGCATGCTCCCTCTCCCTCTGGGAGAGGGCGGGGGGTGAGGGTCGTCACCCGCGGAGGGCCCTCACGCCTCGCGCGTGAAGGCCTGGTACACCCCGGCGAAGCCCACCGCGGCCAGTCCCGCGAGGAACAGCAGGGGCCCTGGCAGCAGCGCCCCGCACGCGAGCGTCCAGACCAGGCCGAGCACCACCACGGCGATGGGAACGAAGCGCAGCCAGCCCGGCCGGGCCACCTCCGGGCGCAGCGCCAGCAGGGCCAGCACCGCCAGCAGCAGCAGCTCCATCGTCTCCGCCAACGGCTTGTCCCAGCCCTTGTCGTAGGCCTGGGCGAGCAGGCTGTAGACGACGTCGTCCGACGGGCGCGGCGCGTCCACCACCTCCAGCCCCGGCGGGCCCTGGGTCGTCGGCACTGGCCCCGAATAGCTCCTCCCC
Source organism: Archangium violaceum (assembly GCF_016887565.1). NCBI lineage: Bacteria > Pseudomonadati > Myxococcota > Myxococcia > Myxococcales > Archangiaceae > Archangium > Archangium violaceum. The sequence goes on from NZ_CP069396.1 coordinate 5,441,290, forward strand.
GGCGTCCAGGTGAGGAACAGCGATACCAGGCACAGCACCACGCCTCCGAGCGCCACCCCGGATGTGCCGCGAATGAGCTGTCGCGGCTCGAAGAGGCGGCTGAACCCGGTCTCTCCCGCGTACACCTTGCGGTACTGGTCGTAGCCGATCAGCCCCGCGCCTCCCAGCCACAGCAGCGGCGTGAGGCCGATGCCCAGCATCCGGATCGCCAGCCCCACCGTCAGCACCGCGTACACCGCCGGTACCGCCGGGTGCAGCAGCGAGTCGGGCACCCAGTCCACCAACCCGTGCCTCGCGCCCGCCACCCGCATCTCGCGCGCTGTTACCAGCCATCCGCCCACGAACACCGCCAGCGTGCCGAGCGCTCCGACTCCCGCGAAGAAGGGCAGGATGGAGAGCACCAGCGCCACTCCCAGCAGTCCTACGCCCAGTACGGTCGGCGAGTGTCCCGGCACGTGCGCCAGCCAGATCGGTCCGTCGTACGGTGGGGCTGCGGGTCTGCCTGGATCCGTGTGCTCGTCCGCGTCGTCCGTTCGCACGCGGCGCGGGCCGGGATTCGTGTCCTCGGCCTCGTCTCGGGCGGGCACCGCCCTCGCCGTCGATGTGCTCCGCGAGCGCCCCGTCGTCTGCACCGCCGCCGTTCCAACGGACGTCCGGCGAATGCTCCCCGGCGGCGGCGTCGGCATCTTCGCCCCGCAGTTCTCGCAGTAACGCAGGGTCGGATCCTGCGCTCGCTCTCCGCACTCCTTGCACCGCATGGGTTACGGCCTCCTGCTCCCGGGCCCTCGGTGCTCCGGGTTCATGCCGCTCGGAGTGTACTGGATTCCGGGGATGACCCTCACCCCAGCCCTCTCCCAGAGGGAGAGGGGGTTTGACACCTTGGCAACCCGGGGGACTCGGTACCCTCACCCCGTCCCTCTCCCGGTGGGAGAGGGGTGGTTGTTGTTGTTACTGCTGCGCCGTCGGGGCGCTCGCGGACAGCTCCTTGATCCAGTTCGCCAACGACTGCGGATCGATCGGTCCCACGTGCTTGCCCCGGATCGTCCCCTGCGCGTCGATGAAGTACGTCTCCGGCACTCCCGCCACCCCGTAGTCCACCGCCATCTGCGACCGCGGATCCATCAGCTGCGGGAAGCTCGCCCCCATCTGCGACAGGAACTGTCTCGCGTTGTCCTCCGTGTCCTCGAAGATGACCCCCAGGAACGTCGCCTGGTTGCCGAACTCCCTCGAGCCCCACTCCAACACCGGGTGCTCCATCTTGCAGGGGCCGCACCACGACGCCCAGAAGTTGATCACCACCGGCCGGCCCTTGAGCTGCTCCAGCTTCACCAGCTGCCCGTTGTTCAGCGACCTCAGCCCGAACGCCGGCGCCGGTTTGCCCTTCAGCATGAAGGGCACCTCGTGCGGATCCCTCCCGAAGCCCTTGTTGAGCACCAGCAGCAGCCCCAGGCACAGGACGACGAAGCTCAGCGTGACGCGCCAGTTCATGCCGCACCCCGGTTCATCTCACCGCCAGTCTCGGGCGACGCTCCAGCCGCCGACGTCTCCGCCCCGGCCACCGCGCGCGCCTTCCTCGCCGGCCACAGCGCGATCAGCGTCCCCAGCACCAGCACCGGGATGCTCCACCAGATCCACCCCACCAGCGGGAAGACCCACGCGTTGAAGCTCGCCGTGCCACGCTCCTCGGAGAACGCCATCAGCGACAGGTACAGGTCTTCCTTCGCCGTCGTGCGCACCGCCGGCGTTCCCACCGGATCCGTCATGCGCTCGTAGTAGTTCATCCGCGGCGCCAGCTCGCTCACCGATCCATTCGGCGCCGTCACCTCGACCTTCGTGGCCACGAAGGTGCGGTGCGGCTCCTGCCCGCTCGCCAGTCCCAGGTACTTCACCTGGTACTCGCCCACCTTCATCGTCTGGCCCACCCGCACCGTGCCCGAGGTGTGCGTCACGTACGCCTGCGACGCTCCCACCGCCACCAGGATCATCACGATCCCCAGGTGCACGATGTAGCCGCCGAAGCGCCGCCGCGCCTTCGTCGCGCTGCCCACCAGCGCCGTGACGAAGCCCTCCTTGCGCTCGCTCATGCGCACCTTCACCGGCAGCGCCAGCTCCCGCAGGGTGATGACCGTGACGAAGCCCGCCAGTCCGAAGGTCAGCAGCGGGTAGAAGCCCCTCAGGCCTCCCAGCAGGCACGCGCCCACCACCGCCACGCCCACCCCCGCCGGAATCCAGAAGCGCTCGCGCACCGTCTTCGCATCCGAGCTGCCCCACGGCAGCATCGGGCCCACGCCCATCAGGAACAGCACCATGATGCCGCCGGGCACCGCCATCTTGTTGAAGTACGGCTCGCCCACGCTCACCCGCACCCCGCGCACCGCCTCGGAGATGAGCGGGTAGAGCGTGCCCAGCAGCACCGTGAAGGTGATCGCCACGAACACCAGGTTGTTCACCAGGATCGTCGCCTCGCGCGACACCAGCGACTTGAGCTCGCTCTCGGCCACCAGCAGGTGCCCGCGCGTGGCCAGCAGCGCGATGGACACGAACAGCAGCACCGCGATGAACACCAGGAACGTCGGGCCGATGTCCGACTGCGTGAAGCTGTGCACCGAGTTGAAGATGCCGCTTCGCGTCATGAACGTGCCCAGAATGGTCAGCACGAAGCTGCTCAACACCAGGCTCAGCGTCCACAGCTTCAGCATCTTCTTGCGCTCGTGCACCAGCGTGGAGTGCATGAACGCGGTGGACGTCAGCCACGGCAGGAAGGACGCGTTCTCCACCGGATCCCACGCCCAGTAGCCGCCCCAGCCCAACACCGCGTACGCCCACCACGAGCCCAGGATGATGCCCACCGACAGGAACAGCCACGCCACCAGCGTCCAACGGCGCAGGGGCGCCATCCACGCATCGCCCATCTCCCCGCGCAGCAGCGCGGCCACGGCGATGCCGAAGGGCACCGTCATCCCCACGTAGCCCAGGTACAGCATGGGCGGATGGATGACCATCAGGTAGTGGTTCTGCAGCAGCGCGTTGGGGCCCGGTCCGTCCGGCGGCACCGGCGACATCGCGTGGAACGGGTTGGCCGGCCCGGCGATGAGGAAGGTGAAGAACACGCCCACCGCCAGCATCGTGCCCAGCGCCAGGGACATGTAACGCGCGTGCTCGCGCCGGTGCACCAGCGCGAAGGCCAGCACGTAGCTGCCCATGATGAGGCCCCAGAAGAGGATGGAGCCCTCGAGCGCGCTCCACAGCGAGACGATCTTGAAGACCGTCGGCGTGGCCAGGCTGCCCACCTGCGCCACGTACTTCACGCTGAAGTCGTTGGTGAGCAGCGCCCACTCCATCACCAGGTTGGCGCCGAGCATGCAGGCGAAGAAGCCGTACACGCACCGCATCACCCAGGGGAAGGCCGCGTCGTCGCGGCGCATCCCGCCCACCAGGCCGACCAGCGCTCCGAAGCTCGCGAACGCGAGCCCGCCGAGCACCAGCCCGTATCCGAGCGTTCCGTTCACGGGTTCCTCACCGCCGCCGTGGTGGCTTCCTGCTTCTGCATCTCCTCGAACATCTTCTTCACGTCGTCATCCGTCTTCGGCGCCCGGTACTCGTTGGAGTGGTTCACCATGAGCCGGCTGCCCTCGAAGACCCGCGACTTGTCGAAGGTGCCCTCCACCACCACGCCGATGCGCTCGCGGAACATCTGCGGCGGCACCTCGGTGGTGCGCACCATCACGTGCGCCGCGTCGGGCTGCTCGCTGTCCATCACCTCGAAGTTCAAGGTGGTGTGCTGCTCGTTCCACTGGATGCTGCCCGGCTTCACCTGGCCACCCAGGCGGATGGTGGGGCCGTAGGCCTTCTCGCCCTGGGCCAGCATCTCCGAGGGCCGCCAGTAGTAGACGAGGTTCTCACCGATGTTGCCGAAGGCCACCAGGGCCAGGCCCGCTCCGGCCACCAGCAGGGCCACCACGGCGATGAGGCGGTTGCGGTTCTGCTGAGTCATGGCTCACTCCTTCGCGTCATTGGCGGCCTTGCCGGGCCGGCGCAGCCAGAGGGACAGGGCATACAGCGAAAGCGACGCCCAGGCGATGCCGTAGGCGGACCAGATGTACTCCCAGCCACCCTGGATGCGACCCATGCCCACCTGGGCGAGCAGCGTGTACGTGTGCAGTGCCGTGGTCATGTCAGGCGACCTCCGAAGCGCGGTTGTCCCGCGAGGCCGGCGCGTCCGTGGGGAGCGCCTCGGGCAGCGCCACCTCCGCCTCACGCGTGGCGAGCGCCACCCGGTAGCGGTGCAGCAGGAAGAGGGTGAGGATCATCAGCGAGGCCCAGGCGTTGACGCGCAGCGACAGCACCATGTCCGGGTCCACCGTCTTCGGCGTCGACTGCACCTGGTGCAGGCTGCGCCACCACTTCACCGAGAACCACACGATGGGCAGGTTCACGAACGAGATGATGCCCACCACCGAGCTCCACACCGCCCGCTTCTCGGGGTCTTCCACGAAGCGGCGCAGCGCCATGTAGGCCACGTACGTCACCAGCATGATCGCCATGGCGGTGAGCCGCGGATCCCAGTCCCAGTACGTGCCCCACGTCGGCTTGCCCCAGATGGCGCCCAGCACCAGTCCGTAGCTGCCGAAGAGCAGCCCCACCTCGCCGGAGGCCTCCGCCAGCGCGTCCGTCTTCCAGCTCGACTTGAAGAGGTAGGCCACGCACAGGCCGAAGTTCAGCACCAGCGCCAGCATCGCCATCCACATGGCCGGCACGTGCACGTAGATGATGCGGTAGACGTGGCCCATCTCCCGGTCCTCTGGCGTCCACACCAGTCCCAGGTACGTGCCCACCGCCAGCAGCGCCAGCGTCGCCACCGTCATGCCGGCCAGCACCGGACGCGCGTTGAAGCGCGAGCCCGGAGGCGCCCACTTGCGGCCCAGCCATACTCCCAGACCGACCGTCGTCAGCGCCGCCGCCGCCGAGCCCGTCTGCAGCACCGTGTTCATCACACCGCTCATGACCTCAATCCTCGATGACCCGGGGGAACAGGAGGAATCCCAACCCCCAATAAATCAGATTGAACCCGAAGAGCAGCCCGAACCATGAGCCGAGCTGATTCATCGGGTCACCCTGCAACACGAGCGATGTCGCCTTCGCGGCGGCGAGCAGCGCTGGAATGATGAGCGGGAACAGCAACAGCGGGAGCAGCACATCTCTTGCCCGCGCATTGCTCGCGATGGCCGAGTACACCGTGCCCGGCGCGCTGATGGCCATGCAGCCGAGCACCAGGGTGGTAGCGAAAGGTCCCACCCCCATGGCCACCTGTACCCCGTAGAGGGCCACCATCACCGGAATCAGCAGGGCGCCCAGGGCGATGAGCAGCAGCGCGTTGCCCACCGCCTTCGACAGGAAGATGGCGCGCGCGTCCGCCGGGGCCAGCCGCAGCCCGTCCAGGGTGAGGTTCTCCTGCTCCACCCGGAAGGACTCGCCCAGCGCGAGCACGCTGGCGAACAGCAGCGCCAGCCACAGGTAGCCGCCCGCGTTGCGCGCCAGCACCTTGCTGTCCGGCCCCACCGCGAAGGAGAAGAGCAGCAGCGTGGCCAGCGCGAAGAAGATGAGCGCGTTGAGCCGCGCGCGGGTCCGCCATTCGATCAGCAGATCCTTGGCCAGCAGCACCCCCACCGTCTTCAGCAGGGAGATGGGTCGCACGCGCTTCATGCCGCCACCGCCCGGCCCTCTTGCAGGTGCAGGCGCTCCTCGCACAGGGCCATGCCCTGCTCGATGAGGTGCGTGGCCAGTACCACGGTGACGCCCGAGTCCTTCAGCTCGCCGATGATCTTCTCCATGTCCTGGATGCCCGAGGGGTCCAACTCACCGAAGGGCTCGTCCAGCAGCGCCAGGGCGGGGGACTTCATCAGCAGCCGGGCGATGGCCAGGCGCTTGCGCATGCCCGCGGAGAACTGGCGCACCGGACTGTCCGAGCGCTTCGTCAGCCCCACCTTCGTGAGCAGCTCGCCGGCCACGTCCGAGGGCCCGTCCATGCCGAGCAGCCTCGCCAGCACCACCAGGTTCTGGTGGGCGGTGAGGTCCTCGTAGAGGAAGCTCGCGTGTGACAGGAGCGCCACCTCGCGCCGCACGGTCTCCCGGTCCTGCACGCAGTCCTTGCCCCGCACCTCCACGCGGCCGTGGGTGGGGGAGAGCGCGGTGGCCACCAGCCGCAACAGCGTCGTCTTTCCGGAGCCGTTGTGCCCCGTGAGCAGCAGGGAGCGGCCCTGGGGCAGGGTGTAGCTGAGGCGCGCGAGTGCCCAGCGACGTCCATATCGCTTGCTGACATCGTGAAGGGCCAGCGCGGGGGGCGCTACGGAGGGAGCTTCCATCGGCGGGACCGTTCGTAACTGGAAACTCCCCCGCACTCCAGCGAAAGCAGGCCCGGCAGCCTGGCCAGGAACCTGGAGACGGGGCCCCGGGACGAGACCCGAGCCCCCAGGCGGGGTCATGGCCGCCCGAGGCTCGGCCGGAGGGCCCCGACGCGGAGGGTCGAGCCGTGGCCCGGGGAGGGAAATCCAACGGTACGATCTGGGGTCTTCCGGTGCGATCCGCGCGAGGCGTCAGAGGAACCCATTTTCAATCCCTGGGCCACACCGATGACCCTCACAGGGTGTCCGCGGGTTCGTGATGGGCGCGAATGGGGCTCTTGTCCTCCGCGAAACGGAAGATCTTTCACCCGCTGACACCCGACTTGCACCGGCCCTTGCGCGTGCACGTAGTGAATGGGCACGGAGTTACCGTCAACAGTGGCTCGATCTTCCAGGCAGGTCCTCGCTGTGCGGCTGGCATCGCGTGTGCAGACTCCTGGCGCGGAGAATGGGCGGCGGCGTCATCTGGGAGGAAGCAGCGATGGACATGCGGGGAATGGTGCGGCGGGCGATGAAAACAGCGGCGGCGGGTGTGTTCCACCACACCGGGCTGCGCAAGGCCATGGCGGCCTGGAGACGGCACCAGTCGGGTGGGCGCCGCATCCTCATCGTGAGCTACCACCGGGTGGTGAACGATTTCTCCGGGGAGCTCCAGCGCTCCATCCCGGGGCTGCTCATCTCCCAGGAGACGTTCCGCAAGCACCTGGAGGGGCTCGCCGAGGCCGACTACGAGTTCGCCTCCCTCGGCGATGCGCTGGACGTGATGGCCGGCAGGCGCACGGCGCGCAAGGACCTGTGCGTCGTCACCTTCGATGACGGCTACCGCGACGTGTACCGGTACGGCTACCCCGTCCTGAAGGAGATGGGCGTGCCGGCCATCACCTACCTGCCGGCGGACCTCATCGGCACCCAGCAGCGCTTCAACCACGATCGGCTCTTCCACCTGCTGCGGCTGCTGCAGTCCCAGCAGAAGCAGGTGCTGTTCGACGTGATGCCCGGGCCCGCCGCGGAGCTGGTGGAGGCGGTGCTCACCGGCCGCAAGCGGCTGTCCGCGGCGCTCGACGACTTCATCGGCCAGTACCCCACGGCCACGCTCGTGGAGACCATCCAGGCGCTGGAGGCGCGGCTCGAGCCCGGGACTCCGCTGCTCCCCGAGCAGGGGGACCTGATGGACTGGGAGGAGGTGCGGCGCATGGCCAGGGACGGCTTCGAGTTCGGCGCGCACACCCTGGGCCACGTGGTGCTCACGCACGAGCCGCTCGAGGTGGTGGAGCGCGAGGTGCGCGAGTCCAAGGCCCTCATCGAGCGCGAGGCCGGCATCACCGTGCGCGACTTCGCCTACTGCAACGGGTGGTACTCGGACGAGGTCATCGGCGTGCTCAAGCGCAATGGCTTCCGCTCGGCCGTCACCACCGAGGACATGTCCAACCTCATCGGCGGAGACCCGTTCACCCTCAAGCGCAAGGTGCTCTGGGAGAACTTCAGCGTGGGCCTGACGGGGTACTCGCGCAGCCTCACCGTGTGCCAGCTGGATGACTGCTTCGGCGTGCTGGGCCTGCGCGAGCCCGTGCCGGGCCGGCGTCCGCAGCACTCGAAGGCCGTTCTGGGCAACCCGCTCGTGGTGGGCCCGGTGGGGGAGGTGTCCTGGTGAACGAGAAGTCCGCTCCCGCCTCCTCCTTCCTGGGGAAGGCGGGACCGCTGGTGCTGGCCCGGCTGTTCACCGCCGGGCTGACGTTGTCCATTCCCCTCGTCCTGGCGCGAGTGCTGAGCCTGGAGGACTACGGCACCTACTACCAGCTCTTCCTCATCGCCACGACGCTCTACTACGTGCTGCCCTTCGGGGTGGTGCAGAGCCTCTACTACTTCGTGCCTCGCGCCGAGGAGAAGCGGCCCTGGTTGGGCCAGGCGCTCCTCTTCACGTCCGGCGCGGGGCTGGTGGGCGCGGCGCTGGTGTGGGGCCTGCTCGGGTTCGTGGCCGACAGGTTCGGCAACCCGGCGCTGCTGCCGTACCGGGCGACACTCGCGGCCTATACCGCCTTCCTGATCGGCTCCTTCCCGCTGGAGATCTCCCTCACGAGCCAGGGCCGCACGAAGCAGTCGGCGCTCGTGTACCTGGTGTCGGACGTCGTACGCGCGGCCGTCATGGTGGTGCCGTGCCTGCTGGGCGCGGGCCTGCACGGGCTGATGATGGCGGTGGCGGGCTTCGCCTTCCTTCGCTACGTGGCCACCTGGGTGGTGGTGCCGCGCGGGGCCTCGGGTCCCCTGGTGCGCGCGAAGCTGTGGCGCGAGCAGATCGTGTACGCGGCGCCCTTCGGCGCGGCCATGGCGCTCGCCATTCCCCAGCAGAACGCCCACCTCTATATGGTCGCGGGCGCGGTGGCCCCGGCCCTCTATGCCCTCTACCGCGTGGGGTGCTTCCAGCTGCCCGTGGTGGACCTGCTCTACACGCCCACCAGCGAGGTGCTCATGGTGCGCCTGGGCGAGCTGGACAAGCAGGGGCGCCCGGAGGAGGGCGTCCTGGCCTTCCGAGAGGCGGCGGGCAAGCTGGCGTTCGTCTTCCTGCCCTTCGCCGCGTTCCTCTTCGCGGCGGCGCCCGAGTTCATCGGCGCGCTCTTCGGCGCCAAATTCCTTCCGGCCGTTCCCATCTTCCGGGTGAGCGTGCTGGGCGTGGTGCTCGCCATCCTGCCCATGGACGGCGTGCTGCGCGCTCGCGGACACACGCGCGCCATCTTCGTCTCGTACCTGCTGAAGGCGGTGGTGACGGTGCCGCTCGTGTGGTTGGGCGTGCGTCACTTCGGGATGATGGGCGGTGTCGTGTCCTGGGCGTTGGCCGAGGTGGTGGGCAAGTGCTCACTGCTCGTGCGCGTGCCGGCGGCGCTGTCCACTCCGGAGCACCCGCTGCGCGTCCGGGACGTCATCCCCTGGCGCGAGCTGGGCAAGGCGTCTGTCGCGGCCGTGGCCGCCGGGGTGGCCGTCTTCCTGCTGCGCGCCGGGACGGAGCACGCCTGGCTCGGACTGCCCGAGGGCTTCGTCTGGAGGATCCTGCCGCTCGCGCTGGCCGGCATGTTGTTCCTCGCGGGGTATGTAGGCGTCCTGTACGCCACGGGAGTGCGTCCGCTGAGCGTCCTCGCCAGCCTGCGTGCTCGCCGCGCCAGTTGCTCCTCCAGACATGTCACTGGTGGACGGTGACGGGTCTGGGGGGACTCCCGCCCCAGGGGGCTGGTACCTAGCTTGGGGCTCCGTTCAACTGGGGAGGAGTGGCGTGATGGGTATTGATGCGATGACGCTGTATCGGATGGCTCGCAAGCTGCACCTGCGGGGTGTCCCCGTGTTGCCGGCCGTACTGCGCAAGGCGATTCACTTCCTGCATGGCTCGTACATCCCCGCCGAGGCGGAGATCGGCGAGGGCACGCAGCTGGGCTACGGCGGCATGGGCATCGTCATCCACAAGGATGCCCGGATCGGTCGTCACTGTCTCATCTCCCATCAGGTGACGATTGGCGGACGCTCGGGGCTCAAGGATCTGCCCGTCATCGGCGACTACGTGCGCATCGGCGCGGGCGCCAAGATTCTCGGCAACATCCACATCGGGGACTTCGCCGTCATTGGCGCGAACGCCGTGGTGGTGAGGGACGTGGCTCCCGGCGCGGTGGTGGGGGGCATCCCGGCCAAGGAGATTCGCAGGGATCCGGATCCGCTCGCCGCCTATGAGCGTGAGATGGGGCTGCGCCCGCCGGTGCGGCGCCCCGAGGCGGTCCCGTCCGTTCCTCCATCGGCGTCGTCCGCCGCGCGCTAGTCCAGAAGGGAACCGAGCATGCGAGTGCTCCTCGTCGGTGACTATCCGCCACCGCATGGTGGCGTGGCGATCCACGTCCAGCAGCTCCACGGGTACCTGCGCGAGCGCGGGGTGGAGGCGGTGGTGCTGGACATCGGGAAGGGCGGCCGGCCGGCTCCGGACGTCATCCCCGTCCGCACCCCCACGCAGTACGGCAAGCGGCTCGCGGGCTTCCTGCGGGACGGGTGGACGGTGCACGTCCACACCAGCGGCAACAACCCGAAGTCCTGGATGCTCGCCGCCACCGCGGGGGTGAGGGCGCCTCGCTCGCAGCGGATCATCACGCTGCACTCGGGGCTGCTGCCGGACTACCTGGGCGCCTCCGTGTCGCGCCGGGCCTTCGCCCGGGTGGCCCTGGCCGGCTACTCGCGTGTGGTGGCGGTGTCCGAGGCGGTGCGCGAGGCGCTCCTGCGCTGCGGCATCCCCGAGAAGAAGGTCGTCGTGTATCCGGCCTTCTGCGGCTCGCAGGTGAAGCCGGGGGTGGAGACCCTGGAGATCCGCGAGGCGCGCCGCCGCCGCCGGACCCTGCTGGCCATGGCGCACCACCCCTCTCCCGTCTACGGCCGCCAGCTGATGTTCCGCGCGCTGCGGATGCTCGCCAACGAGCTGCCCGGCGTGGGGCTCGCCGTCTTCGGACCCGGTACCCGCTCGGAGGAGTTCCTCCGCGATGCCCGCGAGTCCCAGGTCGAGCAGCACCTGGAGGACCTGGGCGAGCTGGAGCACTCGCGGGCGCTGGCGCTGATCGCCCGCTGCGATGCCTTCATCCGGCCCACCACGCACGACGGGGATGCCATCTCCGTGCGAGAGGCGCTCGCGCTCGGCGTGCCGTGCGTGGCCAGCGACGTGTGCACGCGGCCACACGGGGCCTACACCTTCCGCGCGGGCAACGCGATGGACCTGGCGGACCAGGTGAAGCGCGCGCTCGCGAACGGGCCCGCGCAGGTGGTGTCACCGGACGCCGGTCCGGTGCTGTTCGAGCTGTACGGCGCTCTGGCGCAATCCACGATGGTTGGAGGAGGCGAGACACATGCGGCGCAGTGAGGAATTGGAGGTGGCCCGCCGGGCCCTTCGTGGCAGGGACCTGGTGGTGTTCTCCAACGACTGGGATGGGGACCCGCTGTCCAAGGTCCACATCATGCGGATCCTCTCCCGGGACAACCGTGTCCTCTGGGTGAACAGCATCGGCAACCGGGCCCCGAAGGCCAACGCGCACGATCTGCAGCGCATCTGGAAGAAGCTGGCCTCGTTCACCGAGGGCATTCGCGAGGTGGAGCCGAACCTCTTCGTGCTCGCCCCGCTGGCCATTCCCTTCTACGGCTCGGAGGCGGTGCGCGCGGCGAACCGCGAGCTGCTGCGCGCCCAGGTGCTGCGCGCCATGAAGTCGCTGCACTTCAAGCGGCCCATCTCCTGGTCGTTCCTGCCGGCCTCGGCGCCGGTGTCCGGGCGGCTGGGCGAGGAGTTCGTCGTCTACCACTGCGTGGACGAGTTCTCCGCCTTCAGCGACACCAACGGCCGGCACATCGCCGAGCTGGAGGAGAAGCTGATGCGCCGGGCGGACCTGGTCATCACCTCGGCGGAGCGGCTGCGGGAGAACAAGGCGCGCGTCAACCCGAACACGGTGCTGGTGCGCCACGGCGTGGACTTCAACCACTTCGTGAAGGCGTGCGATGCGTCCACGCCGATTCCGGAGGACATCGCGAAGCTGCCTCGGCCCATCCTGGGCTTCTTCGGGCTGGTGGCGGACTGGGTGGACCTGGAGGCCATCGCCGCGGCGGCGAAGGCGCACCCCGAGGGCTCGGTGGTGGTGATCGGCAAGGTGGCGCCGGACGTGGATCCGTCGGTGCTCAAGTCCGAGCCCAACATCCACCTGCTGGGGCGCAAGCAGTACGCGGAGCTGCCCGGCTACTGCCGTGCCTTCGACGTGGCGCTCATGCCCTTCAAGGTGAACGAGCTCACGCTCAACGCCAACCCGCTCAAGGTGCGCGAGTACCTGGCGGCGGGCCTGCCCGTGGTGTCCTCGGACATCCCCGAGGTGCGCAAGGTGGGCCTGTGCAAGCTGGCGAAGGACACCCAGGACTTCGTGCGGAAGATCGACGAGTGCCTCGCGGAGGGCGCTGGCCCCACCCGTGAGCGCGCCGAGCGCATCCGCCACGAGAGCTGGGAGGCCAAGGTGGAGGAGATCCGCGGCTTCGTGGGCGAGGCGATGCTCAAGGCCGGGCGCGGTCTGTAGTCACGCCCGGCTCGAGCTCAGGGCCCCGTGCAGGCGGGGTCCGGATGGCTCCCGGTGCAGTCGATCATCCGCATCGCGCCGGTGAGCCCGTCCACCTGGAGCAGGTGGTGCACCACACCCCCGCGCTCCTTGATGCGAAGGGGCCCCTGGGGCGGCGCCGCGGTCTTGTCGCAGTCCTTGGGGGAACCCACCGTACCGCGCTGGCGCGGCTGGGCGCTCCGGGCCAGCCAGCACAGCCCGTCCAGGGCGGAGATGTCCAACGTGTCGGGCACGGGAATCGGCTCGCCCACCGCGACACAGGTGCAGCCCCCGGTGCCACAGGCGTTCGCCTGACAGGCCGCGGAGGGGCAGTCGACGCCCCACTTGTCGTCCGGGTTCGTACACCCCAGCTGCTCCCAGCGGATGATGTGTCCCGGGCGGTCCGCGCGCGGGTGCACGGCCAGTCGCACGGGGTACTGCCCCTTGCGGGCGGAGGTGCGGGCCTGGATCGCCAGGATGGAGATCTCCCGGAGCCCATCGCGCTCGTTCTGCTTGAGCCGCACGTCGTCCATGTTCACCAGGGCGATGGAGGCGATCACTCCGATCACCGCGAGCGTCACGGCGATCTCCATCAGGGTCGTTCCCCTCTGGGTGCGCTTCATGGAATCACCCCCGCGTAGGAGTAGTTGCGAGGCATGACCTCGACGGTGGCGGTGCGCCGCTTGTAGCCGTCCTGGGGGTTGCCGTCCGCATCCAGGACGAAATCGCCGCCGCTCTTCCTGGCCAGCGCGGGATCCGCCCGCGAGGTGCGAGTGGTCACCGTGAGCTCCACCATGCGCAACCTGCGCATCAGCGCGTCCCTCGCGGTGGGCTCGTCCGCGCTGGCCGTCCAGAGAGTGCCGCCGGGCATGGGCACCAGCGCGTTGCAGGTCGCGTCACACGAGTCGATCGCCGGACGGGCGGGAGCGGCGGTCGTATCGGGGAACCAGAGGACATTCGCGTCCAGCTCGGCGAGGTTGTCCTTCACCCCCAGCCGCGCCCGCAGCTGCTCGACGTCCCGGGACAGGGCCACCCAGGGGGCGGGGGGCAGGCCCGGCCTCACGTCCGAGGTCTGCTCGTGACGCTCGAGCACCGGCCCGCCGCTCTTCCAGTTGATGCGGAAGGAGATTCCGCGCACGGGCATGACGAAGGCGCCCGCGGTGTCGTGCTGCCAGAAGTTGGTGTACTCGGTCGACGGGGTCGCGCCGGGCGCCGAGCACAGGTCTCCCACGGGCGGAGGATTGCCCGGCAGCCCCGGGACGATCGTCACCTGCCAATAGGGGATGGGCACGCTCGTCACCTCGTTGGCGGCCCGCACCTGCATGATGCAGGCGGTCCGCGTGGCGGGCTTGACCACCATCACCAGCCGGTCCATCAGCGCGGCGGGGTTGGTGAGCATGCACAACGTGTCGCCGCTCCGGTACAGGGAGGGGGCGGGGGGCGGCGTCGGGCACGTGTCCAGCGGGAGCATGGGGATGGGTTGGCCCGCCGCGTCCTCCGCCTCGGTGTCCCAGGTCCACACCTGCAGGGCGTCGGAGGCCCGCGTGGCATAGGGGCCCGTGGGCAGGGCGAAGGACGTGTCCTCGGGAAAGAGGCCACTGCCATTGAAGGGCTCGCTCGCGCTGACGGTGATGGCATAGCGCACGTCGGCGGCCCCACTCGGCCGGCTGCCGAAGACCAGGCGCGCGCTTCCCGCGCCGGTGCCCGCGCGCTGCAGGTCGACCACGAGCAGGTCTCGCACCGCGCGCATCGCGTTCTGCGCGCTCATCAGCGACTCCTCCAGCGTGCCGCGCCGCTGCAGCTCCGCGGCGCTCCACAGGGCCGCCGCGAGCACGATCAGCGAGATGCTGCTGGCCACCATCACCTCGAGGAGGGAGAAGCCTCCGTTTCCAGCCACTCGTTGCTTCATGGTCCCACCCGCGTCTGCAGGGCCACTGCCTGGAAGGAGTCCCCGCTCCCCTCGTCCTGCCAGCCCACCGTCACGCGCACGTTGACCGCGCGCCTGAGCGTCACGCCCTTCTCCGTGCGGTTGAGGACCGGGTCTCCCAACTCATTGCCCTCCAGGGGCGGGTCCACGTCGATGCTCACCCGGTACGGCCGCCGCACCTCCGGGTCTCCCGCCGCGGGCACCTGCAGGGTGGGAGCCCCGCTGGCGCTCCAGTAGACGGTCTCTTCCTTGTGATCCAGGGCCGCGATGGCGCTGCAGGGGTGGTCCGGATCGGCCACCGCGTCACACCCGATGCGGGTGACGCGCTCCAACCACCACTCGGCGATGGTGTACGCCTGCGCCTGGGCCAGGTTGCGGCGGTTGAGCTTGGTGACGGTGATCACCGTCCCGGCCACCATGCCGATGCCCAGGATGAGCACCACCGCGGTCACCATGGACTCCAGGAGGGAGACCCCGCGGACGCTCCGGTGGCGGTGGTGCTTCATCATGGTTCGAGTCCTCACGGCTGCAGGCGCCCGCTCGCGCTCGCGTCCCAGAGGCGGATGCGCACCGGCCCGGAGTTGGTGGTCGCGGTCTGGTTGTTCCACTTGGCGGGGTCGCCCTTGACCATCACTTTTCCGTCCGCGGTCAGCATGATCAGGTGCTCGTCGTGTACCACCGGGGTGGACAGGCCATGGCCACCCAGCGACGTCCCGGAGTTGGGCATCGCCGCGCCAGTGGCACTGGCGAAGGCGTAGAAGTTGCCGCTGTCCGTCGCGCTGAGCTCACAGGCGTTGGCCGCCTTGCCCACCGCGGTGGTGGTGTACACGCTGTCTCCGGCGATGGCCACACCACCCCAGACGAGCTGGCCCTCGCCCAGCTGCTGGGTCCACAGGTGGGTGGCGTCGATGCAGGTGGTGGCCGTGGGGTTGGCGTCCTCGTAGGCGAGCACGTAGCCGTGCGGGCGGGGGTTCGCCAGGTCGGCCGGCTCGTTGGAGATGTCCGGGTTGTTGGCGGTGCCCAGGTACACGCGCACCACCTTGCCGGCGGCGCCGGCCTGCAGGCGCACCGAGATGCTCGAGTAGATGCCCTGGTGGTTGGCGTCCGAGCGGCCCTCGGCCGTCAGCTTCTCCTTCACGTCCGCCAGCTCGCACACCTTGAACGTCTCGCCGAGACCGCGCTCGGGATCCACCTGGGTGGTGCTGATGCGGAAGAGCTTGCCGCCCGTCGTGGCGGCATAGAGGAGATCGTACGAGCCGTCCTCGTTGGCATCCACCGCCGCGGGCTCACCGCCCACGCCCTCGCCCTGGGCGAGGGGCACCACGCCGGCCAGACGGGACGCGGCCTTGGTGCCCGCGACCTGGACCGGCTGGCCCGTCTTCATGTCCAGCAGGTACAGCGCACCGGCGGTGCCGGCATTGGGCACGTAGTCGGTGCCCACGACGGCCACCCACTTGCGGCCGCCCTGCGCTCCGAAGTCCATCCGGACGATGGGCGTGGAGTGACGCGAGCCGCGCGTATCCGGCACCAGGTCGGCGTCCAGGTCGGCGAAGGCGTCCTCCACGGTCATCGCGGTGACGGAGGTGGGCGCATCGCTCACCCCGCTCATCGACACGGCGTCACTGGCCATGTCGAACTCCCACATGGGCTGCGGGTAGGACGGATGGGAGGGGTCGGTGATGTCCAGCGCGAACACGACGCTGAGGCTGGGGCCGGTGGGCGACACGAGCACCGTCTTGGCGCCCTCGGTGGGGCCGGGGCTGTTGCCGATGGTCCAGGCCGGCTGGGTGGAGGTGTTGCCGCCCGTGGCGACGTACGGGCCGAAGCCCAGGTCCACGTCCGCCACGGAGGGCGAGGCGTCCACCGTGGCGCGCTTGCCATTGCCCTGGCGCAGGTAGGAGTCCACGTAGTTGGGCAGCAGCTTGCGCGGCAGGTAGGCGAACAGCTCGCGCGCGTTGCCGTAGTTGCGGTTCTCGTTGCAGCCCTCGAAGTGGCCGCGCGCGTCACGCTCCACCGTGCACGGGTCGTCCTTCATGCGCAGGGCTCCGGACTGCACGCCGTGCAGGTAGCCCTGGATGGTGCCCACGTAGGCCACGGTGGAGCGCTGGCTCACCCGCGCGTCCGACAGGAAGTTGGAGGTGAACTTCGCCTGCTCGGTGCCCGTGACGCGCGTCCACCAGGGCGGGGTGGAGCCGCCGCCGATGATGGCCGGCGTGGACAGCTGGACGCCGCCCATGGGCCAGGTGCGCTTCTCGTTCGTGGAGGACGAGCCGTTGCGGCGCTCCCAGCCGTACAGCCAGTTGCGCAGCAGCGCGCGATCCTCGCTGTCGGGCGCGCCGCCGCTGTTGTCCAGGTCGCACACCCAGTGACCGCCGTTGGCCCCACCGCAGTTGGTCGACGAGAAGGCCTCGCCGCCGTTGCTGTCGAGCAGCACGTCCTTGAGCTCGGCCCGGGTGTTGTTGGGCCGCATGGTGATGAGCTTGCGCCAGCCGGTGGGCTCCTCGCTGCGCACGACCTCGCCGAGCTTGCGACCGCCGTCCCACAGCATCTCGCCGCTGGTGGCCGTCGGGGTCTCCGGCTTGTAGAGCTCCTTGAGGTAGAGGTGGCCGCGCTCGGACAGATCCAACCGGCCGTCCACCACGCGGGTGGAGGGCGGAGTCGCGGTGCTCTCGAACCAGGTGCGGCCGGGCGTCTCGTACGCCCCGTACAGGACGGTGTTGGCCACGGTGGAGACGGCCGCGCGCCCGTAGTCACCGGCCTTCATCGCCTTGTAGGACACGTTGATGTTGCGGATGGTGGGCTGGCAGGTGTCGTCCTTGCTGCGCATGATGGAGCGCCAGCACAGCTGCGAGCCGGTGAGGCTGCGCTGCAGGAAGTCCCGGATGGTCGCCGACGAGTCGCGCTGCGCGCCACTCGTCGGGGGCTCATCCAGCGGCACGTCCGTCCAGGTGGGGTACTCGTTGACCGACAGGGTGGGGTTGGTCGTGCCGCAGTTGGCCGTGCACACCTTGCAGTCGAGCGCGACCTGGTAGGTGATGCGCGGCCGATCCTCCGCGGGACGGGTCCGGCAGTGGGCCGGATTGGTGGAGCTGTAATAGGGCTCGTCCACCGCCCGGAACGTCACCTCGGTGATGGTGTAGTCCTGGGAGATGCTCGGGGACAGATCGCCCGAGACCACGGCCGAGCGCACCACGCCGCCGTTGGACTTGTGGATCATGAAGCTCACGTCGTTGAAGTCGCGGTCACCGCCGCCGGACAGGTCCTCGAAGCCGAGGATCCACCGGTACTTGTCGGTGGAGGGGGCGCCCACCAGGACGTGGGGCAGCACGCTGCGGCCGCTCGTCGTGTCGGCCTTCACGTAGGCCTTCTCGTGCGGCATGTTCAGATTGCGGTAGGCCGGCTGCGTCTGCAGGCGGTTGAGCGTGGCCTGGTCCAGCCAGCCCTCGAGCGACTCACCCGTCTGGTTGCAGGTCCCCGAACCATACGCGCATCCGATGTCGCGCTTGGCCACCACGGAGATGTTGTTGCCCGCCGCGTCACTCGCGGTGGAGGGGGCCAGGGCGTTCTGATCCATGTTCAGCAACGTCTTGGAGAAGAAGACCACCGTGGGGCTGACGAGGTGGAGCTTGCAGGCGCCTCCTGGGGTGGTGGAGTCGAAGCTCAGGCAGGGATACACCTGCGGAGACGAGCCGCCCGGAGCGTGGTTGGGGCCGCCCCAGGACACCATGTAGAAGACGATCTCCTGGTCGCCCTCGATCTCTCCCAGGTTGACCGTGCGGTCGCGCTCCTCGTTGAGGGTGTTGTCCGGAGCGGTGGCCAGGGGCCGGCCATCCTGGTCGTAGGCGGAGACGTTGTAGTCGGGGATGCCGTTGAACTGGTCCGAGGTGTCATTCGCCGGCGTCATGCTGTTGTAGACGCTGGTGTCGCCATCGTCGTCGGAGTGGAGGAAGACGAGATGACCGATGCCCCGGCCTTTTTCAGTGCTCGTGGCGCCCGACCTCTTGTTCTTGTTGTCGAGCGGCTCCAGGAGGTTGGGGATGGTGGGGTAGAGCCCCTGATCGCTGAACTGGGTGCCGGAGCGGCCAGCCGAGGGCGCCTGGCCCACGGTGGCGACCGTGATGTTCCGGCTGGTCTGGCCAGGGCGGGCGTCCTTCAGGGAGACGGTCGAGTTGTACGTCGCGTTGCAGTCCTTGGCGGCCAGCTCCGGCTCGAAGAATGTCTTCCCATTGAAGGTGAAGGTCCGCGTCGGGCAGCGGCGGGTGGTGCCGCCGATGTAGTCGCGGGTCGTGGACATCGAGTAGAGGTCCTCGTGGAAGTCCGCGATGCCGTTGTTGTCGGTGTCCGCCAGCTTGTCGTCGCTGCTGTCGCCCGGGGTGCCGTTGACGTTGATGTAACCGCGGGCGACGAGGTCTTTGTAATAGAAGTAGCCGAGCGCGGCGGAGTTGCCGGCGGACTCGTACAGGTAGCTGACGCTCACCTGCTGGGTGAAGGGGAAGTAGATGCGCTCGGTGTTGAGCACCTCGAGGTTGGTGTTCAACCGGATCGCGGGCGGGCTGTCGTTGGTGAGGGTGACGGACGTCCAGTCGAAGCCGGCCGTGGGGCTGAAGTCCGGCTGACGGTCCTGTCCCGTGGTGTCGTGGCAGAGGGCCACCATGGCCCCGCCACCACCGGTTCCACCAGTCTGGGCCGTGGCGGCCGAGGCGCACAGCAGCGCCACCATCAATGTCTTACGAGGCGCGTGCATTTCAGTTCCTCTTGGGGGGGGTCTGCGCGCCGGGGGCCGGGGTGGCCGGCGTCTGGGCGCTGCGCAGGTAGGAGATGAGGTCGCTGACGTACTGAGGCTGCAGCTGACGCGGATCGCACTGCGTGTCCGCGCGCACCTTCCAGGGGTCCTTCACCCACTTGCGTAGCTCGGTGCCGGAGTGGGTGCTCAGCCAGAGGGAGAGGTTGGCCGGGGCGGTGGCGTTCTTTCCGTCCGCACGGGCGGGCTCCGCCACGTGGCACTGCGCGCACGCTGCCTCGAAGGCCTTCTTGCCGAAATCGGCGTCGCCCGCGCTCGCCGGGAGGGCCAGCAGGAGCGGGAGGAGCAGGAAGGGTCGGTTCATCACGAGCCTCGGAATACCGGTGGGGGGGTGGGGGCGGGGGGGAACTTCAGAAGGTGGTGCCTTGGGCGATGTTGGGGGGCGACACGTCCAGCGACGAGCCCGACGTCTTGTCCGAGCCGCCGAGCTTCTGGCCGCCGTAGCCGCTGGCCGCCTGCGACGACAACCCCGCGGCCACGAGGACGCGCACCACCGACCTCGCGAGCACCACGCCGCCCTTCCCCTGCACCTCGCCCATGGACACCAGCCAGACGGACTTGTTGGTATCATCGCGGCGACCGTCGTTCGGGTTGCTTGGGTCGTCCTTGTCGTCGTCGTCGTCGTGCACGAAGACGCGGTAGAAGACCGTGGACTGCTCGGGGAAGGAGACGTAGGGGCGGCCGTTCGGATCGCGCATCTCCCGCAGGGGCGTCGCGAAGCTGGAGTCCAGCGCCTGGCCCGTGCCCGACAGCAGGCTGTAGCGGGTGAGGGGGAGCACCTCGTACCAATGGGCGCCGTTGCCCGGGAAGTCGGGCTCATTCACCGCCCCGTCCAGGCCGTTGCCGCTCGAGTAGATGTCGCCCAGCTTGGCCATCACCGCGTTGAAGTTGGTGGCGTTCGCGCTGCTGCCCAGCAACGTGGTGAGCACCTCGCGCCCTTCCGCCAGACCCGCCTCGGCGGCGAAGAAGGCCTCGCGCGCACGCCGCTCACCGCCTTGCAGCTCGCTCTCCTGGCTGACGATGCGCAAGCTCACCAGCGTGGCCGCGGTCACCACCGCCAATGTCCCGAGAGCCACCAGCAACGTCATTCCACGCGGATGTCGACGATGTAGGCGAACCTGTTTCATCCTGGGCTCTCTCCAAACGGGAATAAAACGGGATATTCGATCATCCCGTTCGTTTCCAGTATGTCAAGAACCGAATGGGTGACCAAGCCCGTAGGGCAGTTTTATTGGTAGCCGACACTTCCGCGCGGAGCCTGGAGCGGAGGGTACCCGGGTCGCCACACGACATCCGGGGTCGTCTCAAGGGGTGAGAAAAAAGAGGGCCGCCCCTCGGAGTCAGAGCATCTTGCCGGGGTTGAGGAGGCCGAGCGGATCGAGCGCGGACTTGATGGCGTGGTGGAGCCGCAGGGACTCGGGGCCGAGCTGAGCGGCGAGGAAGGGGCGCTTGAGGGCGCCGACCCCGTGCTCGCCGGTGATGGTGCCGCCCATGTCGAGCACCACGCGGAGGATGTCGTCGAAGGCCGCCTTGGCCCGCCCCACCGCGTCCGGATCGTTCCGGTCGAAGACGAGGGTGGGGTGCATGTTCCCATCGCCCGCGTGGCCGAACGTGCCGATGAGCACGCCGCGCCGCTCGGCGATGAGCTCGACCGCCGCGAGCAGCTCGGCGATGCGCGAGAGCGGCACGCCCACGTCATCGAGCAGTGTCGCCCCCTGGCGCTCGAGCGCGGGAAAGGCGAGCCGGCGCGCCACGAGCAGCAGCTCGCCCTCGGCCTCGTCGGCGGAGTGCGCGACGAAGGTGGCCCCGGCGGCCTCGCAGGCGGCCACCATCCGCGTGCACTCCGCCACGCCCTGCTCACCCCCGGCATCGGAGCGCGCCAGCAGGAGCGCCGCGGACTCGACGTCCAGACCCAGGGGCTTGAAGGACTCCACGGCGCGCACCGTGGTCCGGTCCATGAGCTCGAGCACGGAGGGGCGGGTGCTCGCCATGATCTCCGTGACGGCCGCGCCGGCCCCGACGAGCGTCGGGAACGAGGCGACGAGCGTCGTGGCCGGGGGAGGGCGCGGGCGCAGCCGCAGCGTGGCCTCGGTGACGACGCCGAGCGTGCCCTCGGAGCCGACGAAGAGCCGGGTGAGATCATATCCGGCGACGTTCTTGACCGTGCGGCCACCGGTGCGCACGACGGAGCCATCCGCGAGCACGGCCTCCAGCCCGAGCACGGCATCCCCGGTCACGCCGTACTTCACGCAGCACAGACCGCCGGCATTGGTGGCGACGTTGCCGCCGATCGTCGAGAACTCCCAGCTCGCGGGATCCGGCGCGTACCAGAGCCCGTGCTCCGCCGCGGCCGCCTTGAGCGCGCCGTTGAGCACGCCCGGCTGGACGACGGCGAGCAGGCCGCGCCGGTCGATCTCCAGGATGCGGTTCATCCGCGTGAGCGAGAGCACGATGCAGCCGTCCGTGGCGTTCGCGCCGCCCGACAACCCCGAGCCCGCTCCTCGGGCGACCACCGGCACGCGCAGGGCCGCCGCCACGCGCAGCACGGCCTGGACCTCGGCCGTCGAGGCCGGACGGACGAGGACCCCCGGGACACCCGCCGCGGCCCATCCAGCCTGGTCGTGGCGGTGCGCTTCGAGCACGTCGGGATCGGTGACGAGGCCCTCGGGGGGCAGGACGGACGCGAGCTCGCGGATCAGGTTCACGCTCATCGGCCCGTCACGCTACCACGGGGATGCTCAGGCCTCGGCGGTGATCACCCACTCGGCGAGCCCCTGGACCAGCTTCCGGGCCTGCTCGCGCGAAGGCAGCCCGGCGAGCCGGACGAACTCCTCCTGCTCGACGCTCTCCTCCACCTCGCGCTGAAGGGTGCGCAGGGCCTCGCGGCGCGCCTCCTGGATGCGCCGCCGCGCCGCCTCGTCCAGCCGGCTCAGGGCCCACGCGTCGATCTCCCAGGACAGCTCGGCGTGCCGCAGCTCGTCCGGAGCGATGCGGGCCAGGGACTGGCGCACCTCCGAGTCTCCGGCGCACCGGGCCTGCCACCCGGCGAGCAGCGCGCCGAACGTCTCGCGCACGCACCCCTCCACGGCGTTCTCCAGCGCCAGCCGCTCCAGGGCGCGCGGCTGGAAGGGCTCGACCTCCACGGTGGGCACGGGGGCTCCGTGCCGCTCGGCCAGGGTGCCCATGGCCTGCGCATGCCGCACCTCGTCCGCGGCGGCGCGGCGGGCCGCGCGCACCAGGCGGGCCGGTGCCCCGTGTGCTTCCAGCTCCCGCGCGAGCCGCTCGAAGGCGGGGACGGAGGCGGCCTCCAGGTGGGCCATGCTCGCGAACAGCGCCCCGAGCGCGGACACACGGCCGTCCACGGAGCCGTCGCTGAGCAGGCCCTCGGGACGGCGGCCCTCGCACAGGAAGGTGACGGTACACGTCACCGTCTCGGGCGTGCCGCCATCACCGCTCTGGAGGCTGCAGGGCCCCGGGGGGTTGTCCTGGGGGGCCGCGAGGACGCACAGCTGCTCGCAGGACGCGCCCGGCTCGGGCGTACCGCCATCGGCCAGTTGGAGGTCCGCGATGCGGAACGTCTGGTTGACCTTGGACGGCTCGCCCGTGCCTTCGCCCGCGGGGCCGCACGAGCTCGTGTACATGTTGCAACCGAGCAGCGGGAGGGCGGGGGCGGCGAGCAGCAACCGGGCGAGGGTACGGCGGAGCATCCTGCGGGACATGGACACCTCGAGCATTCACGACCTGCCGGCCCACAGGCGCCCGAGAGTCTGTCACATCTCGCGCCGGGGTGAAGCCCCGAAGCGAGCGCGTCGTTCGCGGGCTCAGCGCTTGAAGCGCTCCACGGTGGAGGTCTCGGTGAAGGCCCCGTTGGAGCCGCCGCCCGTCACCAGCACCTCACCGGTGTGGAGCAGCGTCGCGGCGTGGCCCCAGCGCGACTGCTGCATGGGGCTCGTCGGCAGCCACGAGTTCGTCGACGGATCGTACAGGGCCGCGTTGGCCGTGCCGTTGCCCGCCACCAGCACCTCGCCCGAGAAGAGCAGCGTCGCGGTGAGATCGCCCCCCGACACCGGGCAGGGGGGCACCGGGAGCCACGTCTCGTTGTACGGGTTGAACAGCTCCGCCGTGCCAGCGGTGTCGCCACCGACGACCAGCACGTAGCCCGAGTAGAGCTCGACCGCGACGTGGTAGGCGCGCGACTGCTGCATGGGGGGCGCCGGCGTCCAGGTGTCCGTGGCCGGGTCGTACAGCTCCGTCGAGTTGCCCGGGCCGGACCACGAGCCGCCCGTCACCAGCACCTTGCCCGAGAAGAGGACCGTGGAGGTGTGGCCCTCGCGCTTCTCGTTCATGTAGCTGGCGATGCTCCAGGAGTCCGTGGCCGGGTCGTACACCTTCGCGTCCCGCGTGACATGGATGGAGCCGTAGTTGCCGCCCGTCACCAGCACCTTGCCCGAGTCCAGCAGCACGGCGGAGTGGCCGATCCGGCCTCCCAGGGTATTGGCCGTGTTGTTCCACGTATCCGTGGCCGGGTCATACACCTCCGCGGTGTCGGGCAGCCCGGGGCCCGCCGACGAGATGTGGCGGCCACCGGCGACCAGCACCTTGCCCGACGCGAGCAGCGTCGCGGTGTGGTCGTAGCGCGACTTCTTCATGAACCCCGCGGGGCGCCAGCTGTCCGTGTACGGGTTGTAGAGCTGCCCGCGCACCACGGTGCCCGCGCTGTCGTAGCCGCCCGCCACCAGCACCTCGCCCGAGTTGAGCAGGGTGGCGGTGTGGGACTGCTCCTCGGTGAACATGGGCCTGTTGCTGCTCCAACCTCCCAGTGTGGTGAGGGCCGACTCGTGCGTCTTCAACGCGGCGTCGGAGGCCGGCGCGGGGGCCTCGGGCTGGCAACCCGTGACGAGCGAAACGACACCGGCCATCAGCAATGACAAACGAAGCGTCTTCTGCATGGACACCACTCCCTGGGGTAGGTCGCGGCCCCCACGGCCCGGGCTCGCGCGAGGGCAGACTAGAGGGAAGGCTCTGGCATGCAAGGCAATTGGTAGTACCTGGAAATTCTCGCTCTCCAGGAGTGCCCCGGCACTAAAACGGGCCCACATGCAACCCCCCGGTGACGCCTGCCTGTCCGCCCCATCCTTTGCTTGACATTCCCTCCCCCCCCGGGGTTAGTTAGTTTGCGTTCACTAACTTATCTCGGGCCGAGGAAATACCCCTCCATGAGGGGCACGGCGACGGGAGCACGGTATGCGGAAACTTCATCG
The DNA here is from genome assembly GCF_016887565.1 of Archangium violaceum. NCBI lineage: Bacteria > Pseudomonadati > Myxococcota > Myxococcia > Myxococcales > Archangiaceae > Archangium > Archangium violaceum. The sequence continues at coordinate 5,465,763 of NZ_CP069396.1, forward strand.
ACAGGGCAGGACGGGCACGGCGCCGGTGTACAAGGTGCTGGTGGCGGGTGGGCTGGTGCTGACGCTGGGCGCTGGCTGCGGAACGCGGGTGGACGCCGCGCAGAGCAAGAAGGGGCAGCAGCAGGCCTCGGCGCAGGAGTCCGCGGTGAAGGCGGACACGGTGCAGGTCGGCGAGGCGAAGGTGCCGCGCTTCCTCACGCTCACCGGCTCCCTGTCGGCGTTCGAGGACTCGGACGTGGCGGCCGGTGCCATGGGCAAGGTGGTATCCGTGCACGTCGAGCGCGGCTCGGTGGTGAAGAAGGGCGACGTGCTGGTGAAGCTCGATGGGCGCTCGGCCACGGCGAGCCTCGAGGAGGCGCGGGCCCAGCTCTCCCTGGCGAAGTCCCAGCAGCAGCTGGCCGACGCCGACTGCGCGCGCAGCGAGAGGCTCTCCAAGGAGGGCAGCATCTCCTCCGCGGATTTCGACCGCTCCCAGGCCCAATGCCGCAACGCGGCGGCCCAGGTCGCCTCCGCCACCGCGCGCCTGTCCATGCTGGAGATCAGCATGACGGATACCACCATCCGCGCCCCCTTCGATGGGGTGGTGTCCGAGCGCGTGGTGTCCGTGGGTGAGTACGTCCGGCAGGACTCGAAGGTGGTGACGCTGGTGGCGTTGGATCCGCTGCGGCTGTCGCTCACCGTGCCGGAGTCCTCGGCGGCCTTCATCCAGAAGGATCAGTCGGTGGAGTTCACCCTGACGGCGGCGCCCAACGTGGTGCACAAGACGAAGGTGTCCTTCGTGGGCGCGGGCCTGCGCAACGGCACCCGGGACCTGGTGGTGGAGGCGCTCGTGCCCAACAAGGACCGCGCGCTGCTGCCGGGCCAGTTCGCCACCGCGAAGGTGCAGCTGGGCGAGCAGCAGTTGCCGGTGGTGCCGCGCTCGGCGGTGCTGGAGGACGGCGCGCGCCGCAAGCTCTTCGTGGTGAGCGACGGGCGGCTGGAGGAGCGCTTCGTCCAGGTGAGCGAGTCCTCCTCGGATTCGCTGGGTGTGATGGCGGGCGTGCGCGTGGGCGAGCGCGTGGTGGCGGTGGCGCGGGAAGACCTGCGCGACGGCCAGAAGCTGCAGTAGGCGAGGACACCTCTCATGCAATGGCTAGCCAGTATCTGTGTCCGTAAGCCCGTCTTCGCGACGGTGCTCATCCTGCTGATCTGCGTGCTCGGCATCGCCGGGTACGTGAAGCTCACCGTCGACCGCTTCCCCAAGCTCGACTTCCCCACCGTGGTGGTGATCACGCGCCTGCCCGGCTCCTCTCCCGAGGAGATGGAGACGGACGTCACCGAGAAGGTCGAGGAGGCGGTCAATACCATCTCCGGCATCGACGAGATGTCCTCCATCACCGCGGAGGGCGTCAGCCAGGTCATCGTCACGTTCGTTCTGGAGAAGAACGTGGACGTGGCCGTGCAGGAGGTGCGCGACCGCATCAACCAGATCACCTACGAGCTGCCGCGCGACGTGGAGACGCCGCTGGTGCAGAAGTTCGATCCGGACGCCGTGCCGGTCATCATCCTGGCGGTCCAGGGTGAGAAGCCCGTGCGCGAGCTCACCGAGTACGCGGACCGCGTGCTGCGCCGCCGGCTGGAGACGGTGCCGGGCGTGGGCCAGGTGTCGCTCATCGGTGGCCGCAAGCGCCAGGTGAACGTGTGGATGGACCCGGTGAAGATGCGCGCGGCGGGCGTGAGCTCGGCGGACGTGCAGCGGGCGCTGTCCGGGCAGAACATGTCGATGCCGGGCGGAAGCATCGAGACGGGTCCGGAGCGCCTCACCCTGCGTCTGCGCGGGCGCGTCTCCAGCGTGGAGGAGCTGGGCCAGCTCGTGCTGCGCGAGAGCAACGGCCACATCCTGCGCGTGCAGGACGTGGCCCGGGTCGAGGACGGCCAGGTGGAGGCGGACACGGCGGCCGTGCGTGATGGCAAGCCGGCGGTGCTCCTGTCCATCCGCAAGCAGTCCGGTGAGAACACCGTGGCCCTGGTGCAGGAGGTGCGCCGCCGCGTGGGTGAGCTCAGCCAGACGCTGCCGGCGGGCTACTCGCTGGAAGTGGTGCGCGATAACTCGGAGACCACCATCACCAGCGTGAACGCGGTGAAGGAGCACCTGCTGCTGGGCGGCGTCTTCGCCGCGCTGGTGGTGCTGCTGTTCCTGGGCAGCTGGCGCAGCACCCTCATCGCCGCGCTCGCCATTCCCACCTCCATCATCGGCACCTTCGCGCTGATGAACGCGGCGGGGCTCAACCTCAACACCATCAGCCTGCTGGCGCTCGCGCTGGCGGTGGGCATCGTCATCGACGACGCCATCGTGGTGCTGGAGAACATCCACCGCTTCATCCACGAGAAGAAGCTCAAGCCCTTCCCGGCGGCCATCCTGGCCACGAAGGAGATCGGCCTCGCGGTGCTCGCGACCACGCTGTCGCTCATCGCGGTGTTCCTCCCGGTGGCCTTCATGGGAGGCATCCCCGGCCGCTTCCTGAGCAGCTTCGGCTGGACGATGGCCTTCTCCATCGCCGTGTCGCTGCTGGTGTCCTTCACGCTCACGCCCATGCTGTGCGCGCGCTGGCTGGTGGGGGGCTCCGCGGCTCCTGATCACGGCCACCACCGCAAGCCGCTGCTCGAGCGCGTCACCGACGTGGTCTACATGCCCCTCGAGCGCGCCTACGAGCGCGCCCTGCGCTGGGTGATGGCGCACCGCTGGGTGATGGTGGTGGCGTCGGTGGTCACGCTCGGCTCCTGCATGCCCCTCATGAAGGCGGTGCCCACGGGCTTCCTCCCCAAGAGCGACGAGGCCCAGTACCAGGTGACCATCCGCATGCCGGAGGGCACCAGCCTGGACTCCACCCTCCTGGTGTCCGAACGCGTGGCGCGGGAGATCCGCGAGAAGATGCCCGAGTTGACGCGCTCCACGCTCGTCACCATCGGCGACAGCGCGGACAAGACCCCCAACGTGGCCGGCATCTTCGTGAGGATCGTCGACCCGGATCAGCGCCAGGAGACCCAGGACGACATCATGAACCGGGTGCGCCAGGAGATCACCTCCAAGCTGCCCAAGCAGTACCGGGTGAGCGTGTCCAACGCGCCCCTCTTCAGCGGCGCCGGCACGCAGGCCGCGGTCCAGTACGTGGTGACGGGCCCCGACTTCGACGAGCTGGGCAAGCAGGCCAGCGTGCTGCTGGAGAAGATGAAGCAGATCCCCGGCGTGGTGGACGCGGACAGCAACCTCATCGTCGGCAAGCCCGAGGTGAGCGCGTACATCGACCGCTCGCGTGCCGCGGACCTGGGCGTGCAGGTGCCCGACGTGGCCAGCACCCTGCAGATGCTGGTGGGCGGCTTCGACGTGTCCACCTACGTGGAGAACGGCAACCTGTACGACGTGCGCCTGCGCGCCGAGCCGGGCTCGCGCGACAGCGTGGAGGCGCTCGGGCAGGTGACCGTGCCCTCCATGCGGCTGGGCGCCGTGCCCCTGACGGACGTGGTGAAGCTGCAGCACGAGGAGGGTCCCTCGCAGATCAACCGCATGAACCGCCAGCGGCAGATCATGCTCTCGGCCAACACCGCGCCGGGCGTGAGCACGGGTACGGTCGTGGAGCAGTTCAACAAGGTCATCGAGGAGACGAAGCTGCCGGCCGGCTACGTGGCCAAGCCCGCGGGTCAGTCCCGCGAGATCGCCCGCACGGCCATCAACTTCCTCATGGCCTTCGCGCTGGCCTTCATCTTCATGTACCTGATCCTCGCCGCGCAGTTCGAGTCGTGGATCCACCCCATCACCATCCTCGTCTCCCTGCCGCTCACCGTGCCCTTCGCGCTGGTGTCGCTGCTCATCTTCAGGCAGTCGCTCGACCTGTACTCGATGCTCGGCCTGCTGGTGCTCTTCGGCGTGGTGAAGAAGAACTCGATTCTGCAGATCGACCACACCAACCAGCTGCGGCGCGAGGGTCTGCCCCGGCTGGAGGCCATCGTCCACGGAAGCAAGGACCGGTTGCGCCCCATCCTCATGACCACCCTGTCCTTCGTGGCGGGCATGATTCCCCTGCTGCTGTCCAAGGGCGTGGGCGCGAGCTTCAACCAGGCCACCGCGGGCGTGGTGGTGGGTGGTCAGACGCTGTCGCTGGTGCTCACGCTGTTGATGACGCCGGTGGTTTACTCGCTGTTCGATGACGCCTCGGCATGGTTCAGCCGCAAGTTCGGCTCCAAGCGCTCGCCCGAGGAGACGGGCGAGGCCGAGGTAGCCCGGGCCTACGGCGGTGGTCACCTGACCGAGCTGCGGCCCTCGAATGATCAGGAGGCGGCATGATTGCCCTGCTCGCACTGACACTGACCGTGAGCGCCGCGACGCCGGTGCTCACCCTGGATGAGGCGCTCCAAGCCGCGCGCGACAACAACCTGGACCTGCAGGTGGCGCGCGCCCGGCTGGAGCAATCGAGGCTCCTGTCCAACCGGGCGTGGGCGGCCTACCTGCCCACGGTCTCCGTGGGCGGCAGCTACACCCGTAACTCCAACGAGGCGGTGGTGGCGTTGCCCGGTGGGCCGGAGATCGTCATCCAGCCGTACGACCAGTTCGCCGCCCAGGCGGAAATCCGGCAGGCGATCCTCGCGCCGTCCCTGATTCCCGCCATCCGCAACGCGGGCATCGCCGAGGACGTGGCGGAGCTGAACACGGAGAACGCGCGGCGGGAGATCCTCTTCGCCGTGGCCCAGGCCTACTTCGGGGCCGCGAGCTACCAGGAGGCCATCCGCGCCGCGGAGTTCCTGCTGCAGGTCAACCAGGCGCGCGAGCAGGACACGCAGAAGCGCTTCGACGCGGGCACGGTGACGCGGGTGGCGCTCCTCCGGGCGCAGCTCGACCGGGCGCGCGCCGAGCAGGACCTGGTGCGGGCCCGCAACGCCTTCGCCTCCTCGCGGCTGGCGCTCGCCACGCTCATCCAGCGCAACGCGGACTTCTCGCTGCAGTTGCCGCCGGTGCCACAGGTGCCGGCCGAGAGCGACGAGGAGCTCATCAAGCAGGGTCTGGAGCAGCGGCCGGACGTGGCCGCCGCGCGGCGCAACCTGGATCTGGCCATGGGCCGCCGCACGGGCGTGTGGTTCTCGTACGCTCCCTCGGTGGGGTTCTCGGGTGTCTACCGCCTCAGCAACGCGGCGGGCTTCACGGGGCAGAACGACTCGTGGGCGTTGACGCTCAGCGCGCAGTGGACGCTGTGGGACGGCGGCATCCGGGAGATCAACCTGCGCGAGGAGTCCGCCCGCGTGGCGGAGGCCTCGGCGCAGCAGAAGCAGGCGGAGGCGCGCACGGTGGAAGAGGTGTCGCGCGCCCGGCTGGACTACGAGAACGCCAAGGCCAACCTGTCCAAGGCCGAGGAGGCCCTGGCGCTGGCGCGTGAGACGCAGCGTCTCACGGAGATCAGCTTCAAGGCCGGTGTGGCCACCTACCTGGAGGTCGCGGACGCCAACTCGGCGCTGACGAACGCCGAGGTGGGTGCCATCTCCGAGCGCCTGCAGACGTCGCTGTCGGCCCTGCGCCTGCTCCGGGCCGCCGGGCTCTTCATGAAGGAGTAGGGGGCCGACAGGCCCTCGGTCCGGGCCCCGCTCCTGGCGGGCGGGGTCCTCAGTCCCACGTCATGTGGTACTCGGTGTCGAGCGGACCGATGGGGTGGGCGGTGATCTTGAAGCCCTTCACCTTGGCGGCCTCGAACGTGCCCTGCATGCCGCCTTCCGTATAGGCGCGGGGCATGAAGTCTCGCTTGTAGGTGAGCACGGCGCTCCGGGGCCCCGTCAGGTGCGTGGAGACCTCCGCGCTCTTCCACGTGGTGTGGAACGCCGAGGGCATGGTGTCGAGCAGCCGGGCCGGCCCTCCCCGCGACAGCAGCAGCACGGCCCTTCCCGCCGTGGACGAGTAGAAGCTCATGGCGGACTGATAGCCCATCTGCCACAGCGCCTTCTCGGTGCTCCCGTACTTCTTCGCCAGGAGCTCCGCCGCCGTGTAGGTCATCTCGATGAGCGAGCGGAAGGGGTAGTTGAAGTAGTCCATGAAGCGCCCCTCGTGCGCGACCTCGAGGCAGCGCTCGACCGCGTGCTCGTCACCCAGCTGCCGCACCACCTCCAGCACGCTGTTGAACACGACGCCCCGGATGCTCTCCGCAGGGTCGATGAGGGACAGGCGCCACTCCAGCTCTTCCCGCGAGCCGGGGGACATGGTTGGGCTGCTGAGACTCCGGCTTTCCATGTGCGTCACCGTTCCGCCTGAAGGGCCCGGCTGGGCAGGCCTTCAGAGGGGCCCGAAGGCCCGAGAGTGAGAGACCACTCCCCCCTCGACGAGACTACTCCGTTGGACCGTGGGACTGTAAGAGGGGTCTCTGGGAAGGTGGTGGAGACGTCCTCTCCCAGGCACTTCCGCCTCTCATGGCTGGTTGCTGTGTAGGGCGTTTTACTGAGCGCGTGGATCAGTGGCCGCACGCCCTGTGATGATTTCCTCGATCCTCGCGTATTGGCGCGCCAGGCGCGCGTAGTCACCGGGGCGGATGTCGCGTTGGTCCAGGGTGCGGCTCAGGTCTTCCCGGACGGCCAGGTAGTCCGCGGCGGGAAGTCCGCAGGTGTGCTCCAGGGCGCGTGCCGCCTCGTCCTCCGGCAGCGTGAGGGGAATGCCCAGCCGCTCGTGCATCCGCCGCCGGAGCTGCCGGGCCAGCTCCGGTACCAGCTCGCGCTCCACCTTCGAGCGCCGGGCGAGCCAGCCCAGGGACCGCACGTACTCCAGCGCCGAGCGGTGCTTCTCCACCACGAGCGGCCGGGGTGGACCGAAGCGCGTCCCGCGCGATACCGCGTAGAGCAGCCCCACGACCAGGCCCTGCGCCACGAACACCCAGAGGGCGCGGGCCGACGGCGGCTCCGGCCTGGGCCCCACGCCGTGGTGGTACTCGTCGAACGCGATCGGCCCTCGCGCCGCCAGCGCGTCCCAGAAGCGCAGGTTGTCCAGCAGCTCCAGCCGCCGGTTCTCCGCCAGGTCCACCCCCGCCAGCACGTACACCTCGCCGAGGCCCACCGGCACCCGCCACACCACCGCCGCGCCCTTCGTCCCCGCCAGGGGCACCGCCTCCGGCCGCTCCACCACGAGGCCGCGATCCAGCGACACCCGGAAGCGCTCCAGGCCTCGCGCCGCGCCCACCGGCACCCAGACGCGCGCCGTCGTCCCCGTGAGATCCTTCTCCCCCTCGGGGAGTCCCTCGGAGCTCGGTGACAGCATCGGGCCCGAGGAGACCTGGAGCCAGTCGTCCAGGTGCGGCTGCTTGCCCTTCGACTCCCTCGACACGAGGTAGACGAGCGTCCCGCCCCCGGAGACCCACGCGCGAAGGGCCTCGGCCTCCGTCTCCGACACGGCTCGCCCCGCGGGCGCCGCCACCACCAGCGTGCGCACGCTCGAGGGAGGTCCCGCTTCGCCAAACGCCTCCCGAGGCGCCGAGACCTGCGCGCCCGACTCCTGGAGGTACAGGTACAGCGCTCGCAGGCCCTGGGGCCCCGGGTTGTCCACCGAGGGCACCGTCGAGCGGGGCGGCGTCTGGTTCACCGCGAGCCCCAGCGCCAGCGCGAGCGCCACCAGCACGCCGTAGATGGCCGCCGTCCTCAGCCCCTTCATGCCACGGCTCCCGCCAGCTCGCGGTGGAGCCGCTCCACCTGATCCACGAAGAGCGCGGCGTCCTCCGCGGGCACCGGCTCCAGCGAGTAGAAGGCCCGGTCGTACCAGCGCACCAGCCGCTCCACCTCACGCGTGAGCTGCGTGGATGCCCCCCGCCCAGGCAGCTCGCCCACCAGCTCGCGGTTCGTCCTCACGCGATCCGGCCGGGCCAGCCGCTTCGCCTCGAGGGAGGACAGCAGCGCCAGCAGTGCCTCCCGGATGGCCTCGCGTGGCTGTCCCGCCAGCGCCTTCCGGGCCCGCGTCAGGTGCTCACCGGGGGAGTCGAGCACCAGCGCCGTCGCCGGGCCCGTGCCCGCCTCCTCCCTTCGCCGGGAGGGGCCCCGCCTCCAGTGGCGCAAGCGCAGCAGCGCGAAGAGCACCACCGCGAACCCCAGCACCAGCACCGCCGTCCGCGTGCCCGTCGCGAAGCTCTGCGCCTCGCTCGTTTGCAACAGGTCCTCCAGCCACGCTCTCACCGTGCGCACCAGCCGTTGGAGCAGATCCCCCTGGCGATCCCGTGCCAGGGCGAACTCGGGCCGCGAGAGGATCTCCCGCAGCCGGGCCTGATCCGAGTGGGGTGGGGGGCTCTCCGTGCTCGCGGGGGCCTCGAGCTGAGCGCAGACGCCCTGGAGACGGCGGGCCGCCGTCCGGGCGCGCTCCTCGGGCGTGTGGTCGTCCGGCGAGCGCAGCGTCAGTCCTCCCCAGCGCTGCTCCAGGGACTCGAGCCGTGCGTCCACTGACTCCGGCGCTCGCGTGGCCAGCTCCACGAGCTGCCGCGCTTCCCGTTCATGTCCCTCGCAGGGCACGGCCGCGAGCCACAGCAGCACCCACCCGGACATCAACGCGCCTCCAGGCGCCGCTCGAGGTCCAACCCCTCCCGGCGCACGCGCATGTCCAGATAGAACAGGGCGTAGAAGACGAGCGCCAGCGGGCTGAACACGGCCTGTCCCACCACCTGGAGCAGCTCGGCGGGGACGAGGAGGGTCTGGGGCACCGGGTTGGCCGCCACGGACGCCGGATCGAGCGGATTGCGGTAGGAGAACTGGACGATCAGCGCGGGCAGGCCGGACAGCAGGCTCACCGCGAGCAGGATGACCGACACCACGGTGACGAGGATCATCGCCCGCACCGTCACGCGCCCGAGGAAGCCCGGCTCCACCCGCCCCGACAGCAGCAGGCCCGAGCGCCGGAAGGCGCTCATCGCCGACAGGTCCTCCATGGCCACCACCGGGGCCAGCAGCGAGAAGCGCAGCAGGTACCAGAGGATGCCGCCCGCCAGGCCGAGCAGCACCAGGATCAGCCCCACCCCCATCACAACACCGCCGGCAAGCCGGCCGCCCGGGCCGTCCGACAGCGCCAGCAGGCCCGCGCCCGCCCCGGTCAACAGCCCTCCGGGGAGCGCCATCAGCAGGTTGGCTCCCACCGCCCACAGGAGCGAGAGCACGAACGCGCCGGTGAGCGTCCCGAGCCGATTCAGCCCGCGTCGCAAGCCCTCCACCGGGCTCACCGTCTCGCCGAGCAGCGTGGGCACCACGTACCGGGACACCACCAGGGTGGACATCCAGTACAGCCAGAAGGTCACCACCAGGGTCCCGGTCAGCACTCCGAAGAACCGGCCGTACTCGCCCAGCACCGTGGCGGGATCTCCCCGGCCCACCGCCGCTTCCTGGAAGACCTTGAGGCTGCGCTGCATCGCCAGCTGCATGGCCTTCGTGACGATGTAGGTCACCAGGTTGAAGCCGAGGCTCAGCAGGAACAGGGTCTTGAGGTGCTTGCGCCAGAACGTGGCCGAGCGGTCGATGATCTCACCGAGCGCCAGGGGGCGCAGCTCCGAGAGGGGATGGCTCACGGGCCGCAGCATACTTGCGCCACGGACGGGTGGGGGGAAGACGCTCACCTGACCTCCGGTCGCGGAGATTCACCGGATATTCCTGGAATCCAGCCCACTCCAAGCAGGCAGGCCGCCGGGCGCACTCCCACCGGCGCGGTCCCCCTGTATCGCTTTTTCGTTCCGACAAGCGCTGTGCACCCGCGGGTGGAGCCTCCAGTTTCCTGCCACACGCCGGGGAGGTTTCTTCCTCGGTGAGCGATGAAAGGAGCAGCACATGCGGAAGCTCATGATGGCGGTGGTGGCGGTGTCGGGGCTGGGGCTGATGGCGGGCTGCAAGAGCAACAACGTCGAGGAGAAGCGTGAGGACGTGGCCGAGGCCCGTCAGGACGTGGCTCAGGAGCAGCAGAGCGCGCAGCAGGAGGTCGCCGAGGCCCGCCAGGACGCGCAGAAGGACGTGCTGGATGCCCAGAAGGACCTGACCGAGGAGCAGCGCGAGCTGGCCGCGGCCGAGAACCAGCAGCTGAACGACGCTGCCCGGACCGACGACGCCACGGGCGGCAGCGGCATGGCCAACGTCAAGACCGAGGAGGTGGAGGGCACCATCCAGTCCACGTCCGGCAACACCCTCAAGCTGATCGTCCCGGACAAGAACAACCAGGTCATGCAGTTCCAGGCGAACTCGCAGGTCCGGGTGATGAAGGACGACAAGCCGGTGGCCCTCAAGGACCTGAAGGCGGGTGACGAGGTCCGCGCCTCCTACCAGCTGGACTCGAGCGGCAAGATGATCCTCCAGAGCATCGAGGTGGAGAAGATGAGCGCCCAGCACCCGGGCCAGAAGAAGGAATAACCTCCTCGTCACGGAGCAGACGCGGCCTCCGCCCTCGGGCGGGGGCCGCCGTCGTTCCGGGATGCTTGTGGTGGGATGCCGGAGCGCCGAGACTGCCACCATGGACACGAGCAAGGTGCTGGAGCTCCACCAACGCTGGTGCATCGCGGACGGGCACGCGGACTCGTTGATGTGGAACCGCGACCTGTGCGAGCGCTCCTCCGAGGGTCACGTGGATTTCCCCCGCCTGCGCGAGGTGGGGATGAAGCTGCAGTGCTTCACCATCGTCACCCGCGGCTTTCCCTTCATCGGAGGCTTCGAGGCCTTCGCCATCTGGCGGGGCTGGCCTCGCGAGGCCCGCGAGAGCGAGTGGTCTCGCGCCCTCTGGCAGATCGACCGGCTGGCCGACTTCTGCCGCCGCTCCGAGGGACAGGTGGGCATCACCACCTCGGGACGGGCGCTGGAGGAGCACCTCGCCCAGGGCCGGTTGTCGGCCGTGCTCGGCATCGAGGGGGCTCACGCCATCGAGGGGCAGGTGGAGCGCGTGGCCGAGCTGCACCGGCGGGGCGTACGCTTCATGGGCCTCACCCACCTGTCCAACAACGAGGCGGGTGGCTCCTCGTTCCCGTTGATGGGCAACCGGCCGCTGTCGCCCCTGGGCCACTCGGTGCTGGAGGAGATGGTCCGCACGGGCATGAGCGTGGACGTGGCCCATGCCTCCGAGCGGACGCTGGAGGACATCCTGGCCCACCCCAAGGCGCGCGTCTTCTCCTCACACACGGGAGTGCGTGGAGCGGGTGGTGGCTGGCGCAACCTCTCCGACGAGGTGCTGCGCCGCATCGCCGAGCGGGGCGGCGTGGTGGGCATCATCCTGGCGCCCGTGTACCTGGGCGGGGACGCCATCGACGACGTCGTGCGGCACATCGAGCATGCCCTGGGAGTGATGGGGGAGGAGGGGGTGGGTATCGGCTCGGACTACGACGGCATGGTGGCCCTGCCCAAGGGCATCCGGGACGTGACGGACCTGCCCAAGCTCACCGAGGCCCTGCTGCGCCGCCACCCGGAGGCGCTCGTGGAGCGAATCCTCGGGGGCAACTTCCGGAGGTACTTCCGCGAGACGCTCGGGGAGTGACTTGGGTTGACCGGGCTCGCGGCGCCTGGAATCGTCCGGCGCCGTGATGAATCGCTCCTTCTTCCTGCTCCCGTTGCTCGGTTCCCTCGTGCTCTCCGCCTGTGGTGTCAAGGCGGGCGACAGTTGCGAGGGTGGTGGTTACACCTGTTCCTCCGAGAGTGAGGCTCTCGAGTGCCGCGACAAGGTGTGGCGCCCGCTGCCCTGCAAGGGCTCCGCCGGATGCACCGAGGATGACCAGACGGTGAGCTGCGACCTGACGGGCAACGTCGAGGGGGACGCGTGCGCGGCGTCCGCCGAGGGCCGAGGGCTGTGCACGGCCGACGGCAAGGCCGTGCTCGAGTGCCGCATGGGCTCGCTGGTGCAGGTCAAGACTTGCAGCGCGTGCACCATGGACAGCGCACGCGTCACCTGCCAGCCGTGAGCCGCGCTCACCGCGCCGCTCAGGCGTTGACCGGCCCGGTCGTCAGATAGGTGTGCTTGCCCCAGCGCGCTCCGACCTGACCCCGGTAGTCCGTCAGGGCGGAGAAGACGATGTAGCCCACGCCCGCCAGCACCTGGCCCAGTGCCACCGCGGGCGCCTTCTTCGCGTAGCCGAACAGCCACGGGGTGGCGATGGTCGCGAGGCTCCACACGTAGTCGATGGCCTCGTGCACCTCGATGGGCAGCCACTTCTTGACGCTCAGCCGGTAGTCGGTGACGAGCGACACGCCCACGCCGGACAGCGCGAGCATCAATCCCGCGGCGCGTCCGCGCGACGTGTCGCTGCAGATCGCGAGGGTGCCGACGCCCAGCGCGCCGAGGTAGTCGCCCACGCTGTGGATGTCCTGCGGGATGAGCCGCTTGAGCGGCAACACCCCGAATAGGGCCTCGCTGGGGAAACCGGCGTCCGCCCCCCGATTGAAGGCACGGTGGACCGCGTGCTGTACGGAATGGGGTATGTGCGCATGAGTGTCGTCCTCGCGGGGCGGTTCGACATTCGTCTCCGTGGCCACGGCTGGAACTCCTTGTCTCGACGCGAGCAGCGTCCTGGATTCAACGCTGTGCACCGGCCCTGGCTCGAACCGCCGTGACGATCATGGCTGGCTGGAGCTCGAGCGGCCGGGCTCCGTGCGAAGATGGAGCGTCGACCCAAAGGAGAGAGCCCATGAAGGAGTTCAAGGCCAGCACGACCATTCACGCGCCCGCCGAGAAGATCTGGGCGATCCTCACCCAGGTAGCCACCTGGCCCGAGTGGGATCCCTACTGCGAGAAGATCGAGGGCCGCGTGGCGCCCGGAGAGAAGATCAAGGCGTTCAGCAAGCTGAGTCCGGGCCGGGCGTTCCCGGTGAAGGTGACGGAGCTCGTTCCCAACCAGAAGATGACCTGGACGGGGGGAATGCCGCTCGGGCTCTTCAAGGGGGTTCGGACGTTCAGCCTGACCCCGAAGGGCGACAACACCGACTTCACGCTCCACGAGGTGTTCAGCGGGCCCATGCTCGCGCTGATCGGCGGATCGATCCCCGACATGACCGACGCCTTCCAGAAGTTCGTGGCGGGACTGAAGAGCCGCGCGGAGGGGTCTCGCTGAGCCCCTCGCGCGGCTTCGAATCAATGCCGAGCGAGCTCGCGCGCTAGGGGGCGCCCGTACCTCCATCCGTCCCCGGAGGCGGGCCCATGCCGCCATCCCGAGGGGGACGGATGCCGCCATCGCCCGGAGGGGGACCACCGCCACCGCCCGGCATCTGGCAGGACGGGTTGGAGAGCGAGGAGCGGATGACGAGGGTCTTCCAGGCCAGCATCGCGCCGTCCGGCATGCGCTGGGTCTGGAACATGTAATCGGGGGCGCTCTCCGCGGAGACGACGTTGTCGTTCGCGTTCGTCGTGTCGCGCGGTCCGCGCGTGTTGTAGAGCGGCTGGTTGTTGATGACGTCGTCGTTCAGCGCGTCATCGAAGACGAGCTGGGAGGTCACGTACTCGGCGTCGTTGAGGCGGATGGTGAAGTGGATGTGGATCGTCCGGCTGCTGTACCAACCGGGGAAGCAGGTATCGAACTCCACCCGGCCGTTCGCGTCCGTCGTCTGCACACCGCGGAACCACCGCGCGGAGGTCGCGGTCGGATCATCCGCGGTGCAGAACGTGCTGGCGTCCTCACCCGAGTAGAGTCCTTCCGGCGCGGCATGCCAGATGTCGACGCTCGCGCCCGGGACGGGCTTGCAGGACTCGTCCACCACGAGCAGCACGATGCGCACGGGCAGACCATTGTGGCCCTCGCTGATGTCCTTGCGGACCAGGGTGTTCGCGTAGCAGGGCCCCAGGGTCGCCTCGCACGTCAGCTTGCACGTCGAGCCGATGCCCGAGGCGAACGGGTCGGGATAGCTGCTGACCGCCGTCATCGCGGCCGTGCCTCCGGTGGCCCAGGCTCCGGGATCGGTGATCGTCCCCGCGTCGTTTCCGCCCCCCGTGTCTCCCCCGGTGCCCTCACCGCAGGCGGCGCTGAGATGGCCGAGCGGCGCGGCCATCAGGGCGAGACCGATACCGCCGAGGACCTTCCGGCGCGTCACGATCGTGGGGGGGGTGTCGTTCTTGGCGTCGCTGCTCATCCCGATGCCTCCGGGAGCGGCGGGCGTGCCGCTCCTGTCTTGCCCATGTCGTTGGGCTCGACCCTTTCTTCGCGTGGAGACCTTAAGAAGGCCTTAAGCGCTGAAATCCGGGGGGATGGTTGCAGGAGCGTGGATGCGGTGCGGTCCCCTCAGAACGGTGCCCGCCGCTCGAAGGCGACGTGCTGTCCCGTCCCTGGATGCCGGAAGGAGATGGACTCCGCATGCAGCAGCAGGCGGTCGTCCTGGCGGCCGTAGAGCCGGTCGCCGACAATGGGCGCGCCGAGGCCGAGGGGATGTGCCGCATGGACGCGCAGCTGGTGGGTCCTGCCGGTGAGGGGAAAGAAGGCCACGCGGGTGCGTCCTCCACCGCGCTCGAGCACCTGCCACTCCGTCACGGCGGACTTTCCGTGCACGGGGTCGTGAATCTGCCGAGGCCGGTCGCCGAGGTCGACGCGCATCGGGAAGTCGATGGTGCCCCGCTCGCCCTGGACGTGCCCCTCGACCCAGGCCACGTAGCGCTTGCGGACCTCGCGGTGGAGGAACTGCCGCTGCAGGTCCGCGTGAGTCCTCGGGTCGAGCGCCGCGACGAGGAGGCCCGAGGTGTCCAGGTCGAGCCGGTGCACGAGGAGCGGGCCCGTGGCGTGCGGATACCGTGCGCGCAGCCGGGCGAACACTGAGTCCGTCACCGATTCGTCCTTCGCGGGCACGGAGAGCAGGCCATGGGGCTTGTCGACGACGACGAGCCAGGCGTCCTCGAAGACGATGGACAGACCCTGGGTCGCGACGGCCGGCGGGGAGAAGGTTCGCGGAGGCGCGACGTGCAGGCCGTCCAGCATGAACGGGAGGAGGGGAGCGCACTTGTCCCGGCAGGCGGCATAGAACTCACCGGTCACGCGTCCTCCCGCGGGTGGCGGAGCGCCCCACCAGAACTCGGCGAGCGCCAGCGGACGCAGACCGTGTGTGAAGGCATGGGCGAGGAGCTTCGGGGCCGCGCAGTCGGCGGCGCCCGAGGGGGGCTCTCCGGGGGCGAACAGGGCGCGCAGGGGACGACGCTCACCGCGCGCATTGGGGACCTGATAGGTGTCGTGGATCCGCTTCATGAGCGCGCGACAGACGATCCATCGCAAGCGCTCGAGGGCCCGGAGACGCCGCTCGAGCCGCGCTCGTTTCGGCTCGATGGACAGGCGCTCCGCGTCCTGAGCTGCCTCCAACCGGCGCAGCTCCGCCTTGTCGCCTCGGCTCTCCTGGTCGAGTGCGTGGAGGGCCGCGCGCTTCTCCGCCTCCGTGAGCGTGTCCGACGCCGAGATCTCGGCCCGCCGTACATGACGCCGCTTCTTTCTTTCTTCGTGCCGGGCGCGCAGCGCCGTCCGTTCTCCGGTGTGGCGCGCCTGCTGTGCTTCATGGGCGGCCCGGACCTCGACGAGCTCCGGCGAGTTCCGGAACACCTCGGCGCGGGCGAACAGTGCCTTCACCACGGCTTCGCCCGAGGGCTCCACCTGTGCGCGTGCCTCGCGATCGAAGAGCGGTGGAACGAAGCCCGGGACCTCCCATCGCCCCGCGAGCATGCCGGAGAAGGAGCGGAGATACCCGATGCGCCCGTCGGGCTGCTGGACGACCAGCACGCCGAACATCTTGCCGCCCTCCGGGCCGTCGAGCGTCGAGGCTGGAATCCCCGGCGCGACGAAGCCCGTCCGGAGCTCCGCCTGCATCGCCTCCGCGGCTTGGCGCGCCAGGACATGGGGGCCAAGCTCATCGAAGGGGCTCGGGAAGGCTCCGGCGACGTCGCGGGGGGCTGGCTGCGGCTCGAAGGGGGTGATCCACGTCTCCACGGCTCCCCGGTAACACGAAACCGTGGACGTGTGCGCGCGTACGCCTGAGAACGTACCTCCCGAGGCGTGGGGAACGCGCCCCGGGATGGGGGATGTACCTGAAGAGGGCTGGCTGCTCCTCAGAGCGCTCGCATGTAGTGGACGAGCGCTTCCTTCTCGCGGGGCTCCAGCTTGAGGCCCAGGACAAGGTTGAAGAACTCCACCGAGTCCTCGAGCGTCAGCAGGCGCCCGTCGTGCAGATAGGGAGGCGAATCCTTGATCCCCCGGAGCGTGAACGCCTTGATGGGTCCATCGGCGTGGATGGCCTGATCGTTGATCGTCTGCGGCTTGAAGAATCGCTCGACCTTGAGGTCGTGCATGTTGTTGTCGAGAAAGAAGGGCGGCGGGTGGCAGGTCGCGCACTGCCCCTTCTCGAAGAAGACCTTCTCGCCCAGCTTCTCCATGTCCGTGGCCAGTGCCGGATCGAGGCGGCCCGTGGGCAGGAGCTTGGGAGCTGGCGGGAAGTCGAACATGTTCTGCATCTGAGCCATCATCGCCACCTGGGTGGGGCGGTCGGGCTCGTTCACGCCCTTCTTGGCGGCATCCGCGATGTCTCCGTTGAAATAGGCGGTGCGTTGCTCGAACTCGGTGAAATCCTCGATGGAGCGCAGAGAGCGCTTCGAGCCGTGGATCTGCTGGTTGAACATCCCCCGGAGGCTGACCGTGTCGAGCCGGAAGCGCGCGGCCTGGGGCCGGGTGTCCGGGTTCAGGTGGAAGGCTCCGTTCGTGTGGCCATTCACGTGACAGTCGAGGCAGGTGACGCCCAGGCTTCCCTCGGCCACCTTCCGACCGTCGGTCGCGTTGAACTCCGCCTGCGGGAACGGCGTGAGGAGCTGCCGGAGGCCATCCATCTGAACGGGGGTGAGCTTGCCGTTCATGATCTCGAAGAAGTTGCGGATGGTGAGGACCTTGCCCTGGGAGACGTCACCCAGCTCGGGTCGCTGCGAGAGGAAGATGGGCGGCGGGAACTCGGGCAGGAGGTGCTCGGGGAGATCGAAATCGACGTCGAAGCGCTCGAGCGAGCGGCCTTCCTGCTTGCGGATCTCGTCGATCTCCATCTTTGGAAACACCTGCCCCCCCACGGCGTGCTTGACATGAGGCAGTGGAAGGAAGCCCTGCGGGAAGAGGCCCTTCTCGCGGATCTCGTCTGGGCGCATGGCTGCGAGCTGCTCCCAGGTCACTCCATTCGGGAGCTTGACGCGGACCCCCTCCTGCACGGCCTTGCGGCCGCCCGCCATCATGGATTTCGCGGGCCGGTTGGAGAGGTCATATCGGGCCTCGAGGAGCGCCTGCTGGCGGCGCATGACCCCGGCCTTCTCTTTCATGTCGCGGGCCATGACGGCCTGGAAGCTCTCCTCGGCCACTATTGGAATCGTGTACGTCTGGTCGCCTGTGTCCTTGGGTGTAGGAGTCTTGAGACCACCCGGCTTGGGATCCTTGGCCGACTGCGCGAAGGCACAGCCCAAGGACAGCAGGACAGCGACTGAGGCGAGGACGGTGTGACGAAAAGTCCGAGGCATTCGTGGGCTCCCTTCCCTGTGGAAAGGGACCGGACCCTACGCGCGACGGCTTCAGCGCTTCTGGGCTCCGGGTGGGCACTTTCGGAGCGTGTCACTCCCATGACATCCCATGGGAGTCTCTCGTTTCCCAGATGACGCCATCGCTTACAGGGCGAAGCGCGAGAGCTCCCACGGCACCTTCCGGTCCGTGGCCATCCAGGCCGCGATGCGTCCGAGCAACACGGTGAACTTGAAACCGTGCCCGCTCAGTCCTCCCACGAGGGTGACGCGGGGCTCGCCCGGCAGATGGTCCACCACGAAGTCGCTGTCCGGCGTCATCGTGTAGAGGCAGACCTTCTCGTAGGCAGTGCGCGACGACAGCCCGGGCAGGTGCCCGGCGCAATAGCGTCGGAGGGGCTCTCGGTCCTCCTCGTGGAGCGTCCAGTCCACCTGGTCGGGGTCCGTGGGCGTGCCGGGCATGTGCCATGCGACCTTCACGCCGGGCGATTGCCCATCGTGCGGGAAGCCATAGAAGTTCGTCGCGAGGTCGATCCACACCGGGAACCGCTCCGCGCCGAAGTCCGCGAGTGGCGCCTCCGGCTCGAAGTGGCAATACACCTGCCGGGTCACGGTGAAGGGCAGGGTGACGAAGGGGGCGAGCAGACGAGCGGTCCACGGCCCCGCCGTCACCACCAGCCGATCGATCTCGAGCGCTTCGCCGCCAGCCAGCGTGAGCCGGATGCCCCCCGGGCGGGGCTCGAGACCCTCCACGGGAGTGCGGGAGCGGACCCGGGCCCCGTGAGCGGTTGCCAGGCGGAGGTTGGCTCGCACACATGCCGAGGCCCGGAGAAAGCCAGCCTCCCGCTCGAACACGCCGGCCTCTCCGGGCAGGAGCTGGAGCCGTGGGAACCTCCGCGCGCACGTGCTGGGCTCCAGCTCCTCGAAGGGGACACCGTTGTCCTTCAGCGCGCGCCGGACGGCGGCCAGCTCCGGGTGGTCCTCGGGGCCGAAGAAGAGCCCGCCGGTGCGCGCGAACAGGGACTCGCCCGCCTCGCGTTCGAGCTCGTCCCAGAGCGGGTACGCCTCGCCCATCAACGCCGTGTAGAAGCCATCGGTGTACGTCTTCCGGATGATGCGCGAGGTCCCGTACGAGCTGCCCCGGTCGTGGTCGGTCTCGAATTGTTCGAGCACCGTGACCTCGTGTCCCTCGCGCGCGAGGAACCGCGCCGCTGCGCTCCCCACCCCACCTGCTCCGAGCACCGCGATGCGTGTCATTGCCCACCTCTGGACGGGAGTGGCGGAAACCTCCCTCCATGGTAGCCGAGAAGCGCGGCCGCTGGAGAAGCCCGCCGTGGTGTCCCAGCACGTTCGCGGGCTGGGCGACGACCTGATGAAAAATCGCGTCACTCCCGCCACCGGTGTCTTCTCTCTCGAAGCGTCCAATGCGGGCGCCGAGAGGAGAACGACGGTGCGGGTACTTCTGTCAGGAATCGGGACGCGCGGCGACGTGCAACCCATCGTGGCGTTGGCGGTGGAGCTGCGGGAGCGCGGTCACGATGTGCGGCTCTGTGTGCCGCCCAACTTCCTCGATTGGGTCGGGGGCTTCGGCTTCGACGCGACACCGATCGGCATCGCGATGCGTGAGCCCCGAGGCGGGTCGGCGGGGACAGTGCCGACCCCGGAGCAGATGCGCGAGATGGTCCGACACCTGGTGACCAACCAGTTCGACGTGATCGCGTCGGCCATGGAGGGATGCGAGCTGATCGTCGGCGGAGGGGCGCACCAATACGCTGTCCGTTCCATTGCCGAGTCGCGAGGGATCCCCAGCGTCGTCGCTCTATATGCCCCGGTGGTGCTTCCGTCGCCGGACCACGCGCCGGGTGGAGAACCCGGGGGAGACCCGGTTGCGAACATGCAGCGATGGGCGGACGAGTCGCGGGCGTGGGATCAGCGATTCCTCGAGCTCGTGAACGACAACCGGCGCCGGCTGGGGCTCGCCCCGCTGAGCGACGTGCTCAACCACGTCCTTTCCGATGAGCCGTGGCTCGCGGCCGACCCCACGTTGGGGCCGCTGCCCAGCACACCGGGGATGCGCGTCGTGCAGACCGGTGCCTGGATCCTCGCGGACGAGGAGCCGCTGGAGCCGGCGCTGGAGGAGTTCGTCGCGGCCGGAGCGCCGCCGGTCTACGTCGGCTTCGGCAGCATGCCCGCTGATCAGGCGGCGGGCCGCACCGTCGTCGAGGCCGTGCGGTCGGTCGGCCGCCGTGTGGTGCTGTCGCGAGGATGGGCCGAGCTGAGCCTGAGCGACGACGCGGACGACGTGATCGCGATCGGCGATGTGAACCAACAGGCGTTGTTCCCACGCGTCGCGGCGGTGGTGCACCACGGGGGAGCGGGGACCACGACGACTGCCGCTCGGGCCGGCGTACCGCAGGTGCTCGTCCCGATGTTCTCCGACCAGCCGTACTGGGGTTCCCGGGTTCGCGCACTGGGGCTCGGAGCATCCGTCCCGCGCGCCGAGCTCAGCGTCGACTCGGTGGCCTCCGCTCTGCGCGTCGCCCTCGAGCCACGAGTCGCAAACCGCGCCGCGGCGCTGGCCGGCGACGTGAAAGGCGATGGCGCCGCGGTGGCCGCCCGTCTCCTCGAGCGCGAGTACGCATGAGAACGTACCGTCCCGAGGCGTGGGGAACGCGCCTCGGGATGTGGCTCAACGGACTCGTGAGTAGTACAGGACCGCGTTGCCCCCGGGGAAGGTCTTCACGTCGTCGAGGTTGAAGTTCGTCGGTGAGAACCGGGAGCCGAAGGCGGTGCGGCCCGCGCCGGCGACAACGGGATACAGCTTCACGACGAGACGGTCGATCTCGTCGAGGAGTTGCCCGGCCAGCTCCCCACCTCCCGCGAGGTAGATGTCGAGCGCCAACTCCTCGCGCTTGAGCGCCCGGACTGTCTCCACCACGTCGCCGTTCACGATCCTGACGTTCGGGTCACGCGGCTCGAGGGTGCGGGAAAACACGTACTGGCGCAGGTGAGCGTACGGACTCGTGATGCCGAGCTTGAGCGCGGGGTCGTAGGTGCGCCTGCCCATGACGATCGTGTCGAAGTGCCGGTTGGGTGCGTCGTCGATGCCGAGGTGCCGACGGACGTGGGTCGGAAGCGCATCGGGATAATCGGTCGCCATCCAGCGCATGTACTCGTCGGCTCCCGGATAGAAGTCGACTTCGTCGTTGGGGCCGGCGATGAACCCGTCAATCGAGAGAGCGATGTAGTAGACGAGCTTGCGCATTCGACGATCCTTTCCCTGAATACCGCACCCAACGTACTTCACGCGTAGTGGTTGCGCCACGAAGAGGAGCGATGGCCAGCCCCCGGCGGTCCGTGACGTTGGCGTCAGCGCGTGTCCATGCTGCGTTCAGTCGCCGGGCGGCGGGGGAAGGCCGGGAGGCGTCTGGTATGCCTTCTCCTCGGTGGGGCCGAGACGCTCTTGAACCCATCCAAAGAGCGGCTGCGCCTCTTCGCCCAGGCGCAGCTCGTCGGTCGCGGCTCGGGTCCCCGTGCACTGTGCTGTCTCGTACAGGCGCAGAACGTCCGAGCGCACCAGTTGTCCGTAGATGGCTTGGCCCGAGTCGAGGTGAAAGACGAGGCGGGCATCCCAGGGGGGCGGGGTCAGGGCCGCATCCGCGGAGAGCGTGGCCTGGGAGAGGGCCTGCTGGAGCTGCCGCAGAAGGGGGGGCGGCAGCGTCGCGATCCGTCTGCCTTCCGGGCACGAGACGAGCTCGATGGCGGTGAGGTGAGCGGCTTGCGTCTTGAGGATCTGCCCCGGCACCGGAGGCCGGGGGTTGGGGGCAGGTTCCGCGCTCGGGACGGACGACGGCTCCAGCTTGGTGGGGGGCGTCTCGGGTGTGCCCGGACGAGGTGCCTCCTTGCATGCGCCCCCCGCGAGCAGGATTGCGAGGAGGCCGGTGAGCAGCCGTGTGCGAGCCCTCTCAGAAAAGGATGTAGCCGGTGTCATCGGGGACGAGTCCAAAGAGCTTGCTCAACGCCGTGTACTCAAGGGCGTAGGTGAGCTTGTTGATGTACATGTGATTGTGCTTCTTGCTGCCCACGGGGACTGCTCGGAGGTCCGCTCCCATTCCGGGAGGTGCTCCATAGACCTTCAGGCCGCCGCCGACCGCCGTGCTCAACTTCGCCATGTAGTTGAACTCGAAGATACTGTCTCGGAAGTATTTCTTCGCGTCCCCTGCGGTCATCTTCTTGGTGGTTTTGTTCCATTCGAAGGAGATGGTCTCGGAGTCGCTCTTGGCCTTGGCGATGGCTCGGAGGAGATTGCGGTAGGCGGTGGTCGCCATGCATCCCCAGATCTTGGCGATGGCATCCGCGGCGAACGCGGCCTTGAAGTCCTTCAGGCGGGGCATGTTGACGAGCTCGAAGTCCTTGATCCGGGGGTCCTTGTCGTTCGGATCCCGCAGGGTCTGTTGCGCGCCGCCCACGGCGTACGCGGAACCCTCATAGGTCTCGACGAGAATGGGCCCACCGGCCCATGCATGGGAGAAGATGTGGAGTTCCCTCAGCGAGCCAGGGGCCGCGGCACCCAGGGTGATGATGTAGTTGTAGACATGCTGGATGGAGATGGAATCGTCGAGATAGCGCTTCTGGACGTTCGTCGCGTCCTTGTAGGAGCCGAGATGGGTCTTGACGGTCCCTTGAAGGACTCGGTCCATCTCCATCCATCCCGAAGCGCTCTTCACCATCCGCGAGCGATTGCCCGTCTTGAAGTCGAAGATGGTCACGACCGTGGAGTTGTCGATTCTCCGGGGAATGCTCTGCCTGGCGCCGGTCCGGTAGGTCGTTCCCGAGGAGAGGTCATCGCGGTAGGTCTCGCAATAAGCGACGTTGTTCGTGCCCCCGCTGAAATCCCAGCCCGCGACGAGGATCACCTCGGAGTGCGTCTTGGTCAGGGTGAAGGCCAGGGTGTGAAGCTGTTTCGTGGAGGCTCCGGAGGTCTCACTGCTTGACGTGATGGTCGGGCAGCACAGGGGCGCGCTTCCCGTGTACTTGGGGACCAATCCGGTGCCTTCCTTGACGAGGGACAGCGGGAAGACGAGATCTGGGTGACCTGCGACGGAGATGCACAGCTCGTACTTTCCCGGGCTCAGGCCACTCAGGGCGAGGTGCGGTGTTTTTCCCGGCCCCACGGGAGTGCTCTTCGCGGGAGAGGGCTTCAGCTTGACGTCATTCACGAGGAGAGGGGTGCTGCTCTCATCAGTCGCGGTGACGACCAGAAAAGGACTCGCACTCATTGTGTGTGCCTCTCTCGAATGGAGGCACGAAGTGTACGAGCCGCCAGCGGCTCCCGTCGAGCATAAGACGAATGGGGATGCTGTGGAGGGAGCGAAAGGGTGAAGAGGGGCCGACCCTCGACACGGCTGCTACCTGTGCCACGCTCTCGACCGTTCTGGAACCTTCTCGCCGGAAGCATCCGGCGGCGGCTTCGATTCCCGCCGCCTCCAGTCGAGGTTGCCCGCCGCTCTGTCCAGGCCGCCCTCCCAGGAGGGGACGACAGCGACGAGGATGATTGGAGCACTTGGAACGACCCACGCCGCGCCATGCTTCGCCGCAACGCGGGTGCAGCAGGGCCAGCAGCCGGCCAGCAAGCCTGCGGCCCCGGCCACTCCCCCAGGAGCCCGCCGCGCCCCGCCGCTCAGCCGAGCACGAAGCGCACCCAGAGGAGGCCGTAGAGGGTGAGCAGGGCGCAGGCCAGCAGGTCCAGTGCCACGCCGAGCTTCATCATCGTGGGCAGGCGCACGTAGCCGCTGCCGAAAACGATGGCGTTGGGAGGAGTGCCCGCCGGCAGGGCGAAGTCGCAGGACGCCGCGAAGGTGCTCACCGCGAGCAGGGGCAGAGAGCCGGGTAGCACGTTGAGCAGCACGTTCACCGTGGCGGTGTTGGAGGCCACGGCGGACAGTGCCACGGTGGACAGGGCCACGGCGCCGTACTGCGCGATGGGGCCGAGGGCCTCCAGGCCCGCCAGGCGCGCGGCCATGTATGTGGACAGGCCGCTGCCCTCGATGCCGGCGGCGAGCGCGAAGCCTCCTCCCAGCAGCAGCAGCGTGTCCCAGGGCACCCGGGCGAGGGCCCCGCGCGACAGCCGTCCCAGCAGCACCAGCGTCCCGGCGGCGAGCAGCGCCACGGCCGCCTCGTAGTGCTTGCCCAGCAGCTTGAAGCCCTCGAAGGCCGAGGCCACCCACGGCGCCAGCACGCCCCGGAAGAAGTCCCCGCCCATCCACAGCACCGCGGCTACCAGGAAGACGGTGCCCACCACCTTCTCGCCGCCCGAGAGGGGCCCGAGCGCGGCCAGCTCTCGTTGGATGATGTCCACCCCCTGCCCGGGGCCGAGTGCGTCCCGGCGGCCCTCGCGCCACAGCACCCACCACACGAGCGGCAGGAAGAGGACGACGAAGGGCAGGGCGGCCACCATGTACTCGACGAACCCCACCTCAGTGGCCAGCCGCCGCGAGGCCACGCCCGCGAAGACGGAGTTGGTGGGGCTGCCGATCTTGGTCCCGATGCCGCCCACGTTGGAGCCGTAGGCCACTGCCAGCATGAGCGCGGCGCCGAAGTGCTGGAGCTTGCGGCCCTCGGTGGACTCGAGCTGGGCGAGGAGCGCCATGCCGATGGGCACCATCATCACGGCGGTGGCGGTGTTGGAGATCCAAAGAGAGACGGAGGCGGTGGCCACCAGCATGCCGAGCAGCAGTCGCTGGGGCTGGGTGCCAATGGCATGCATGATGAGCAGGGCGATGCGGCGGTGCAGGTGCCACTGCTCCAGGGCGGCGCCCAGGGCCATGCCTCCGAGGAAGAGGAAGATGTAGGGGTCCACGTAGGGGAGGGCGGCGCGGCCCATGGCGGCGGGCAGGCCGTGCACGCCGAAGAGGCCCAACGCGGGGAAGAGGACGAGTGGGAGGAGGGCGGTCCAGGCGATGGGGACGGCCTCGGTGAACCACCAGAGGGCCATCCAGGCGGCCACGGCGGCGGCGGCGGCCGGACGGTGTCCCATACCGGGCACTTCGTGGAGTCCCGAGGGGATGAGCAGGAGGGCCGCGGCGGCGAGCGGCCCGGCGAGCAGCCCGAGCAGGCGCACACGTGACGGTGAAGTGGGGGTCGCACTCCGGGTCGAGCGGGAAGCCACGTGCCCACCGTGGCACAGGTGGCGCGAGCGGGGCCATGGGCTCGGGGTGGGTTCCTGGTGGAGATGATTGTTACTGACCTACCACCCCGCACGGGGCACCGTTTGAAGGAGCCCGGCGCGCCAGCTCGATGGCTCGAGAGAGCCGGGACACCGCCTCCCTCGCGCGAGGAGCGGGCAGGGTGGTGAACCCGAGCAGCAATCCATCGAGCCGACCCTTCTCGGGGCTGAGCTGGTAGCTCGACAGTGCTCCTGGCGCGAGGCCTAGCGAGCTGGCGTGTGTGACCACCGCATCGTCACGGACACCGCTCAGGCGTGCCAGCAGGTGCAGCCCGCCCGTCGTGGGCTCGAGCTGGAGGGAGGGAGAGGAGAGCTCGTCGAGCGCACGCAGCAGCGCGGTCCGGCGCTCCGCATAGAGGTTGCGCATGCGCCGCAGGTGACGTGCGAAGTGCCCTTCACCCAGGAAGTCGGCGGCCGCGCGCTGTATCGCGAGGGGAGGGGCTGGCTGCAGCAGGTTGGCGACGCGGGCGAGCGCGTCGCGTGCCCTGTCCGGCACGACGAGGAAGCCGAGGCGCAGCGTGGGGAACATCGACTTGCTGAAGGTCCCCGCGTAGAGCACCCGGCCCTGGTCATCGAGGCTCTTGAGGGCGGGGAGCGGCGCCGAGTCGTACTGGAACTCCCCGTCGTAGTCGTCCTCGACGATCCATCCGTCCGCGCTCCGAGCCCAGGCCAGGAGGGCGAGCCTGCGAGGCAGTGAGAGCGCCATGCCCAGAGGCATCTGGTGGCCGGGCGTCACGAACGCGAACCTGGCGCGCGGGGCGAGGGCGACGCCCCTGGCGACGTCGAGCCCTTCGTCATCGACCGGCACGGCGGCGAGCCGCAACCCCGCGAGCGAGAGCGCCATGCGCGCCCGGTGGTAGCCCGGATCTTCAATCCAGGCCTGGTCTCCCGGGCTGGAGAGTGCGCGAGCCATCAGGCCGAGCGCACCGTGGTAGCCGCCGGTGATCAGGACCTGGTCCGGATGGGCGATGACGCCCCGTGCGACCGCCAGGTGGGTGGCGATGGCCTCGCGCAGGGAACTGTCACCACTGGCGTCGGAGTGGGCGAGGTCCATGGCCCGAGCGCCGCGAGCATGACGACCCAGCAGCCGCGACCAGGTCGCGATGGGGAATGCGTCGACTCCGGGGATGCCGATCTGGAAGGGGTGAATCACCGGGCGGGCCCGAGTCTCGGCACGTCGAGGCTGCGGCGGGGCCGTCGAGGCTCCGCGAGGCGTGAGGGGGAGCGGGCTCGTGACGAACGTGCCGGCTGCTCCCCGTGTGACGAGGAACCCCTCGACGATGAGGCGCGCGTACGCGACATCCACCGTGCCTCGAGAGACGCGGAGCTCCAGGGCCATGGCTCGCGCCGAGGGGAGCCGCGTGCCCGGGGTCAGTGTCCCGGCGAGGATGGCTTCTCGGAGCCGATCGTAGAGCTGCACGTGGAGGGGACGGTCACCCCGCCGCCGCGAGATCGAGGGATGAAGCATGGCTCCACGAGTGCTCATGATGGCCTGGTCATTTTCATCTTTCTTGGCCCTTTCTCTACTCCATCGTGAGCCTATCCTGCCGCGCCATGACCACTGAATCCCTGGCTTCCGCGGACGCGGCGCGGTTCCGAGCACTCCATGCGCCAGGCCAGCTCCTCATCCTGGCCAACGCTTGGGACGCGGTCAGCGCCCGGCTGATCGAATCCATTGGCGGTACCGCCATCGCCACCAGCAGTGCCGCGATGGCCTGGGCGCATGGAGCCGCCGATGGCGAGCGCCTTCCGTTCGACCGGCTGCTCGCCGCGACTCGCGACATCGTCCGCGCGGTGCATGTCCCGGTCAGCGTCGACTTCGAGAGAGGCTACAGCACGAGCCCGGCGGAAGTGGCCGACGCCATCTGCCGGCTCTCGGAGGTGGGCGTCGTCGGCGTGAACCTCGAGGATGGCGCCGAGCCGCCCGAATTGCTGGCCGCGAAGCTGTCGGCCTCACGGGAGGCGCTCCGGCGCGAGGGACGAGACATGTTCCTGAATGCGCGCACCGATGTGATCTTGCGTCGCATGGTGTCAGGCCCCCAGGCACTCGACGAGGTGGTGCGGCGCGCGAGGCGCTACGTGGACGCGGGCTGCGATGGTGTCTTCGTGCCAGGCTCCTTGACGGCCGAGGAGCTGGCTCGAGTCGTCGAGGAAGTGCGAGTCCCGCTCAATGTCTGGGCCGCACCGACGTTGCCCCCGCTCGAGCAGCTCCGGGCGATCGGTGTACGCCGGGTGAGCGTGGGGCCCCGCCTCGTGCTGACGGCGCTCTCGGCCGTCAGACGGGACGCGGAGCAGGTGCTCGCGGGGCGGTGGGCTCCCGCACCCGAGGGAGCGACACCGACCTACGCCGAACTCAATGCCTGGTTCGGGCCTGATGTCGACGTCCGGGTGGGACACCCGCACTGATGCCCACCGTGCAGAGGAAGTGACGGGCCGCGCGTCTCCGACACGGGGGCGCACGGCGCGCTTGCGAGCGGCGGGGAATTGGAGCAGGAGGGGCCGGTCGTGATTGTCCGTCCCCGCCCCGGTGCCCTGAAGCTCCTCTTTGTCATGCGCGGCACCATCCTGCCGCGCGTCCTGCCCCACGTGCTGGGCATCGCGGCGCTGTCCTGCCTCGTCGTCTGGACGCTCCAGGCGGGCCACCTGCGGCTCCCGGTGACCTCGCCCGCGCCCTTGTCGCTGCTCGGCATCGCGCTGTCCATCTTCCTCGGGTTCCGGAACAACGCCTGCTACGACCGCTGGTGGGAGGCCCGGAAGCAGTGGGGCGCGCTGCTGATCGAACTGCGCGCGTTCTCACACCAGGCCATCGCGCTGCTGGACGACGGGGACGCCGAGGTGCCCGTCGTGGGGCGGCAGGCGGCGCGGCGGCTGATTCACCGGAACATCGCCTTCGCGCACGCGCTCGCCGCGCACCTGCGCGGGCATGACGCCCGGGAGGACATCTCCCGCTTCGTCGCGGAGCCGGAGCGCTCGCGCGTGCTGACCAGTGGAAATCGGCCTGGCGCGCTGCTGCGCGAGCACGAGGTCGAGCTGGCCGCGCTGCGGCGGGAGGGCCGGCTCTCCGACATCGTGTGGGGCTCGCTGGCCGCACGGGTCCACGCGTTGATGGGCGTGCTCTGCGCCTGCGAGCGCATCCGCTTCACGCCGCTGCCCTTCGCGTACACGGTGCTGCTCCACCGCACCGCGTATCTCTTCTGCCTGCTGCTGCCCTTCGG
Source organism: Archangium violaceum (assembly GCF_016887565.1). NCBI lineage: Bacteria > Pseudomonadati > Myxococcota > Myxococcia > Myxococcales > Archangiaceae > Archangium > Archangium violaceum. The sequence continues at coordinate 5,493,646 of NZ_CP069396.1, forward strand.
CCTCGCGGAGGCCCTGGGCTGGTTCACGCCGGTGCTCGCGGCGATGATTGCCTACACCTTCTTCGGCCTGGACCGGCTGAGCGACGAGTTGGAGGAGCCCTTCGGCACGGCTCCCAACGACCTGCCGCTGCTCGCGCTGGCCCGGACGGCGGAAATCAACCTGCGCGAGGCGCTGGGCGAGCCGCGGCCCGAGCCGCTGCGCCCCGTGGACTTCATCCTCCCGTAGGCGCCGGGCCGCTCGCCTCCGCTCGCGCTCGAGCTCCGCGGCAGCGTGCCAGCCCCCCGGCTCAGGGCCGGGGCGCGCGGGGCAGGCGGCTCATACGCCGGGCGATGCGGAAGCTCATCTCCAGGGCCTGGCGGTAGTTGAGCCGCGGATCGCACAGCGTGGCGTAGTTGCGCTCCAGATCCTTCTCGGTGATGCCGACGGCACCGCCCATGCACTCGGTGACGTCCTCGCCGGTGAGCTCGAAGTGCACCCCGCCCAGGTAGGAGCCGAGCTGCTCGTGCACGTCGAAGCTGCGCTCCACCTCGTGCAGGACGTCATCGAAGTTGCGCGTCTTGATGCCGGAGGAGGTGCTCACGGTGTTGCCATGCATCGGGTCGCACACCCACAGCACGAGCCGGCCCGCCCGCCGCATGGCCTCCACCACCGGGGGCAGCGCGTCCGCCACCTTCTGGGCGCCCATGCGGGTGATGAGCACGAGCTTGCCCGGCTCGTTGTCGGGGTTGAGCTGCTCGGCCAGCCGGACGGCGTCCGCGGGGGACACGCTGGGGCCCAGCTTCACGCCCACCGGGTTGCGGATGCCGCGGAAGAACTCCACGTGCGCGCCGTCCAGGGCCCGGGTGCGCTCGCCAATCCACGGCAGGTGCGTCGTCAGGTCGTACCAGCCCTGGCGCCACGGCACCTGGCGCGTCTGGGCCGACTCGTAATGGAGGTTGAGGCCCTCGTGGCTGGTGTAGAAGTCCACGCGGGTGAGGTCCGCCACGGTGCGCTCGCCCAGGGCCTCCATGAAACGCAGGGCCTCGCTGAGCTTGCGGGTGGTCTGCTCGTACTCCTCGCGCAGCTCGCCCGGCACGGCGGCCTGCTGGAAGAAGCTCAGGTCCCAGTACTCGGGGTGGTGCACGTCCGCGAAGCCACCGTCGCTCAGCGAGCGCACGAAGTTGAGCGTCATCGCCGCGTGGTGGTAGCAGTCCAGCATCAGCCGGGGATCCGCCCGCCGCGCCTCGGGGGTGAACTCCGGCCGGTTGACGAGGTCCCCGAAGTAGCTGGGCAGCTCCACGCCCCCGCGCGTCTCGGTGGGCTTGGAGCGTGGCTTGGCGTACTGGCCGGCGATGCGCCCCACCCGGATGACGGGCCGGTGCCCTCCGTGGATGAGCACCAGCGACATCTGCAGGATGATCTTCTGCCGGTTGGTGATGATGTCCGGACGGCAGTCGGAGAGTGACTCGGCGCAGTCCCCGCCCTGCAGCAGGAAGCGGCGGCCCTGCTGGGCCTCCGCCACCAGCTCGCGCAGGCGTTCCACCTCCCAGGAGGTGACCAGCGGAGGCAGCCGGCCGAGCTCCGCGACGACCTCCTCCACCTCCTTCTGCACCTCATAGCGGACGTCTTGGGTGATGGGCTTCGTCTTCCAGGAAGTGGGGGACCAGGTGCTCATGCGGGGGGCAGGAATATCACACCCCGCTTCTTCAGCGCCCTGCTAGCAGAGCCCGGCCCAGCGGACGTACATGTCGCCGTAGTAGTTGCACACATAGCCACTGGGGCAGGTGGGATAGCCACGGACCCAGTACTCACCATTCGACCAGAACACCTGGCTGTTCGTGTCGAAGTGGTGGCCGTAACTCAGGGTTTCGAGGAGCAGGCTGGACGTGGACGGCGACGAGTAGACGCCGAGAGCGCCCCAGCAGACCATGTAGACGGCCTGCTGATGGACCCCGCGCTCCGGTTCGGCCGAAGGCTGCTGCTTCGCCTCCGTCGTCTCCTCGGGCGCGCCACCGCACCCCATGCCGAACAGCGTGGCACCACCCACAAGACACACGAGCATTCGCAGGTTCTTCTTCATCGGATGTTCTCTCCGTGAGGGGAAATGATGACGCCCCGCGTCGTGAGCGGCCCGGGGCTCATGCGAAGAGAGATTGATCCGACGCGACCGTCATGGATCGAAGTGCAGCGCGAGACGCTCCGAGCGAGCATCGGGCAGGAGCCAAGGTGGCCACCAGCGGGATTACGGCTCGCTCCCCCAAATGAGCTGACCGTTCCGGTAGAGCGTCACTCTCTCCCAATTGGTGAAAGAGGTCTTGGAGGGGTCGAAGGAGTAGTCATTGGATTCGTCGAAGTTCGACCAATCTGCCTTGTGGCCGCGGATCTGGATTTCGCCTGAATCGCCAACAGCCGGAATGCTACCAGCAGCGGAATTGAAGGCGATCTCCAGGTAATGATCCGCCCCCGTCTTCCCCATGCCCATCTTCACCAGCTTGCCGGTGACGTTCGAGTTGCCGACGCGGGCATAATCACAGTAGATGGCAAGCGGCTTTTCCCCATCCATCGTGAACCAGTAGCGGATGGACAGCTCGCTCATCCCCACGGGCTCGCCGCCGTTGTTCTTGATCTTGAAGTGCGGCTTCAATCCGTTATCACCCACCAGGATGTCCGCCGCACGGTATTGCAGCACGAGATTGCCCGAGGGAGGCGTCGATGTATCCCGAGGGGTTGCGCTCAGCTGCGCCGAGTTCCCGCTCTCGCCCGCGGCGTTTACCGCACTGATGGCGTAATGATACGTCGTTCCGTTCGTCACCGACGTGTCGGAGTAGCTCGTGCCGCTGACCGCTGCCAGGGGGGTGTACGGTCCGCCACTTGTCGTCGAGCGCTTGACTTTGTATGAGCTGGCATTGGTCGAGGTGCTCCAACTCAAATCGACCCTTCCATTGCCCGCCGTCGCGGTCAACCCGGTGGGTGGAGCGGGGACGGCGGACGCGTTCACGATGGCCCAGTAGGCCTGTTTGGATTGCAGACGCTCATTGAACAAGAGGGGCCAATTGTTTCGGGCCACCGGGAACGTTCGCAGCCAGGTATTTCCGTCATCCTTGCCCCACAACGTGACGCTGGTGACCAGGTTCTTGTGTCTTTTGAAGACCTCGAATAGCTGTTTGTAAAGAGAGGCCTGATTCTGCTTCAACTCCTCCGGGAACGTGTCGTACCGCTGCGAGGAGTCGTAGTACACGCTCATATCCAGTTCGGTGATGTGCGTCTCGACACCCAGATCGGCGAATTTGACGATGGAGCTCTCGATCTCCTGAATCGTCGGATAGTAGAGGCTGACGTGCGTCTGGTGTCCGACACCATCAATCGGAATCCCCTTGGCGATCAAACGCTTGACCAGGTCATACATGGCCTGGCTCTTGCCTGATTCGTGTGTATTGTAATCATTGATGAACAATACCGCGTCCGGGTCCGCTTCGCGGGCAAACAGGAACGCCTTCTCGATGAACTCCTCCCCGGCGATCTGGTACCACAAGCTGCGGCGCAATCCGTCAGGCTGCGAGGCATCGAGGACCTCGTTGACCACATCCCAGGCGTATATCTGGCCTTTGTAACGGCCCATGACCGCGTTGATGTGCGTCTTCATCCGTTGGAACAAGAGCTCCTTGCCCGCCAGATTTCCGCTCGCATCACGGAAGACCCAGTCCGG